>CANKWX010000057.1 GCA_947487165.1 Burkholderiales bacterium
AGGCTGGTTTCCGACTGGTGATGTGGCCACCATCGATGCCGATGGCTACATGCAGATCACCGACCGAAGCAAGGATGTGATCAAGTCGGGCGGCGAATGGATCAGCTCGATCGATCTCGAAAACCTCGCGATTGCCCATCCGGCGGTGGCCCAGGCGGCGGTGATCGGCGTCGTGCATCCGAAGTGGGACGAGCGGCCCTTGCTGATCGTCGTCAAGCGGCCAGGGGTCGAGGTCAGTCGCGAGGAACTGCTGTCGTTCTATGAGGGCAAGATCGCCAAGTGGTGGACGCCCGACGACGTTCAGTTCGTCGAGGCGATTCCGCTTGGCGCGACCGGCAAGATTCTCAAGACGCGGCTTCGCGAGATGTTCAAGGATTACCGATTGCCGGGTGCTTGAGGGCTGCCCGGCTACAGGTTGATCTTTGGACGCAGCAGTCCCTCCCGAGCCGAGCGGCACGGGAGGGCTGGCGGAACTGGATACCGGACCGGGTTAAAGGAATGGGTCAAAGCGATGGGTGAGAGCACTGGGTGAGAGGACTGCGATATAGTCATGGGCTAGATATCGACAGCGGGCGCAGGCTCGCTTTTTATCGATTATAAAAAGCACGAACGTTCGATTTCATCGAGGAGCCCGACATGACTCAAACCCACTATCGCCAGGACGGCGATATCGCCGTCATCACGATGGACAACCCGCCGGTCAACGGCCTCGGATTCGATCTGCGCGTCGGCATCGACGCCGGCATCCGCCGTGCGCTGGCCGAGCCAACGGTGAGCGCCATCGTGCTGACCGGCACACCACGTGCCTTCTCGGGCGGCGCCGACATCCGCGAGTTCAATTCGCCCAAGGCCTTTGCCGAGCCCAGCCTGCACGATCTGATCAGCCTGATCGAGGACGCGCCCAAGCCGGTGGTCGCTGCGGTGGCAGGCCTGGCGCTGGGAGGCGGCAACGAACTGGCGCTCGCGTGCCACTACCGTGTCGGTCTGCCGGGCACCCAGATCGGACTGCCGGAGGTCAACCTTGGCCTGCTGCCGGGCGCCGGCGGCACGCAGCGTCTGCCGCGTGCGATCGGCGCTGCCAAGGCGCTCGACATGATCGTCACCGGCAATCCGATCCGCGCCGAAGAAGCGCTCAAGCTCGGCTACTTCGATTCGCTCACCGATGCCGATCTGCTGGCCGGTGCGGCAGCGTTTGCCCGCAAGGTGGTCGCCGACGGATCCAAGCGCCCGCGGCTGCGCGACCGCACCGTCTCGCCCGATTCGATGCCGGGCGGTGTCGATGCCTTTTTTGCCGCCGCGCGTGACCATGTCGACAAGACCTATCGCGGGTATCCCGCGCCGATGAAGTGTCTCGAGTGCGTCGAGGCCGCGGTCAAGAAGCCCTTCGACGAAGGCATGAAAGTCGAGCGCTCGCTCTTTGACGAGCTGGTCGAGTCAGTGAGCTCCAAGGCGCTGCGCCATGCCTTCTTTTCGGAGCGCGCCGCCAGCAAGATCCCGGATGTGCCCGATGACACCCCCCAGCGTCCGATCAAGTCGGCGGCGGTGATTGGTGCCGGCACGATGGGCGGCGGTATCACGATGAACTTCATCAATGCCGGTATCCCGGTGGTTCTGCTCGAAATGAAGCAGGAGGCACTCGATCGCGGCGTGGCCACCATCCGGCGCAACTACGAAAACACCGCGAAAAAAGGGCGGATGACGCAGGAAGAGGTCGAGCAGCGCATGGCGCTGATCAAGCCGACCATGACCTATGCCGATCTGTCCCAGGCCGACATCGTGGTCGAGGCGGTCTTCGAGGACATGGCGGTCAAGAAGACCGTCTTCGAGACCCTTGATGCCACGATGAAGCCCGGCGCGATTCTGGCCTCGAATACCTCGACGCTCGATGTCGACAAGATCGCCGATTTCACCAAGCGGCCCCAGGACGTGATCGGCACGCACTTCTTTTCGCCGGCCAATGTCATGCGCCTGCTCGAGGTGGTGCGCGGTGCCAAAACCGGCAAGGACGTGCTGGCCACGACAATGGCGCTGTCCAAGAAGATCAAGAAGATCGGTGTGGTCTCGGGTGTGTGCGACGGTTTCATCGGTAACCGCATGATCGAACAGTATTCGCGCCAGGCGGGCTTTCTGCTGGAAGAAGGCTGCTCGCCGCAGCAGGTCGATGGCGCCATCGAGCGCTGGGGCTTTGCGATGGGGCCGTTTCGCATGGGCGATCTGGCCGGCAACGATGTCGGCTGGCTGATCCGCAAGCGCCGCTATGTCGAAAAGCCCGACCTGCGCTACTCGAAGACCGCCGATCTGCTGTGCGAACTCGGCCGATATGGACAGAAGACTTCGGCCGGCTGGTATGACTACAAGGCCGGCGATCGCACGGCTTATCCGTCGCCGGTGGTCGAGGACATGCTCGCCGCCGAACGTACCCGGCTGGGCATCACGCCGCGCAAGATTTCGGACGAAGAGATTGTCAACCGGCTGCTGCTCGCCCTGGTCAATGAAGGCGCGCAACTTCTGGATGAAGGCATCGCCCTGCGAGCCTCCGACATCGACATCATTTATCTGAGTGGCTATGGCTTTGCGCGTTTTCGGGGTGGTCCGATGTTCTATGCCGACACCCTCGGGCTGCCGAAGGTGGTCGAGATCATGAAGGGCTTTGCGGCCAATCCGCATGCCGATCCGGCGTTCTGGACCCCGGCACCGCTGCTGGCGCGACTTGCTGCGCAAGGCAAGCAATTCAACGCCTGAGCGCAGATCCTCAGGACCTAAGCCTTAGCCTTCAGACACTGTCAAAAAAACTTACCGATAGGAAAGATCATCATGCGCGAAGCAGTCATCGTTTCAACCGCCCGCACTGGCCTGGCCAAATCGTGGCGCGGCTCGCTCAACATGACCCATGGCGCAACCATGGGCGGCCATGTGGTGTCGGCCGCCCTTGAGCGGGCCAAGGTTGATGCCGCCGAAGTCGAGGATGTGATCATGGGCTGCGCCAATCCGGAAGGCGCGACCGGCTCGAACATCGCCCGCCAGATCGCCTTGCGTGCCGGCATGCCGGTGAGCGTGTCAGGCATGACCGTCAATCGCTTCTGCTCTTCGGGTCTGCAGACGATTGCACTCGGCGCGCAGCGGATCATGGCCGGTGAAGGCGACGTCTATGTCGCCGGCGGCGTCGAGTCGATCTCGATGGTCCAGAACGACATGAACACCAAGGACATGATCGACGGCTGGCTCAAGGTCAATAAGCCCGAGATCTACTGGCCGATGCTGCAGACCGCCGAAATGGTCGCCAAGCGCTACAACATCGGACGCGAAGCCCAGGACCACTATGGCGTGCAGAGCCAGTTGCGCGCTGCGGCAGCGGCGGCCGCCGGCCAGACCCGCGACGAGATCGTCCCGATCACGGTCACGATGAAGACCGTCGACAAGCAGACCGGCGTCGAAACCGTCAAGGAGGTGACCCTCGATCGCGATGAAGGCATTCGCGGCGACACCACCTACGAGGGCGTCTCGCAGATCAAACCGGCGATCGCCGGTGGCGTGATTGCGGCCGGCAATGCCAGCCAGTTTTCGGATGGCGCCGGTGCGGTCGTCCTGATGGAACGCAGCATGGCTGAAAAGCGTGGCCTGCAGCCGCTTGGTGTCTTTCGTGGCTTTGCAGTCGCCGGCTGCGAACCCGACGAGATGGGCATCGGTCCGGTGTTTGCGATTCCGAAGCTGCTCAAGCGTCACGGCCTGAAGGTCTCCGATATCGATCTGTGGGAGCTCAATGAGGCGTTCGCGGTTCAGGTGCTCTACATCCGCGATCACCTTGGCATTGATCCCGACAAACTCAATGTCAACGGCGGCGCGATCGCGGTCGGCCATCCCTATGGCGTGTCGGGCCAGCGCCTGACTGGCCATCTGCTGATCGAGGGCAAGCGCCGCGGCGCCAGGCTCGGCGTGGTCACGATGTGCATCGGCGGCGGCATGGGTGCGGCCGGCCTCTTCGAGATCCTCTGACCATGCTGATGCCGGATGGGCGGGTTCGACGCATTCCCTTTCTCGACCAGCTTGGCATCACGCTGGTCGAGTTCGGCAAGGGCCGATCCGAACTCCTCGTGCCGGTGTCGCCCGAGTTGTGCAATTCCCGCCATGTCGCCCACGGCGGCGTGCTGATGGCGGCGCTCGACGCCTCGATGGCGATGGCTGCGCGTGCGGCACACAGCGATGAGTTTCACGCACCGATGAATGCCATCACCGTCGAGATGAAAACCACCTTCATCCGGCCCGGTATCGGACGCCTGAGGGTGATTGGCGAATGCGTGCATCGCGCAACCTCGCTGACCTTTTGCGAGGCCCAGGTTCGCGATGAGAGCGGTGAGCTGATCGCCAAGGCCTCGGGCACTTTCAAGATTCGACAACGCAAGCCGGCGCCCGACGCGCAAGCGACCGCCTCACCAGACTTCCAGCCCCAGGCCTGAGCCCCCCTGAGCCCCTGCCTCGAGCACCCGACCAGACACACCCATTGACCCTTCAAGGAAGATCATGACCACCACCAATCGCCGAATCGTTCTGGCCTCCCGACCTGATGGCCAGGTCACCCCTGCGCAGTTCCGTCTTGAAGACGTCGCACTGCCGGCCCTGGCCGACGGCCAGGTGCTCGTGCGCAACCGTTTCCTTTCGCTCGACCCCTACATGCGCGGTGCGATGAACGATCGCAAGTCGTATCGCCAGCCGCAGGCGCTGGGCGAGACCATGGTCGGCGGCACGGTCGGCGAGGTGGTTGAAAGCCGGCATCCCGGATTCACGGTCGGTGATGTGGTGGTCGGCGGATTCGGCTGGCAGCACTACGGTCTGTCCAACGGCGCCGGGCTGCGCAAGGTCGATACCTCGCGGGTCCCGATGCAGGCCTATCTCGGTGTGGCCGGCATGCCGGGCGTGACCGCCTGGGTGGGCCTGAATCGGATCATCAGTCCTAAGGCCGGCGAGACCGTGGTCGTCTCGGCAGCCTCGGGAGCGGTCGGTTCGGTGGTCGGTCAATTGGCCAAGTCGGCCGGTTGCCGGGTGGTCGGCGTGGCCGGCGGCAGCGCCAAGTGCAGTGCGGTCATCAATGGCTTCGGCTTTGATGCCTGTGTCGACTACAAGGCCGGCCGACTGGTCGAGGATCTGGCCGCGGCCACGCCCAACGGCATCGACGGCTATTTTGAGAATGTGGCGGGTGCGGTGCTCGACGCCGTCCTCGATCGCATGAATGCTTTCGGCCGGATCGCGGTCTGCGGCATGATCGCGGGCTACAACGACGAGCCGATTCCGGTCTACAACATCCGCTCGATCCTGACCAATCGACTGAAGATCCAGGGCTTCATCGTGTCCGAATTTGCTGACGCCTGGCCGCCGGCATTGGCCGAGCTGGCGCAACGGGTGGGTGACGGCAGCCTGAAATACCGCGAAACTGTCTCCCGCGGGCTCGAATCGGCGCCCTCGGCCTTTATCGGACTGTTGCGGGGCGATAACTTCGGCAAGCAGCTGGTCGAACTGGTCTGATCTTTGTCGCTCGCTTGCGACGCTCACCCAACACACTTCAGGAGACCTCATCATGAACGCACCCCAAACCACCGTCCGTTCGCAGGTGTCAGAGCAGGAATGGCAGCTGCGCGTCGACCTCGCCGCGGTGTATCGCCTGATCGCGCTCTACGGCTGGGACGATCTCGTATTTACCCATGTCTCGGCCCGTATTCCCGGCCCTGAGCATCATTTCCTGATCAATCCCTATGGCCTGATGTTCGAGGAGATCACCGCCTCGTCGCTGGTCAAGATCGACATGAACTGCAAGCCGCTGCTGCCGACCCCCTACAAGGTCAATCCGGCCGGTTTTGTGATCCACAGCGCGATCCATGAGGTGCGTGAGGATGCCGGTTGCGTGCTGCACACGCATACCCGTGCCGGCGTGGCGGTGTCGGCGCAAAAGCGAGGTCTTTTGCCGATCTCGCAGCAGGCAAGCATCATCATGAGTTCGCTGGCTTATCACGATTACGAAGGCATCGCGGTTCGCGACGACGAGCGGGCTCGCCTGCAGGCCGACCTCGGCGGCGCAAAGTATATGATCCTGCGCAACCACGGTCTGCTGACGGTCGGTGCGACCATGGGCGAAGCCTTCCAGGCAATGTATTCGCTCGAGGCAGCCTGCCAGATCCAGGTCGGTGCGGCGGGCGGTGGCGCCGAACTGATCGAAGTCGGCCAGGAGGTGCTCGATACCGTCGCGCATGCGATTTCGGTTCAACGCACCGCACTCAGCAGCGCCGAGATTTTCGCGGCGCTCAAGCGCAAGCTCGACCGTCGCAATCCGGGCTACGCCGACTGAGGATGGGTGACCCGCAGTGGCCAGTCACCGTTACCGTCGGTGACTGGGCAACTCAGCGAGAGCAGGCGACCGCGATCCGGATGGCGGTCTTCGTGCGCGAGCAGCAACTGCCTGAAGCCGATGAGATCGACGCACACGATCGGCTCAGCCTGCATGCGCTGGCGCTCGTCGATGGCCGGGCAGTCGGCACTGCCCGCCTGCTGCCCGACGCCCGGATCGGACGAATGTCGGTGCTGGCCGACTGGCGCCGATCAGGGGTCGGCGGCCTGCTGCTCGAGCGGCTGGTGGCGATTGCGGCCGCTCGCGGCGACCTGATCGTCGAACTGAGCGCGCAGGTCTATGTGCTGGCCTTTTATGCCCGGCATGGTTTCGACGCCTTCGGGCCGGTCTATGACGATGCCGGCATCGCGCATCAGTCGATGCGGCGTCGGCTGAGCTAGCGACGAGTCGGGGAGTTCAGCTCGATCTCGATCAGGAAGGGCTCGACATGCCGGGGCCCGCTCGCCAGGGCAGTCAAGCCGGTCTGGGCCGCGAGTTGCTCGAGCTGCATCAGAAAGGCCTGCAGTTGCGCTGAGGCAATGCCTGGCCAGACTTCCATCCAGGTCGACCTCGGCCCCGCCGCGCGCATCACGACTTCAGGGCGGCGCAGCAATCGAGGCCGGCTTTCTGGCACCGGGCTTGCAGGCCGCATCGACGCTGCCTGGGCCTCGACCACCTGTGCCAGCCTGATGAAGGTCGCGACGATCTCATCGTGATGCTGCGGATCGGCCTCGAACCAGATACACACCTCGAGGCTTGCGCCGAGTTCGGCGTCGTTTGGCATCAGTGACTGATCAGTCGATTGCTTTGAGCGGATAGGGCAGATCGCCCAGACTCAGCGGGATCGATCCGGCCCGAACACCGCCTGCCTCGATCGCCGCCAGTTGGGACTCGAAAAGGACATCGAAGCCGCCAGCGCCGTCGGACGCCGCCAACACGACCTGACCGCAGGGCTCGCCGCCGGCTTCGGTCAGGATATCGCTGCCGGGCTCGGGCACATCACCATGGCCGCGAGCAAGAAACATCCGCCGCTTGAGCTTGCCGAGGTACTGGCTGCGCGCGACGATTTCCTGACCGGGGTAGCACCCCTTGCGGAAGTTCACGCCATCGACCGACTCGAAATTGATCATCTGCGGCACGAACTGCTCGTAGCTACCGGGCGCGATCCGCGGGATGGCGCACAGGACCTCGGTGCGACGCCAGACTTCGCTTGCGACCGGTGTCGCCGCCGCCCTCAATGTCTGCCAGGTCTGACCAGCCTGATCCGCGGCCACGACGAGCAGCCAGCGCGGTCGCGCAGCGCCATTTGCCTGAGGTAACCCGGGCAGGCCCACCAGGTGCGCACCACCGCTGGAGGAGGCCTCGTCCGGCCCGGGCACCCTCAGTGCCAGCGACTGTGCCGCAAGGAGGGCGAGCGCCTCTCCGCAAAGACCGAAGACTGCACAGTCGTCACTGTGGTCGGACACTTTCGCCTTGGCCCGCAGCACATACATGCTCAGACGCTTTGTCAGCAGCTGGGCCAGCGGGCGCGCGCTTGTCAGCCAGATCGTGTGTTCATCGCGCCAGTAGCGCATCGTCGCGAGCAGCCGGCCTTTGGCTGAGCAATACCCCGCCCAGCGGGCCAGCCCTGGCACGAGATGCTCGACATCATTGGTCAATTGTCCGTGCAAAAAGGCAGCAGCCGCCTCGCCGCTCGCGCCGATCACGCCCAGATCGGAGAGGGGCGCCAGGAAATCACCCTGCGGCAGGCTCGCTGCGCCAACGTCGATACCGGGGCCGCAGGCATCGACCCGGACCACACCGCCGACCTCCTGCGCCAGGCGTTCGACAGCAGCGACGTTCCAGACAGATTGAGCGGGGAGGGCTGACATAGCGACGTAGTATATCGGCCATGCCAGCCACTCGATCTCCTGTCAGACGATTTCTGTCGGCCGCCCTGATCATGGCGGCAAGCCTGGCAACGGCTGCGGGCTGGGGATGGTGGCAGTACGCTCGCGTACCCTTGTCGCTGTCCGCGCCGCGGATTGAGGTCGATATCGAACGCGGCACGGCGGGGCAGGGCATCGGCAACGCTTTGCGTCGACAGGGTGTGTCGGTTTCCGGCCCGGGTCTGGCGCTCGCCATGCGTCTTCGCGGCGATGCCCCGAAAATCCGGGCGGGCAGCTATGAGCTGATCTCACCAATCACCCTGCAAACCCTGCTGGACCGGCTGACCCGCGGTGATGCAAGCGTGCGCGACATTACGTTCATCGAAGGCTGGAATATCCGCCAGGTGCGTGCGGCACTCTTGCGTCAGCCTGATCTGCGGGCACAGTCGCAAGCCATGACCGACGCCGAGCTGCTCGCTGCGGTGGGCGCTGCCGAGACCCATCCGGAGGGTCTTTTTGCGCCCGATACCTATTCCTTTGCACCCGGCACCACCGACATCGATGTCCTGAGGCGCGCCTATCGGCTGCAGCAAAGGCGGCTCGATGCTGCCTGGCAAGCCCGACCGAAAAGCGCTGATCGGCCGATGCTGCAATCGCCCTACCAGGTACTGGTGCTGGCGTCGATCATCGAGAAGGAAACCGGCCGGGAGTCTGATCGGGGACGGGTTGCGGCGGTCTTCGTCAATCGCCTGAAGCGCGGCATGATGCTGCAGAGCGATCCGACGACGATTTACGGCATGGGCGATGCTTTCGACGGCAATCTGCGCCGTCGCGATCTCAAGACCGATACGCCTTACAACACCTACACCCGCAGCGGCTTGCCGCCGACCCCGATTGCCATGCCGGGATCAGCCTCGATTGCGGCGGCGCTGAACCCTGCGACGATTGATGCGCTCTATTTTGTTGCACGAGGCGACGGCAGCAGTGAATTCTCCGATGATCTCGTCGCACATAACCGGGCGGTCGCCCGCTATCAGAAGAAGGTACCTAACCCGATGAACCCGATGCCTGAGTCACGCCGAGGCCTGCCATGACTGGTCGAGGGCGTTTTGTGACCTTTGAAGGCATCGACGGCGCGGGCAAGAGCAGCCATATCGAATGGTTTGCCGACCTGCTGCGCAAGCAGGGCCATCGGGTCAGCGTCACACGCGAGCCGGGCGGCACCGAGCTGGCCGAAGCGATCCGCGAATGGCTGCTTAGCCGACCGATGTCGATGCGAACCGAAGCCTTGCTGGCTTTCGCTGCCCGCCAGGACCACCTCGAACGCGTCATCCGCCCGGCACTCGACAGCGGCGTCTGGGTGATCTGCGACCGCTTCACCGATTCGACGATCGCGTATCAGGGAGGCGGCCGAGGCATTGCGCTGGCCGACATCGAGACGCTCGAGCGTTGGGTTCACCCCGATCTGCAGCCCGATCGAACCTACCTATTCGATCTGGACCCGTCGATTGCGGCAGAGCGGCGTAGATCAGCCCGAGCGGCCGATCGCTTTGAAGCCGAACAGCAGGCGTTTTTTGTCAGGGTGCGCGAAGCCTATCTGGCTCGGGCCGCCAGTTCGGGTGCCCGTTTCAGGACGATCGACAGCGAAAAATCAATCGAAGATATTCGTAAAATACTTGAAGTTGATGTTTTAAACTATTGATTATATTGTAGCTAAATGATTTTTCAAGCACTCCCATGGCATCAATCGGCGCTGGTCGGGCAGCTTCACGATGCGCAGCGTCTGCCGCATGCACTGCTGCTGCGAGGGGCATCCGGTATCGGAAAGACGCGCTATGCGATGGCGCTGGCCGCCTCGTTGCTGTGCGAGACGCCGCTCGACAGCGGCCTTGCCTGTGGTCGATGCCTCGCCTGCGGCTGGGTGGCGGCCGACACCCATCCCGACCTTCGCCAGCTCACTCGTCTGGTCGATGACGACGGCAAGCAGGCCAACGACATCAAGATCGATCAGGTCAGGGCGCTCTCGGCGTTCCTAGGCGTCGGTTCGCACCGTGGCGGACGGCGGCTGGTGCTGATCGACCCGGCCGAGGCGATGAATCATGTGACCGCCAATGCGCTGCTCAAGACACTGGAAGAGCCAGGCGGCGGGCTGTGCTTCATCCTTGTTGCCAACCGACCCGATGCCTTGCCGGCAACCATCCGATCGCGTTGTCAGCTCCGGCTGCTCGACAGTCCGGGCGCGGAACAGGCGTCCGAGTGGGTCCGCACCGAGACCGGCTGCAGCCCGGCCGAGGCCCAAGCCTGGCTGGCGATGGCAGGAGGCTCTCCCTTGCAGGCGATCCGCTTCGCCGAGCCTTCGCAGGCGTCCGCCCATCGGACCATGCTGGAGGCGATTGCCAGGCTGCCGGACACTTCGTGGATCGCAACCGCCGATGTGTTGCAGCCGTTCGAGGGACGTCAATGGCTGGCGCTGATGCAGCGCTGGCTTCTCGATCTGGCGCGCTGTCGCATGGGCGGGTCGCCACGCTACTTTCCGGCCCAGACCGCTCGCTTGCGCGATCTGGCATCCCGAACCGACCCGCAACGGCTTGCCGACGCGAGTCGCGATCTGGCCGGGCAGTATCGCAGCGTCGGACATCCGCTGAATCCGCGGCTGTTTTGCGAAGAGTCGCTGGCGGCCTATCTCGGTGCCTTCGGTCCGGTCGCAAAACCGGGCCCAAGGGGCTGAGCGCACGGACGCCAGCGCTGACCAGATTTCTATTGTGGCGCCAGTCGCCTCGAGGGCACAAAAATGAGCGAATCTGCAGCCGCTGCGCAGCCCCGACAATCGGCGGGCACGCCCACGATGACCGCACCGGGCGGCTCGGCCCGGCCAAGCGTGATGACACTGGCCATTCGCGATGAGGCCGGGGTGGCGTCGAGCTACATGCCCTTCGTGCAGGGCGGCGGCCTCTTCGTGCCGACGACACGCCCGGCCAATCTGGGCGATGACCTCTATCTGATCATTACCCTGCTCGACGATCCGACCAGGTACGCAGTGCCTGGCAAGGTGGTCTGGATCACACCGGCGGGCAGCACCGGCAGGCCACAGGGCCTGGGCATCCAGTTCGCACGCAACGAGGCCGGCGAGCAGGTGCGCGCCAAGTTCGAAACCCTGATCGCCTCGGTCGCGTTGTCCTCGCGCCAGACCAGTACCTTGTGAAGTCGCGTCAGAGCGCCGGTAGAATGCCCGATTGCTGACGCCCGATCTGCGGGCGGGGGACCTCGCCTTGTACGTCGATTCGCACTGCCACCTCGACTTTCCCGAACTCGGCTCTCAGATTGATGCGGTCCTCGACCGAATGCGCGTGAACGCGGTCGACCGCGCCCTGTGCGTCTCGGTGACCCTCGAAGACTTTCCACGAGTACTGGCGCTGGCGCAGGCCCATCCCAATCTCTATGCCTCGGTCGGCGTCCATCCCGACTATCCCGACACGATCGAGCCGGATGTCGAGACGCTGGTGCGGCTGGCTGGCGAGCCAAAGGTGATTGCCACCGGCGAGACCGGGCTCGATTACTACCGGACCGAGGGCGATCCGGCTGCGGTCTGCGGCTGGCAGCGTGAGCGGTTTCGCGTTCATATCCGCGCGGCACGCATCAGCCGCCGGCCACTCATCATTCATACCCGCTCGGCGGCTGACGACACGCTGGCGATCATGAGGGAGGAGGGTGCCGACGACATCGGTGGCGTGATGCACTGCTTCACCGAGACCTGGGAAGTGGCCCGTGCCGCACTCGACCTCGGCTTTCATATCTCGCTGTCCGGCATTGTCACCTTTCGCAATGCCGAGTCGCTGCGTGAAGTGGCCCGCAAGATGCCGCTCGATCGACTGCTGATCGAAACCGACGCGCCGTTTCTTGCCCCGGTTCCGCACCGGGGCAAGCTCAACGAACCGGGCTTCGTCAGGCATGTCGGCGAGTTTCTGGCTACCCTGCGTGGCCTCTCCCCCGAGTCGATCGCTCGCACAACAACCGAAAATTTCTATAAATGTTTCAACGTTTTAGAAAACGAAGTTGCTGTATGACTTTAAGTTTTTCGCCGGCAATCGATCGATCCGACGTGGTCCTCTTCCTACTCCTCTTCGGTGTTCTGATGCAGACAGGTGGCTGCTGCAGGAAGGGGCCGATCCGACGCCGGTCAATGACTCAGGGATGAGCGCTTCCCAGGGCAGGGCGCACAGATTTGGGCCGCGTGGGAAATCGGCTCAGCTGCGGAAATCGGATCCGCCCTTGCTTTCAACCAGCCGAACCAGCGCATTCCATTCATGCAGGCCATAGCGATGGTCGGCTCGCGCCTTCTTCATGACCGACCCCATCTTGTTGACGACGGCCTCATCAATCATGATCGGCGGCTCGCCAAGCGTGCGTGAAATCAGCTCGAGTTCGCAGGCGCGCTCGAGCATGTAGAGGCTTTGAAGGGCGCCATGCACCGTCGGTGCAAAGGTCAGCAATCCATGGTTGAACAAGACCACGCAGCTGCCTTTCTGACAACTTACGCCCAGTGCATCGCACTCTTCCTGCGTGGCCGGCATGCCGTAATCGTGGTAGGCCAGCTCGTCGTAGACCTGCATTGCGTCCTGGCTGATCGGGCGCAGTCCGCCCTTGAGCATCGCTGCGCCGGCACCCGCACGGGTATGGGTATGCATGGCGCAATTAGCATCCGCGCGAGCCTTGTAGATCGCACTGTGGATCGTGAATCCGGCCTTGTTAAAGCGCCCCTGACGGCCGATCACATTGCCGTCGAGATCCATTTTGATCAGGCTCGACGCGGTAATTTCATGGAACATTTCCTCGTAGTGATTGATGAGGAAATGATTGGGCTCGCCCGGTACGCGCACCGACATATGAGTGGCCAGAATGTCGGTCCAGCCGAAGTGGTCGCAGATGCGATACAGCGCCGCCAGGTCACAGCGCGCCTGCCATTCAGCACTCGACATTTCGGTTTCGACTTTCAGGTTTGCAGACATTCGGGTCTCCTTTGTCAATGATGTGAGGGTGCGAACTGGCCGGGTCGATCAGTCCGGAATCGCCATGGCCGGTCCGACCGCCATCCGGTTCCAGGTGGGTGTGATCACCAGTTCGTTGATACAGACATGCGATGGCATACGCGCCAGAAACGCAATCGTCTCGCCAAGGTCTTCAGGCTGGAGCATTCGTGCGCGATCTTCAGTCGAGACCGGGATCGGACGCTTGTCAAGAATCGGTGTCGCGACCTCGCCTGGGCAGACTGCCGTTGCCCGGATACCGTTGACGCATTCTTCGGCATTGAGGCTGTCGGTCATTGCGTTCAGACCGAATTTCGCGGCACTGTAGGCCGGGCCGGTCATCGGGCTGACCCGTTTGCCGGCAATCGATGAAATGTTCACGATCAGCCCGCCCTTTTGCTTTCGCATCATCGGCAACACCGCATGGCAGCAATAGAATGCGCCGTCCAGATCGATACGGATCACCTGATCCCAGTCTGCACGGGACAGATGCTTCCAGTTGCGCCGGGTCACATTCAGGCCGGCACTGTTGACGACGACATCGATGCGACCTTCGTGCTCCGCGATGCCCTTGACCACGGCTTCGACCGCGTCAGCATTGGTGACATCGAGCGCAGCGACTCGAGCCTGCCCGCCTTTGGCAGTGATCTTAGCCGCGACCTTCGCGAGTTCGCTCTCGCGACGCCCCGAGAGCACAACCCGCATGCCTGCTGCGGCCAGCGCAAGCGCTGAGCCTTCTCCGATTCCTGTCCCAGCCCCGGTTACCCAGGCAACCTGTCCTGTCAGATCACGCATGTCTCTCCCCCTGATTGATCTTCGCGTCCGCCGTCAGCATGAACAGCTGGTCGGCGCTCAAAGGGCGATCGTACATCGTTGGCGGCAGCCGGACAGTGCCGCACGGGGGATGAAACCGCTATTGACCGATCCGGATTTCGGCCATCCTGGACTGATACTGCTCGACCCAACTTGTTTTGGCATTGAGCCGACGCAGGTTGTCTTCACCCGGCGCTCGGGCGATAACCGACATGCTCAAGGGCGGGGCAGTGAGGCTGACATGGTGCCAGGCGCCCGGCGAAGCCATCGCGGCGCCGCTCGCCCGAGGGGTCGTTGCATCGATATCGGCCATCGCGGCTTTCAGCTGGCGTGACATCTGTGCCCTGAAGTCGGCACCCGAGCAGGGACTGTTCGCCCGCCCAGTCCGAATCACGAGTGTGCCGTCTTGCGTGCGCACGCATGAGTCGTCTGCCTGCGATCCGTCCGGCGGTGCAGCGTTTTGATCAGACACTCGCGACGCGCTGACCTTCTCAACCGCACGCTGATTGGCGCGGACAGCAGGCACGGAGGCAAGGTTCACACGCGAATCGCGCTGCGCCTGTCGTGAGGCAGGCGCAGGGGCTGGCGTGGCGACTGCCTTCGCAACCACGCCGGCAACCGACGTGGGCGGCAACAACCCCTTGAAGCGATACACCGACCGCAGCCCCCCCGGCTCATCGTTACCCGACAGATAAAGACCCGGCGTCGGCGCAGATGGCGCAAGAGCGCGGGACTTGTCTGGCGCCTGCGGAGAAACCGGCTTGAGCGACCGCGATGGGTCGCCCTTTGTGATGGTGCCGGCTTCGCGTGCAGTCGCCTGCTGCCCCTCAGGACTGATGAGCGATTCTGTCGTTGCTGGGGTTGGGCTGCCCGGCGGGGGTGTGGCCGGGGTGATCAGCGGCTTTGCATGCGCCAGCAGCGGCATCAGCAACGGCAGCAGCACCGACAGCAGGCGTCGGATGCGGGAGTATCGGCTTGTGACTCTGGCGCTGGGTGCTCGGTGGTGAGCTCGATCGAGGCTTCGATCGTGGCATCGAATCATGATTGGGCGATGTGTGAATTCTGCAAATGGGTTACGAGATCAGCCGTTGCGATGCCTTCAGGAATACGGCGCGAGCGTCCATGAAAAACCTGACGAAACACCCCGCGGATGATGCCAGCGAGTCGGCCTGCGTCTTTTTCGAAGTTCGGGTTATTTCACGGAATTGTGCGGAAAACCACAGTCGGCAGGCTGACCGGACAAGCGCACGGTTCAGACGGTTTTCGTCACGAAAATCGCCCAGAAAAAAGACCTGCCATTCGTCGATGCCGCCTGTCCGTTCGTCTGATGCCAGAAGGCGAAGCGACGTCGGCAGGTCAGCTGCCAAATTGATCGTGGGGCGGATCAGTAACCGATGGCGGCGCCGTCGCTGCGCGGATCTGAGCCCCCCAGACGCATGCCGCTTTTCGGGTCGATCACGATGCCATGAGCGTGCCCCGCCAGCTCGTTCCAGTTGTCCCAGCGATCGACCAGATGGCCACGCTGCTCGAGCGTGTCAATGGTGGCAGTGGGAAAGCGCGCCTCGATGTGCAGGGTGTCGCGCGGCTCGCCCAGACCGAATCGCCCAGACAGCCAGCGCGGCGATTCGAGCGCCTGCTGAATATCGAGCCCGAAGTCGATGAGATTGATATAGGTCTGAAGATGGATCTGCGGCTGACCGTCGGCGCCCATGCAGCCGACAACGCTCCAGAGCCGATCGTTGCGAAAGCCGATCGATGCAATCAGGGTGTGCAGGGGTGTTTTGCCGGGCTCGAGCCGATTGGGATGTGTCGGATCGAGCGTGAAATAGGCGCCCCGATTTTGCAGGACCACACCGGTGCCGCCTGCGACCACCGCCGATCCGAAGACGCCATAGAGGCTGTGGATCAGCGAGACCGCATTGCCTTGTGCATCGACCGTGGCGATGTACACCGTATCTCCGGTGAGGCTGCCGTAGGAGGGCACTTTGTCCCAGGGCAGGGCGCGTACCGGATCGATGATCGGGCGGCGCTCGTCGGCATAGGCCTTCGAGATCAGCCGATCCATCGGCACGCTGACGAAGGCCGGGTCGCCGAGGTAATGATCGCGATCGTGATAGGCCACCTGCTTGGCCTGCACCATCAGATGGACCATGTCCGGCCCCTGGAATTCACGTTTGTGCAGCTCATAAGGCTCGAGCAGATTGAGCATCTCGAGCACCGAGAAGCCCTGTGTCGGGGCAGGGGTCTCGTAGAGCACCAGGTCGCGGTACTGTCCCTTGATCGGCTCGCCCCAGCGGGCGGTCTGCGCGGCAAGATCGAGCTCGGTAAAAAAGCCGCCCTTCTCCGCCGAAAACCGTGCGAGTTCACGGCCCACAGCGCCGCGATAAAACCCGTCGACGCCATCGGTGGCAATTGCACGAAGGGTGTTCGCAAGTGCGGGATTGGTGAGCTTTGAGCCCGGCGCAGGCACTTTGCCCTCAGGCAGGAAGATCGCCATGGTCTCGGCATGGGGCTGCAGGTCGGCGACGACTTGCTCAATCCAGCCCGAAAGCCTTGCGGTCACCGGAAAGCCGTTCTGGGCATAGCCGATCGCGCTGTCGAGATTGCGCCCAAGCGGCAGACGGCCGTAGGCACGATGCGCCTCACCCCAGCTCGCAACCGCACCGGGCGTGGTCACGGTCGCCGGCAAAATGCCGCGAAACGGGATCTCGGCCAGGCCACGCTGCGCAAAGGCATCGATGCTGGCATTGGCCGCCGCACGCCCGCCGCCGTCGAGATAGCGCACCGAGCCGGTCTTTGCATCATGGATCAGCCAGAAGGCATCGCCGCCGAGTCCGGTCATATGCGGATAGACCACCGACAGCACCGAACTGACCGCGATCGCGGCATCGACGGCTGATCCGCCTGCGCGCAGCACATCGACGCCCGCCTGCGACGCCAGGGAATGTGGGGAGGTGACCATGCCATTAGGGCCCATGGTCACAGGCCTGCCGGTATCGATTTTCATACGGGAGTTTCCTGCGGGAAAAGGTCAGGCTCGAGAACCGTTTCAGGCGGCTGGATTGCCGTGCTCCCTGACGGATGATTCGAGCGCTTCAAGGCGGCGGTCCTGGATGCCCAGGGCCTTCAGATGAGCCACTGTTTCAAACAGATAATCGCAGCAGCGCCCCAGTGGGCCCGCTCCGGTTGCCAGATATCGGGTGATCGTGTCATGGTCAAGCCCCGGCGCATAGCGCTCATGTTCACGGTTGGCGCTGAAGACGATGACATGGGCAGGGCCGTCTGGCGTTCTGGCCAGCGTCCAGACCGGTCGATAGGCCATGGTGGTCATCTCACGTCGCCAAAGCACGTCAAGCTCGGTCATCTCGGTGCCGGCCGCGAGCCGGTAGGCAACGCCGGTACAACTGCCCCCGGCCTCGAGCGAAAGCATCAGCCCGGGGGACTCAGGGCTGCCGCGTCCGGCCCGCGCCCAGAGGCAGAACTTGCGATGAAAACCGTGAATGCGGGCGACTCGGCGTTCGGCGAAATGAAAGGCCGGATTCCAGATCAGCGAACCGAAGCCGAACACCCAGACGCTGTCCGGGCGCGGCGCCTGTGCGAGCATGTCCTTGATTTGGGCTTCACGCTCCTCGGCGGTCATCAGTCTGACCTCAGGCCCCAGCAGGGCTCTGACCGAGGCTTGAAGCGAGCCGTCAAGAATACTTTCGCGGGTCAGTGTGGGGGCACTCATCGTGCCGCCATTCTGTCACGAGCTGAGCCGCGGGCAGTCAAGAAGCTCAGGGCTGATTGACGACGATGTAGGTGACGTTGCTGCCCTGATACTGCGGCTGATAGTAGGTGCCGCCGCAATTCTGGTAGGCAAAACCGTTCACGTAAACCGTGCTGCATGATGGTGGCAGGCTTCTGACCACGGTCCCGACGACAGCGGCGGTGACCACTGTTGCCGCTACGACACCGGCGACGCTCGGTCCACTGTGATAGCTCGGGCCGTAGTAGCCGCCGCTAACATTGACGTTGCGGTTGACGTTGACGTTGGTGTTCCGATTGACGTTGGTGTTCTGGTTGACGTTGACGTTTCGGTTGACGTTCTGGTTAACGTTAGCGCTTCGGTTGACGTTGGTGTTCTGGTTGACGTTGGCGTTTCGGTTGACGTTAACGGCCTGAGCCGGGTCTGCCGCAAGGCACAAAAGCGCCATGCCGAGCAAGGGCAGGGCGATTCGCCGGATTGAATGGGCGAGGGCTGATTGAGTGGTCATTTTGCGTCCTTTGCACCAGTAGTTGCCTTCGATTGCCTGATTGCCTTCTTTTCGGCGATGGCAATCCGGTTTGCGCCCTCGGGCGGCACGAAGGTGAACATCGCAGGATCAATCTTCGGCGACAGGTCCCAAGTCAGCACCTCGCTGTGCTGAGGCTGGCTGACTTGAACAAGCGACGTGACCAGCATCTTTCGCGGCAGAGGGCGCTCGCCCTTTTCGATCCAGATCTGCCAGTCCATGCCGTCCTGATGAAAGCCGAGATGGTCACAGTCGACACCAGCAATCCGTCCGGTGCCGATCACGATTCCGGCCTTGACATCCCTGAGCAGCTCGCCGCGTGCGGCCATCAGCAGCACGTCGCCCAACGGAAAATTGACGTCGTACTTCTCTTTGACGAGTTCGAGGGTCGACCCGACCGTGGCTGGCGCCACGATGCCTGCATAGACCTTCTTGGCCTCGACCCACACCGTCAGCAGTTTGCCGTTGTAGAAAAACCGGCTTTCGTCGCGGTCGTCGCGTCGAGAGACGATATAGAGGCCGTCCGGATCACGGAATGTCAGATCAATCATGCCGCCAAACTGCAGCTTCGGCCCACTCGGCAGCACCTGGTCGGTGGTGGTGTCGGCCCGAATTGAAAATGCCTTCAGGGTTTTCAGATAGTCGCCCATGCGATTGATGGTGGCGACAGCAGCCGGATCGATTGCCGGGGCTTTTGCAGCGGCCTGCGCGGGCGTGGCCTTTGCGACAGGTTGGGCCATCGATGATGCTGCCGACAGCATCAGTGCGATGCCGAGTGCGCTGGCGGCCATCACCGGTTTGATGTTTTGAATCACGATTGCTCCAGTGGCGCAGTGGGATAGCGGCGCACCTTAGCATCACGTCCTCGCCACGGCGATCTGAGGTTTCGGTTTCTCACTTGTCGTCTAATCTATATTATGTAAAATTAGATGTCAGGCGGCCTCGATTTCGTCTCGCCCGATGGCATGCAGCGTTTGAAACGCTGATTCGCAAATCGAGATCCGGTTTGCAGCAAAGCCATCGCTAGAGCGACGGAAAGCGATTCACACCTTGCGCGGGCAGCTTGACCATGCAATTAACGAATAGCGGGCTGACGAGCCAGCCGTCCAACCAGGCGCGTACCGATGGCAGGCTCTGCCTTGCAAACCATCCTAGGTCAACCGAGGCGAACTGGCGCACGAAAGGCATCACTGCCACGTCGGTGGCGCAGGGCGTGGCGCCACCCAGGTAAGGCGCGCTGCTAAGCCGGGCCTCCAGCGGTCGCAGCAGCACATCCAGCGCCCTGTCACGGTGTGCGTCTGGCGCGCCAGACCCAGTCGCGTAGCGCTGGGGGTACTTCCAGCGGTCCAGGTGATGCTTGAAGTCGCCGTCGTTTCGCAGTACCAAATCCAGATTGGCAGGCGACTGCGCCCTCGCCCACCAGCCATGCACATCAGGTACGGCAAGTGCCCAACGCAGGATGTCCCAGCTCTCCTCAATCACACTGCCATCGGGCAACTGCAGCACTGGTACCGTCCCTTTGGGCGATATGGCCAGCAAGATTGCTGGCTTATTGCTCAAACTGACTTCCACCGCCTCGAAGGCCCGCCCGGCCTGCAGCAGTGCCATTCGTGCGCGCATCGCATACGGGCAGCGGCGAAACGTGTAGAGCCGCGGCAATGGTGGACCAGGCTGGGTGGATAGCGTGTGCGGTGTCGGGGTCGATGCGTTCATGGGTGCAGGCAAGACGATAACGTGCTCCAGGCGAGGTCTTACCGATGCTCCTGTTAATCTGTCAATGACCCGGGGCTAGCGTGCCTTTGTCCTTTCCCATTCCCTTTGGCTGACCAAGACCCCGCCCCCACTGCTTCTTTTGCTGTTCAACATGAGTTACGCCATGTGCGTGCCCTCATGCAGCTTGAGCAAAAGGAAGACCAAGCGCAATTCAAACTCAAAAACGCCAGCGCCAGCATCAAGGAGCGCCGTCGGCGTGGCTTGACCTGGTACCCCGTCACCATCACTCAAGAAGAGATCGGTTTTGGTGGCAAGGTGGTGCTGGAGCTGGAGCGCCCTGCACATCGGCAAGACCTCCACTTGTTTCAGGTGGGCAAAAATGCGTCGCTGTTCAGCAATGCAGCAGGCTACTCGACTGCCGAGCGGCCAGTGTTGAACGGCGTCGTGACCAGCGTTCGGCGCAACAAGCTGCTGCTGGCCACCACCAAAGAAGCGCTTCCTGATTGGGTGCTCGACGGCAGCTCGCTGGGCATTGACCTCACCTTTGACGAGGTGAGCTACCGTGAGATGAACCAGGCCCTGACTGACGTCATCGGCGCACACGGCAACCGATTGGCCGAACTTCGCGACGTGCTGCTGGGCGCCAGGCAGGCCAGCTTTGGCGAGCACAAAGCTTGCAACTTTTTTTATCCCAGTGCGCTCAACGACTCGCAGCTTGTGGCTGTGCGCCATGTGATGTCGGCCCAAGACGTTGCCATCATCCACGGCCCGCCCGGCACAGGCAAAACCACCACGCTGGTTCAGGCCATTTTGGAAATCATTCGGCGTGAGCGGCGCGTGCTGGTGTGTGCCCCTTCCAATACCGCCGTCGACCTGCTCACAGAAAAGTTAGCCGAGCGCGGCGTCAAAGTGATTCGGCTGGGCAACCCCAGCCGAGTGTCGGACCTTCTGCTCAAGCACACGCTCGATGCCGGTGTGATGGCCCATCCCAGCTACAGCAAGATGCACGCAATGCGCCAGACCGCTGAGCAGCACCGTGAATCCGCAAACGTCCATGTCCACCATTTCGGCTTCGAGGAACGTCAGCATCGCCAATGGCTGAGGGAAGAAGTGCGCACGCTGCGCCAGGCCGCCGACGATTTGGAGCGCTTCATGACCGAGGAGGTGCTCGAATCGGTGCAGGTCATCACCTGCACGCTGGTGGGTGCCAGCAACCGCCACATTCGCCACCTCAGCTTTGAAACCGTCTTCATCGACGAAGCCGCCCAGGCCTTGGAGCCGGGTTGCTGGATTCCCATTGCCAAGGGCCAGCGCATTGTGATGGCGGGCGACCACCACCAGCTGCCGCCCACGGTGAAGAGCGAACAAGCGGCCCGTGAAGGCCTGCGCGAAACCCTTTTCGAAAAGTGCATCCAGCGGCAGCCGCAGACAGCCCGCATGCTCACGGTGCAATACCGCATGCACGCGAGCATCATGGGGTTCAGCTCCGAGAAGTTCTATGGCGGCCAATTGGTGCCGCACCATAGCGTGCACCACGCTGGTTTGGCGGCCTACGACCTGCGTTTTGCGCCAGACATGCCTGTGGAATTCATTGACACGGCCGGTTGCGGCTTTTTGGAGCTTGCGATTCCCGAAAGCCGTTCAACGGCTAACCCCGAAGAAGCCCACTTGCTGCTGGAGCGACTCGCCCAGCTGCTTGAGCCCTACGACCCTACCGAACACGATCAAGGCCCGCTGACCATCGGCGTGATTGCACCGTACCGCGCTCAAATCAATTATCTGAAAGACGCCATCGAAGACAGCGTCGTGCTCAACGGCTTGCTGCTGCAACGCAGGCTCAGCGTGGGGACCGTCGATTCGTTTCAGGGCCAGGAGCGCGACATCATTGCCATCTCACTGACACGCAGCAACCCCCAAAGCGAGATTGGCTTCCTCTCCGACATCCGCCGTATGAACGTGGGCATGACCCG
>CANKWX010000058.1 GCA_947487165.1 Burkholderiales bacterium
GCTGTTGACGATCGGCGGGATCGAGATCTTGAGCGCCTGCGGCAGCACGATCTTGCGCATGATGGTCCAGTAGGACAGCCCGAGCGCCTGCGCCGCTTCGACCTGACCCTTGGGCACCGCCTGCAGACCGCCGCGCACCGCCTCGGCAAGATAAGCCGCCACGAACAGGATGATCGCGACCTGCGCGCGCAGCAGCTGGTCGATACGCATGCGTTCGGGCAGAAAGAGCGCGAACATCACGCTGGCCATGAAGAGCACCGTGATCAGCGGCACACCGCGGACCACCTCGATATAGACCACTGAAAAAGATCGGATGACCGGCAGGCTGCTGCGTCGGCCCAGCGCCAGCAGAATGCCCAGCGGAAAGGCAAAGCCGATGCCGAAGATCGACAGGATCAGCGTGACCGGCAGCCCGCCCCATTGCTCGGTGCGCACCGGCGACAGGCCCAGCCCGCCGCTCATCAGCCAGTAGGACACGACGATGCCCATCACCCAGATGGCGGCAAGCGAGGGGCGCCAGAACCAGCGGATGCCAGAGATTACCAGCAGCGACACCAGGATGCCGATGACCAGCGCCGGTCGCCACTGCTGATCGAAGGGATAGACCCCGAACATCATGAAGCGGAATTTTTCCCAGACCACCGCCCAGCAGGCGCCCTGGCCTCGCACCGCATCGCAGGCCGCCAGCGGTTGAGGTCCCCAGACCGCCTTGAAAATCAGCCAGTCGAGGGCCGGCGGCACGATCCAGGCGAGCACGGCGAGCGTCAGCACGGTGAGCAGGCTGTTGGCCGGGGTCGAGAAAAGATTTTTTTTCAGCCACGACAGCGGCCCTGCCGAGCTGGCGGGCGGGGGGCTTGAGACGCTGCCGGTGGTGCTGAGGGTGTCGGCCATGGTCTCAGCGCTCGATCAGCCGCACGCGATTGTTGTACCAGTTCATGAATGCCGAGATCGTCAGGCTGATAGACAGATAGACCGCCATCAGCAGGGCAATCGCCTCGATCGCCTGCCCGGTCTGGTTCATGGTGGTGTTGGAGACCGCGACCAGTTCGGGATAACCGATGGCCACAGCCAGCGAGGAGTTCTTGGTGAGGTTGAGGTATTGGCTGGTCATCGGCGGAATGATGACCCGCAGGGCCTGGGGCAAGGTGACCAGGCGCAGACGCTGGCCCGGGCTCAGCCCGAGCGCCATCGAGGCTTCGGTCTGGCCACGGTCGACCGCCATGATGCCGGCGCGAACCACCTCGGCGATGAAGGCGGCGGTGTAAGTGGACAAGCCGATCACCAGCGCGGCGAATTCGGGCGACAGCACTCTCCCGCCCATGAAGTCGAAGCCTTCGAGGACCGGTCTCTCGATCTCGGTCGGTGCGCCCATCAGGGACCAGGCCAGCAAGGGCACACCGGCGATCAGCAGCACCGCGGGCCAGGCTACCGGCCACTGCAGGCCGGTGCGCAGTTGCCTGCGGCGGGCCAGCGACTTCCAGCCGAAGGCCAATGCGATGCCTGCGAGCAGCCCCCATCCGACACCCGACCAGGCCGGGTGTTCGGCCGGCCAGGCATAGCGAAATCCGCGCTGGCTGATGAAGAGCCAGTCGCCGAATGCGATCGCCTCGCTCACCGCGGGAAGCAGTTCGGTAAAGAGGCCGTACCAGACGAAAAGCTGCAGCAGCAGCGGCACATTGCGCATCACCTCGACATAGCTCGAGGAGAGCTTGGCCAGCAGCCAGTTGGGCGACAGCCGGGCGATACCGACCAGAGTGCCGAGCAATGTGGCGAGAATCACGCCGATGCCTGCCACCAGCAGCGTGTTGGCAAGGCCCACCAGGAAGGCACGGCCATAGGAATCGGAGGATTGGTAGTCGATCTGCGTTTCAGCGATCTCGAAACCGGCTTCGCGGCTCAGATAACCGAATCCGGTCTGGATCTGACGGGTTTGCAGATTGTGCTGGGTGTTTGAAAACAGATACCAGCCGATGCCGACGACAGCCGCCAGCAGCAAGGCCTGGTAAAGCAGGTTGCGAAAGCGTTCGCTGCGGAGCATGACTTGGAGGGAGTTGGTGCTGCGCTCCCGCGACGGCCGGCGCCGCGGGAGGTTTGGATCAGACGATCAGCAGGTCAGGCGAATGGCGCGAGACACTCAGCGGATCGGCGGTGCGTACATCAGGCCGTCGTCTTTCCAGAGGGCGTTCTGGTCACGGTCAAGGCCCAGCGGGCCGATGTTGCGGTTGAACATTTCGCCGTAGTTGCCGACTGCCTTGATGACGCGCACCAGCCAGTCGTTGTCAAAGCCCATGCCCTTGCCGACGTCGCCCGAGGTGCCCACCAGACGCATGATCGGCGGATCCTTGCTGTCGGTCTTGAGCCTGTCGACGTTGGCCGAGGTCACGCCATATTCTTCGGCTTCGATCAGACCGAAGAGGGTCCAGCGCACGGCATTGAAGAACTCCCAGTCGCCGCGACGGATCATCGGGCCAAGCGGCTCTTTCGAAATCGCTTCGGGCAGGATGACGTAGTCGTCTTTGTTCGCTGCCTTCAGGCGGGTGGCGGCCAGGCCCGATTTGTCGGTGGTGTAGACGTCGCAGCGACCGGCGAAGAAGGCCTGTTCGACCTGGTTCAGTTCGGCGATGACCACCGGCTTGAAGGTCATCTTCTTGACCCGGAAGTAGTCGGACAGGTTCAGTTCGGTCGTCGTGCCGGGCTGCACGCAGACGGTCGCGCCATTGAGCTGCGAGGCCTTGGTGATCCGGGATGACTTTTTCACCATGAAGCCCTGACCGTCATAAAACAGCGTGCCGGCAAAGACCGAACCCATGGTCGCGTCGCGTGAGGATGTCCAGGTGGTGTTGCGCGACAGCATGTCGACTTCGCCCGACTGCAGCGCGGTGAAGCGGTTCTGGGCGTTGGTCGGAACGAACTGGACTTTGTTGGGATCGCCCAAGATGACCGCAGCCACCGCGCGGCAGAAGTCGGCGTCCAGGCCGTTCCAGTTGCCGGTTGAGTCGGGCGCTGAAAAGCCCAGCAGACCGGTATTCACGCCGCAGCGCAGCGAGCCTTTGGCCTTGATCGCGTCGATGGTCGGGCCGGCCGAAGCCGACAGGGGCAGCAGTGCGGGAGCTGCCAGCAGGGCTGTCGCGGCGATCCGCCGAAACCAGGTTTTTTTCATGGTGATTAATCCGGGAGTGAGGGCTGAAGGAAGGCCGCAGTTCGGCCAGATGTCAGGCGACGGACGGCAGGACAACTCGCAAGCGCCGAGTCTACTGTCATTTGCTTGGCGGTTACAAGCCGTTGCAGCTTGACCCTTCTGCTGGGCCCTTGTGCATGGTCCGCCAAGGCTGCGCAGGCGTCCTTGACGCCGGCTCGGCCGTAAATCAGGGGGGAATCCCGTTCTTTTCCGACGATGCGCCGCTTCCTTCAAGTGCGACCCTGAGCCCAACAGGAAATCCCCAAGAAACGGGAAAGGGTAGACATGGCTGACTTGAATCAACCCGCCAGGCCGGGTTTGCTGGGCTATCAGGGCCTGATGACGCCGGGCGTTCGGCTGATGAGGGTTCTCAAATTGCCGGCGAAAGTGGCGCTGGTGGTGTTGGCGTTCATGGTGCCGCTTGGCTTGCTGGGGCAGTTCTACTGGTTTAACGCCGGCGCGCAGATCGATTTCGCTGCCCAGGAGCGCGACGGTGTTGCCTGGCTGCAGGCCTTGTCGCCGGCAATCAGTGCGGCTCAGGAGCAGCGGGCCCTGGCTGTGCGCGGCCTTGCCGGTAACGCGTCGTCGTCGGCCGATCTGGCTTCGGGCAACGCACGGATCAAACTCGCGATCGATCGCCTGACGCAGACCGATCGCGAATCGGGCAGTCTGCTCAATGCAGAAAAGCCGCTCGCCGAGATCCAGCGCCTGCTCACCGCATTGCCCGAGTCCACCGCATCCGTGCCGCCGGCTAGGCTGCGAGCGGCCTACGATGAACTGATTGCGGCGATGCTGGCTGCCGGTTCGCATATCGGCGATTCGTCCGGACTGGTCCTCGACCCCGACCTCGATTCCTTTTACCTGATGCAGGCAGCGGTGATCGACGGCCCCGGCATCGTCGATGCACTGGCGCGTCTGCGGCAAGCCGGCGCGGCATTGCCTGCAAGCGCGAACGAGGCCACGGTCGTCCGGGCCCTGGCCGCTCCGGCTGAAATGGCACGACTGGGCATTGAACGCCAGCGTGCCGGCCTGGGCCGTGCCATCGCGAGCACCCCCGATCTGGCTGAGCCGCTGGGGCTGACAGCGCGGCTTGCGCCGATCGCTGCGCAACTTGCCGCAGTCGATGCCAGGGTGCAGGGCAGTGTCGCTGCGCCGACCGCAGCTCAATGGTGGTCCGACTCGACCGCTGCGCTCGAGGCCGCGATCACGCTCAACAATGCCTGTCTGAGTACCCTCGACAAGCTGCTGACGTCGCGCATCGAGCGGCTGCAATCGGAGCGTTTCACCCGCCTGATCATCGCGCTGGCCTCGGTGTTGCCGGCGCTCTATCTGCTGTCTGCCATGTACTCGGTTCTGCAGGGCGGCCTTCGGCTGCTCGGTTCTCACATCGTCCGACTGGCCGATGGCGACTTCAGCGCGCGTCCGACGCCCTGGGGGCAGGACGAAGTGGCCACGGCGCTGAATCGATTGCGCGATTCGCTGCAGGCGATGAGTGACGCGATGCGTGCGGTTCATGATCGGGCGCAGGAAGTCTCGTATTCGGCCCGCGAAATTGCCAATGGCAATCTCGATCTGTCGTCTCGCACCGAACGCAGCGTGGCATCGCTCGATGCCCTGACGGTGAACATGCAGGCGGTGAGCGTGCAGGTGGCCGACAATGTCGACGCGCTCAGTCATGCCGACAGCGCGATGGGTGATCTGGTCGGGTCGGTGCGCGAAAGCGAAGGCACGGTCAACGGGCTGGTCGATCGCATGACATCGCTGCATGCGCAGAGCCGGCAGATCACCGAGATCGTCGGACTGATCGACGGCATCGCCTTCCAGACCAATATTCTGGCGCTCAATGCCTCGGTCGAGGCGGCTCGCGCAGGCGAGATGGGTCGCGGTTTTGCGGTGGTGGCGCAGGAAGTCAGGTCGCTCGCGCAGCGCAGCGCCGAGGCTGCGCAGCAGATCAAGGGCATTGTCGCGCGCTCGACCTCGGACATCGAGCTTGGCTCGAAACTGGCCGCGCAGGCCGGCAAGCGGGTGGCCAACACCGTCGGGACAGCCAGTTCGGTGGCCGACGCGATGGGGCGGGTGCTGGCCGGTTCTCGCGAGCAGCGCGACCGCGTGGGCGAAGTCAACGATGCCCTCACCCAGCTGTCGGCGGTCACGCAAAGCAATGCCGCACTGGTCGAGGAAGTGGCCGCTGCGACTGCGTCGCTCGATTCGAGTGGTCATGACCTGCACATGCTCGTGGCCGGATTCAAGATCGGAAAGTCGGCGAGGGACTGAGCGGCTGGTAACATCGGCAGGATGAATTCGCCTGTCACGCCGTCCGCCGGCGAACCCGCCAAGCCGCCTGTCGGCGAGCCAGATATGTCTTCCCCGCCGCGTCACGCCGCCAGCCTCGTGCTGCTGCGTGATGCGCCCGAGGGCCTGCAGGTGCTGCTGCTCGAGCGGCCGCGCGAAGACAATGTGCTCTCAGGCGCTCATGTGTTTCCGGGCGGCAAGCTCGATGCCGACGATTCTCTCGAGGCGTCGCTGCAGCGCTTCGACGCCGAGCCGGGCAGTCTGCATGCCCGTCTGGGCGAGCCCGAACTCGACATCATCCAGTCCTGTGCGCTGTTCATGGCGGCGGTGCGCGAGGCGTTCGAGGAGTCGGGTCTGCTGCTGGTGCGCGGTGCCGACGAGGCGCTGGCGGCCCGGGCCCGGGCCATGCGGCATGAAGGCCGCGCGTTTTCCGAGATCCTCCAGAGCCTTGATCTGCGCCTCGATGCACAGTCGATGCATCCCTGGTCGCGATGGGTCACCCCGAAGACTTCGACGATGATGCGTCGTCGCTTTGATACCCGCTTTTTCGTTGCCTGCCTGCCGCAGGGCCAGCAGATCAGTACCGATGCCCGGGAGGTGGTCTCGGCCAAGTGGCTCGCGCCGCGCGATGCGCTTGAGCGCTACTGGGCCAGTGAAATCGAGATGGCCGGGCCTCAGATCATGACGCTTGCCCATCTGTCGCGGTATGCCGATGTCGACCAGGTGATGCGCGATGCCGCCACGCGTGTGCCGCCGATCATTCGGCCCGAGCCGATCGATACCGAACATGGCCGGATGATCTGTTATCCCGGTGATCCGGCGCATCCGGTGGCGCAGCGAGCCATGCCCGGGCCGACCCGGATGCTGGTCGACGGCCGCCGATATGGCCCGCTCGAGGGCTTCGACGCCTTTTTTGCCTGAGCCGACCTGCCTGAGCAGACGGCCAGGGTTTCGTCCCGTTTGACGCAGGGCCGGCGCTTGGCCCTCGACCAGGAGTCAATGACATGACAGCACACAAGATCGCGGTGATCCCGGGTGACGGGATCGGCAATGAAGTCGTGCCGCAGGGCCTGCGGGTCCTCGAGATCGCGGCGAGCCGCTTCGGTATCGATCTGGCTTTTGATCACTTCGATTTTGCGAGCTGCGACTACTACTCGCGCCACGGCAGCATGATGCCCGTCGACTGGAAAGACCAGATCGGCGGCCACGACGCGATCTATTTCGGCGCGGTCGGCTGGCCGGACACCGTGCCCGACCATATTTCGCTCTGGGGTTCGCTGCTGCTGTTTCGCCGCGAGTTCGACCAGTACGTCAACCTGCGCCCGGTACGTCTCATGCCCGGGGTGCCGTGTCCGCTGGTCGGGCGCAAGCCGGGCGACATCGACTTTTATGTGGTGCGCGAAAACACCGAGGGCGAATACAGCTCGATCGGCGGCAGAGCCTTTCCGGGCACCGACCGTGAAGTGGTCCTCCAGGAATCGGTGTTTACCCGTCATGGCACCGACCGGATCATCCGCTTTGCCTTCGATCTGGCCAAAAAGCGCAAGAAGCAGCTCACATCTGCCACCAAGTCGAATGGCATCTTCATTTCGATGCCCTACTGGGACGAGCGGGTCGAGGCGGTGTCGGCTGCCTATCCTGATGTGGCAGTCAAGAAGTTCCATATCGATATCCTGAGTGCTCACTTCGTGCGCAACCCGCACTGGTTCGATGTGGTGGTGGCGAGCAATCTGTTCGGCGACATCCTTTCCGACCTTGGCCCGGCCTGCACCGGGACCATCGCGATTGCGCCGTCGGCCAACATCAACCCCGAGCGCAAATTTCCGTCGCTCTTTGAGCCGGTGCACGGCTCGGCGCCCGACATCTTCGGCAAGGGCATCGCCAATCCGATCGGCCAGATCTGGTCGGGCGCGATGATGCTCGATCACCTCGGCTATCCGCAGGCCCATGATGCGATCGTCAGGGCGATCGAAACTGTGACTGAACACGGCCCGCGCACACCCGACATGGGCGGACAGGCCACGACCGACGATGTGGGCCGGGCGATTGCGGACGCGCTGAAAAGTCAGTCGCTGGCCTGAGCCGTGTTCGCCAGCCTTGTCCGGCGGCGACCGAAAGACCGTGTCTGGCGTGACGATTTGTCGGGCCTTCCAGCTATCGTGGCGGTAAGATCGCGAACCGGATTCAATCAGGAGACCTCATGAAATTCGCTCAACTGCTCGGCGGGATGACCTTTGCGGTCGCGGCTGCAACGCTGACCGCCCCCGCCGCAGCGCAAAGCTATCCCACGCGCCCTGTCACGATCGTCGTTCCGTTCGCCCCGGGCGGCCCGACCGACATCGTCGCCCGAAGCGTCGCTCAGGCGATGGAAAAATCGCTTGGCGGTACTGTCGTCGTCGAGAACAAGCCGGGTGCCGGCGGCACGCTGGCGGTGGCCGACGTGGCCCGTGCGCCGGCCGACGGCTATCGTCTTCTGGTCCATCACATCGGCATGTCAACCGCCCCCGCGCTTTACCGCAAGCTGCCTTTCGATCCGCTCAAGGACTTCGAGTACATCGGCCTGATCAACGATGTGCCGATGACCCTGCTGGTTCGCCCGGGTTTGCCGGTGACTTCGGTCAAGGAGCTCACCGCCTATGTGAAGACCAATCGCGACAAGGTGACGCTGGCCAATGCCGGTCTGGGTGCCGCATCGCACCTGTGCGGCCTGCTCTTTCAGCAGGCGATCGCCACCGACCTGACCACCGTGCCCTACAAGGGAACGGCGCCTGCGATGGCCGATCTGCTCGGCGGACAGGTCGACATCCTGTGCGACCAGACCACCCAGACCACGCCGCAGATCCTGTCGGGCAAACTGCGCGCCCTGGCAATCACCTCGCCACGTCGCCTCGATACCCTCAAGGACGTGCCGACGGCCGCCGAGGCGGGTCTGCCCGGCTTCGAGTTGTCGGTCTGGCACGGCATGTATGCCCCCAAGGGCACGCCCAAGCCGGTGGCCGACAAGATCGTTGCGTCGATGCAGGCTGCGCTGAAGGACCCGGATCTGGTCAAGCGCTTCACCGATTTGGGTTCGGTGATCGTTGCGCCCGATCGCCAGACGCCGGATGCACTGGGCAAGTACCTCAAGACCGAGATCGACAAGTGGGCGCCGATCATCAAGAAGGCCGGTGAGTACGCCGACTGAGGACCACGCTGACCGACAGCGGCTGATCGACAGCTTCACCGCTGCGGTCGCCGCGGCCGATCCGCTGCGGATTCTCGCGGCGCATCTTCCCGAGCCGCCCGCGGGCCGTACCCTGGTGGTCGGTGCGGGCAAGGCGGCCGCCTCGATGGCTCGCGCGGTCGAACTCGCCTGGCCCCATCCGGACAGGCTGTCCGGGCGAGTCATTACCCGCTATGAACATGGCTTGCCCACCGAGCGCATCGAGGTGATCGAGGCCGGGCACCCTGTGCCCGACGAGGCCGGCGAGCATGCGGCGGCTGCCATCCTGCGTGATGCGGCGACGCTGACCCGCGACGACCTGCTGCTGGTGCTGGTCTCGGGAGGCGGCTCGAGCCTGCTGTCACTGCCGGTCGAGGGCATCTCGATGGCCGATCTCAAGACACTGACCCGGCAACTGCTGGCCAGTGGCGCGCCGATCCAGGAGATGAACCTGGTTCGCAAGCACCTGTCGCGCATCCAGGGCGGTCGCCTGGCGCAGGCCACGCGTGCGCGGGTCTGCGCGCTGGTGATCTCGGATGTGGCCGGCGACGATGTGTCGGCAATCGCCTCGGGGCCCTGCGCCCCCGATCCCACGACTTATCGGCAGGCGATCGAGGTGCTGGCACGCTGGCGGGTCGTGCCGCCGGCCAGCATTGCTTGCCATCTCGAGCGTGGTGCGCGCGGCGAGGTGGACGAGACGCCCAAGCCGGGTGATCCGCTCTTTGCCCGGGTCGACAACCGCCTGATCGCGACAGCTCATCGCAGCCTCGAGGCGGGCGCGCAGGTCTTTGAGCAGGCCGGCATCCGGGCGGTGATCCTGGGCGATACCGTGACCGGCGAGGCCCGCGAGGTGGCCCAGGTGATGGCTGCGCTGGTGCGCGAAATCCGCGGCCATGGCCAACCGTTTACACCGCCGGTGGCGCTGCTGTCGGGCGGCGAATGCACGGTGACGCTGCGCGGCAAGGGGCGAGGCGGGCGCTGTGCTGAATTTTTGCTGGCGCTGCTCGCGCAACTCGGAGATGGCTATCGGGTCCATGCCATCGCGGCTGATACAGACGGTATCGACGGCGTCGAGCGCAATGCCGGCGCGCTGATCACGCCCGACAGTCTGGCACGTGCGATCGCGCTCGGCCTGAACGCCAATCACCATCTCGACGATAACGATGCCTGGGGTTTTTTTTCGGCCCTTGGCGATCTGGTGACCACTGGCCCGACCCGTACCAACGTCAACGACTACCGGGCAATCGTGCTGCGCTGATGCCGGCCGCATCCCCATCCTCATGCCTGCGACCGGGCGGTGTGTGCGTATGAATCGGTCGATTCATCTGCTGGTCTGCATCAGCTCGCATGGCTGGGGGCATCTTGCCCAGACCGTCCCGATCGTTGCCGCATTGCGCTCGCGTCTGCCCGGCCTGCACATCACGGTACGAACCGGACTCGATGCCGTTGTCGTTCGCGAGCGATTCACCGCGGCCGGTCAGCCCGCGCCCGATGTGCGGACCGATCGCAGCGATTTCGGCTTCGAGATGCATGATGCGATCACCATCGATGATGAGCGCAGCATTGCCCGTTATGCCGCGCTGCATGCCGATGCCACATGGCTCGATCGCGAGCGCGACAGTCTGCGTGCGCTGGGCGTCGATGCGGTCATTGCCAACATCGGCTACATGCCGCTGGCGGCGGCGGCCTCGCTTGGCTTGCCGGCCTTTGGGGTGTCGTCGCTCAATTGGGCGGATGTGCTGGCTTCGCGGGCCCAGGGTCGAGCCGATGTGATGGCGATTGCCGGATCGATGCGCCAGGCCTATGCGATGGCCGACCGCCTGTTCGCGCTGGTGCCCGGTATGCCCTTCGACGGATTCGAGCGGCGGGTGAGGGTGGCGCCGATCGCCCGCCGTGGACGCGCCGATCGCGCCGGGCTGCGAAAGGCCCTCGGTGTGGCAGCCACGCAGCAAATCATGATGGTGGCTTTCGGCGGCCTGCCGATGGCCTTCGATACCGCGCGCTGGCAATTGCCCGCGGGCTGGAGCGCGGTGATGCTCACGCAAGGCACGGTCGAGACACCGACGGTCATCGCGGCCGAGCGGCTCGGCTGGGACTACATCGACTTGCTGGCGTCCTGTGATCTGCTGGTCGCCAAGCCGGGCTATGGCACGTTTGCCGAAGCCGGCTTTGCGTCGCGTGACACCCTGGCCGTGCCGCGTGATGATTGGCCTGAAGCCCCCTGGCTGATCGACTGGCTCGGGCAACATGCGCGCTGCGCCTCCATCGCTTTGCCCGATCTGCGCGCGGGGCGTTTCGAGACGGGCTTGGCCGCCATTGCCGGGCAGCCTTCACGCATCGCAGCCGACGGCGACGGTGCGGCCGAGATCGCCGATCAGATCGTATCGATCATTGCCGGGCGCCAGACGCGTGATAGGCCGCCGACCCCCTGATCGGACCGCGCCAGAGCCGAGCCCTCACGCTCAGTGAATCAGATCAGTGAATCAGATCAGCCACTCAGTTCAGCCGTCAGGTGAAGATCGCCACGAGCCAGGCACCGAGGATGCGGCTGGGAAGCAGTGTGAACAGACCGGCAATGCACAGGCTGGCGTACAGGCTGATCATGTTCAACCGATGGGCGCGGACCTTGCCGGCCCGGATCGCCCGAATGCCGCGCCACAGGGTAATGAGGGTGATCACCGACAGCAGATGGATCGGCCCGAATCTCGCAAGCGCCGGCAAGTGCGGGATTGCCAGCGGCATTGTTTGTGACTCGATCAGGAAGGAGCTGACTGCCACCACGAACATGGCGCCAACCCACAGCTGTCCCTTCAGCCGATGCACGGGCGTGCCCTTTCGGCGCAGCAGGATCGCCAGCCCCAAAACCACCGAGATCAGCGCGGCGCTCACATGAATCGCGATCACTGGTTCGAAGAGTCGGGCCTGCAGCGCGTTCATCCGGGTGTTCCCAAAAAAGACCTGATCTGGGCCGATCTTAACGTCACCGTGCGCTGCCCTCGGCGCGGGCAAGCCAAGTGCGGCCTTCAGCGAGGCACTGTCCTGCGTGCCGCGTCTGCCTTGCATGATGTGCCAGCGTGCCATGGGAGAATCCGGTTTTCCCTTCGCCCCCCGAGAGCCATGGATACCTTGACGCTGATCCGCCCCGACGACTGGCATCTGCATCTGCGCGACGGTGCCACGCTTGAGGCAGTGGTGGGGGCCACCGCCCGCCAGTTCGCGCGCGCCATCGTGATGCCCAACCTCAAGCCGCCGGTGACCACCGTGGCGCAGGCACTGGCCTATCGCGAACGCATCCTGGTGGCGCTGGGCAAGGCGGTGGCGGCCGATTCGGCCTGTGCCGGCTTTGAGCCGCTGATGACGCTCTATCTCACCGATCGAACCTCGCCTGATGAGATCGTGCGTGCGCGGGCCTCGGGGCAGGTCCATGCGGTCAAGCTCTATCCGGCCGGTGCCACCACCAACTCGGACGCCGGCGTCAGCTCGATGGCTGCCGTGCGCCCCGCGCTCGAAGCCATGCAGCGCGAAGGGCTACCCCTGCTGATCCACGGTGAGGTGGTCGATGCGAGCGTCGATATCTTCGATCGTGAAGCGGTCTTCATCGATACCGTGCTCGAGCCACTGCGCCGCGATTTCCCGGCGCTGCGAATCGTCTTCGAGCACATCACCACCCGCGAGGCGGCGCAGTATGTGGCGCAGGCCAGTGGCCCGATCGCGGCAACCATCACCGCGCACCACCTCCTTTATGAGCGCAACGCGCTCTTCATCGGCGGCATCCGGCCGCACTGGTACTGCCTGCCGGTTCTCAAGCGCGAGCTTCATCGGCGCGCTCTGCTCGAGGCGGCCACCAGCGGCAGCCCGCGCTTTTTCCTTGGTACCGACAGCGCCCCCCACGCGAGGCATCTGAAGGAGCATGCTTGCGGTTGCGCCGGCTGCTACACCGCACCGCACGCGCTCGAACTCTATGCAGCGGCGTTCGAGTCGGTCGGCGCACTCGATCGCCTCGAGGGCTTCGCCAGTTTCTTCGGCCCCGATTTTTATGGGCTGGCGCGCAACACCGCGCGCATCACCCTGAATCGCCAGACCTGGACGGTGCCCGATGTCCTGCCGCTGGGCGACGACACCATCGTGCCGCTTGCCGCGGGTGAGCCGCTGGCCTGGCGTCTTGCCGACTGAGGACTCGTCTGCGCCGGGGCGCTGGTCTGCGCCAGGCTTTGCGCCTTTCAGGCAACGCCTGGCCGCGCTCGAACCGCTTGCGAGCGCGGACCGGCTCAATAGGCTCAATGCCGCGGCTGATGAGGCCGGTCTGCTCAGCGGCTCGGGGCGCAGATTGCGATTCGTGCCCCAGCCGACGGCACTCGCTTCGGGCCTGGCGCCATCGGCCTCCCCCGAGAGGGTCGTCTCATCCGGATATGAAGCTCGGATTTTTGACACCGGCGAGGTGCCGACGCGCCTCCACGGCCCGGGTGAACGCCATGACCTTTACAACGCGATCGTCTGGCTGACCTTCCCGCGGGCAAAGGCCCGCCTCAATGCGCTGCAGGCCGATCGCCAGCGTTCATCTCCGGACCGCGATGCAATCGAGGCAGCCCCGGGCGGCCATGCACCCGACAAAGCGGGGTCGCAGCGGGGGCCGTTGCGCGATGCGGCCACGCTCTTTGACGAAAACGCTGCGCTCTGGATTGGTCTGGATGCGTCCCTCGAGGCGGCGTTGCGGGCCTTCGACTGGCGCGAGCTCTTCGTACGCCGGCGTGCGCAACTGAGTGACTCGGTGCGTCTCATGGTGTTCGGCCATGCCTTGCTCGAAAAGCTCGAGTCGCCCTACAAGGCCGTCACCGCGCATGCCTGGCCGCTTCGCGTGTCGATTGATGCGTCATTGGCCGAGATCGATCAGGCCTTGAGCCTGGCGCTCGATGCAGGCACCTTGAGCACGCGCGCCTTGTGCCCGCTGCCGGTAATGGGCTTTCCCGGCTGGTGTGCGGCCAACGCCGAGCCGCATTTCTACGATGACCCGGCGGTTTTCAGATCGGGTCGTCGCGGCGGCAAGTCGGCGTCTGCCTCAGTTCCGTTTCGATCGCTTTGATGCTGAAGGGCGCGCGGTCGCCGGTGCAGCACTGATCTCGCGGCTCTCGGCCATCAAGGCGGGGGGCACCATGACGTACCAGGACTGGAGACTGTCTGGTTGGCCGGTGAATCGATAGTTGATGGTCAGTGCGGCCGCGTCGACGCGTTCAGCTGACGTGATGAAGACCAGCTTGCGCCGTTCCGGGGTGGCTGTGGTGAAGCGCGTGAGGTCGGGCACTCGCGCGCCGTTGGCGGCTTCGATCGAGACGATCTCGATGCCCACCGCTGAAACCCGCTCACCAGGGGCCGACCCGTAGGGAATGGCGAGCTTCAGGCGCTGTCCGCGCTGAGACAGCACGCTCGGCTCGCCCAGGTCGACGTCCCCCTGGGCGCCGGTCGCCGGCATCGCCGCCAGTGCAAGGGTTGTCGCCATCAGAAGCCCTGGCGCAAGACGGCTGCGACGCTTGCTTGGCACGGGGTTTTCGCAACGGAGGTGGTCGGACATATCGGCTTGGCTTTCGATAATTTGTAGGGGTCTGCGGCCGCGGGAGGCACTCTGACGAGCTTCTCACCGACCGGCAAGTTGTGCCATGGGTGTCTGCCCGCCGGTGATTCGTCATCGCCGAGCGGAAGTCGGCTCGGCCCGGCTAGAATGGACCCCGGAGCGGGTCGGACAGTCGCCGGGGCATGCAGATGCCCGGGAGGAAGGTCCGGACTCCAGCGGGCAGGGTGCTGGTTAACGGCCAGGCGCAGCAAGCGCCATCGCAGGATGGCGCCCAAGGCGACGGACAGTGGCACAGAAAACATACCGCCGACGTGACCGGGTAACCGGTTGCGGGCAAGGGTGAAAAGGTGGGGTAAGAGCCCACCGCGGACCTGGTGACAGGGACGGCACGCAAAACCCCACCCGGAGCAACACCAAATAGGCACGCGCGCGGCTTTCGCCGCACAGGACGCCCCTCCGAGCGTGCGGGTTGGTGGCTTGAACCGCCGGGTAACCGGCGGTCTAGAGGAATGACCGTCACGACGGGCAACCGTCGCACAGAATCCGGCCTACAGACCCGCTCCATCTTCGCGTCGAATCTGAGCAATCCTAGTTAAGAGATTGATTCATAAAGTTTTCAATTCGGCGTCTGTACGTTTGTACAGTACTCGCAAAGTTAAGCTAAGTCCTTGTCCTGATTGAAAAAAATCCGGTTATGACCTTGACCTTGTCTGCGCTTGCCCGTAAAGTGGGAAAAGGTGCAAAAAAGTGGCGAAGAGTGGGTTTGATTGCGGATTTGAGTCGCGATTGAGCCCCTAAAGAGGTTTCAGGCAAGGCATGAGCATGTTCCAGGGTCGATCAGCGCTGTCTCTCGATGCAAAGGGCCGGATGTCGGTCCCGACGCGTCATCGCGAGGCGCTGATGTTTCAGTGCGAGGGTCGCCTGACGCTGACCCGCCATCCTGACGGCTGCCTGCTGCTCTATCCCCGTCCGGTCTGGGAGACGGTCCGCGAGCGGATCGCCGGCCTGCCGATCAGCGCGAGCGCCTGGAAGCGCTTTTTCTTGGGCAATGCGACCGACGTCGAGCTCGACGGCACCGGTCGGCTGCTGATCGCGCCTGAACTCAGGCAGGGCGCGGCACTGGACAAGGACATCGTTCTGCTCGGGATGGGTGCCCATTTCGAGCTCTGGGACGCCGGGCTGCTGGCCGGTAAAGAAAAGGAAGCGATCGCTGGCGGTATTCCCGAGGCCCTTTCGGGGATCTCGATCTAGGCGTGGCGGGCGCTGCAGGCATGGCAGGTGGGCATTTGCCGGTGATGCCCGAGGCCTGCATCGAAGGTTTGGCGATCAGGTCGGATGGCATTTACGTCGATGGGACGTTCGGGCGTGGTGGGCATTCGGCTCGGATCCTGGCGGGGCTCGGTCCGCGGGGAAAGCTGATCGCCATCGATCGCGATCCGCAGGCGGTGGCAGTGGGGATGACTTGGGATGATCCGCGCTTTCAGATTGTGCAGGCGCGGTTTTCGGAGGTGATCGCAGTGCTCGACGGCCTGGCGATCGGGGCAGTGGATGGTGTGTTGCTGGATCTGGGCGTGTCATCGCCCCAGCTCGACGATCCGGCACGGGGATTCAGTTTCAGGGCGCAGGGGCCATTGGATATGCGCATGGACCCGACGCATGGCGTGTCGGCGCGGCAGTGGCTGCTGCAGGCATCCGAGCAACAGATAGCGGAGGTTCTCAAAGATTATGGGGAAGAACGGTTTGCTGTTCAGATTGCAAAGGCGATTGTTGCTCGCTGCAGGGACGCGGGCACCGATGCGTTCCTTACCACCGGAGACCTTGCCGCTGTCGTGGCGGGCGTCGTCCGCAGCCGGCAAAAGAGGCCGGAAGTGGGCAAGGACCCGGCCACACGCACCTTTCAGGCTCTACGGATTTTCATCAATCAAGAGCTTGAGGAACTCGCGCTCGTCCTCGATCGGGTCGTCGGGCGCCTGAGCTCGGGTGCTCGGCTGGTCGTCATTGCCTTTCACTCACTGGAAGACCGCATGGTCAAACAGTTCATTGCCGAAGCGTCGGGACGAAATGCCCGGCGCGATCCGGTCACCGGTGTAGCGGTCCATGACACGCCGCCGCGGCTGCGTCCGATTGCACGCGTGTTGCCCGACGCGGCCGAGATCGCCGCCAACCCTCGCTCGCGCTCCGCCGTCGTGCGGATCGCCGAAAGGCTCTGAGCCGTGATGAAGCTCAACGCCGTTCTGGTCGGGCTGCTGCTCGTCTGCGCGCTGCTGCTGGTGACCTCGCAGCATCGCGCACGCAAGGCCTTCATCGATCTCGAACGGGCCCAATCGCTCGCTCGCAAGCAGGAGGTCGAATGGAATCGGCTGCAGCTCGAGCAGACGCGGCTGGCCAAGCACTCCCTGATCGATTCGGTGGCGCGGCGTGACCTCAAGTTGCAGCCGGTCAGCCCTGATCGCACGCTCTACCTGAATTCGCCCGCCGAGGGGGTTGCCGGTTCGCCGTCGGCACCGCAGCTGGCGGCTGCTCAGGCGGGGCGCTGAGATGGTCCGCCCGGTCAAGCATTCACGCAATGCGCTGCTCACGACCAAGCTGTCGGCCTGGCGGTCGCGGTTCGTGCTCGGCATGCTGGCCCTGGCGTTTGTTGCGCTCGGTCTGCGCGCCTTCTGGCTGCAGGCATGGAGCACTGAATTCCTGCAGAAGCAGGGCGCCTCCCGCTATGAGCGGGCCCTTGAGATCCCGGCCAATCGGGGCAAGATCGTTGACCGCAGCGGCGCGATGCTGGCCTCCAGTCTGCCGGCCAAGGCGATCTGGGCGGACCCCGAAGATGTCGATGCGCCCCGCGAAAAGCTCAATGAACTGGCCAAGCTGCTGGCAATTGATCGACGCGAGCTCGACCGCAAGTTGGCCGAAGACAAGAACTACGTCTATCTCAAGCGTCAGGTCGACGCGGATGTCGCTGCCAAGGTCGCGGCGCTGAACATCCGCGGCATCAATCAGCGCAACGAGTACAAGCGGCACTATCCCGAAGGCGAAACGGTCGCTCATATCGTCGGCTTCACGAATGTCGAGGATGTCGGTCAGGAAGGCTTTGAGCTCGCTCAGCAACAGCGGCTCGCCGGCAAGCCGGGCGCCCGTCGCGTCATCAAGGACAACCTCGGGCGCTTCATCGAGCAGATCGGATCGGGTCGCGAGCCCCAGGACGGCGCCGACCTGACCCTGTCGATCGACACCCGCATCCAGTTTCTGGCCTTCAACGCCCTGCGCGATGCGGTGCGCGAGCACCGCGCCAAGGCCGGCGCGGTTGTTGTGGTCGATGTGCAGACCGGTGAGGTGCTGGCGCTGTCGAACTGGCCGACCTACGATCCTAACAATCGCGGGCAGCTCACCGGCGCGCAGCTGCGCAACCGGGTTATCACCGACACCTTCGAGCCGGGTTCGACCATGAAGCCGTTCGCGATCGCGATGGGGCTCGAAGCGGGCAAGATCAAGCCGAGCACTGTGATCGAAACAGCGCCCGGCAAGCTCACGATCGGGACAGCCACCATTGGCGATGCCCATCCGCATGGCGCGCTCACCGTCGAACAGGTGCTGCAGAAGTCCTCGAATGTCGGGACGGTCAAGATCGCCCTGCAACTGCCGCCGCAGAAGATGTGGGAAGGGTTCACCTCGGTGGGCTTCGGTCAGGCGCCGCAGATCGGCTTTCCCGGCACGGTATCGGGCAGAGTGCGACCCTACAAGAACTGGAAGCCGATCGAACAGGCGACCATGTCTTACGGGCATGGCATTTCGGTGTCGCTGATCCAGATGGCGCGTGCTTACACCGTCTTTGCCCGCGACGGCGATGTGATTCCGCTCACCATGACCCGCACCGACCTCGAGGCGACCGGCGTGCCGGTGTTCAAGCCCGAGACCGCTCTGGCGGTGCGCAAGATGCTCGAGATGGCCGCCGGGCCCCAGGGCACCGCGCCTTTGGCCCAGATTTCCGGCTATCGGGTGGGCGGCAAAACCGGCACCGCCTACAAACAGGAAAACGGCGCCTACCAGACCAACCGATACATCGCGTCTTTTGTGGGTTTTGCGCCGGTCTCCAAGCCCCGCATCGTTGTGGCAGTCATGGTCGACGAGCCGTCGGCCGGCAAGCACTACGGTGGAGAGGTGGCTGCCCCGATCTTTGCGCGCATCACCGGCGAGGCACTGCGGGCGATGCGGGTGGCACCCGATGCGCCTTTTGCCACCCTGATTCAGCCGGTCGATCCGGTGCGGGAGAGTCTGTGAGCCAGACCCTCGCGATCTCGCAGGACGAAGCCAGGGAGGTCGCCGGCTGGCTGCGCGCCGTGCTGCCGACCGGCGCGGCGCTCGTGGCCGACAGTCGTGCGGTCAAGCCGGGGGATGCCTTTTTCGCCTATCCGGGTGAGCAGGCCGACGGTCGACGCTTCATCGATCGGGCGATCGAAAGAGGGGCCGGCGCCATCGTCATGGAAGCAGGTGGGGCCGGCGCGATCGTCGCCGAACCGGTGGCCGCGGGTGGCAGTACGGTGCCGCGACGCGATGTCGTCGGTCTCAAGCGCGCCTGCGGACCCATCGCCGATGTCTATCATGATCATCCTACTGCTGCCCTCGATGTGATTGCGGTCACCGGCACCAATGGCAAGACCAGTTGCAGCCAGTGGATTGCGCAAGGCCTGCAGGGCCTGGGTCGCGCCTGCCCGGTGATCGGCACGCTTGGCGCCGGCCGTGCCGGGGCGCTCGAGCAGACCGGGCTCACGACGCCCGATGCGCTGGGCATGCAGGCGCTTTTTGCGCGCTTCGCCAAAGGGGGTGACAAGGCGGTCGCCATCGAGGCGTCCTCGATCGGGCTGCATCAGCATCGGCTCGAGGGCACGCGCATTGCGGTCGCGGTCTACACCAACCTGACTCGCGACCATCTCGATTATCACGGCAGCATGCAGGCCTACGCCGATGCCAAGGCGATGCTCTTCGGCTGGCCGGGGTTGCGCGCGGCAATCGTCAATCTCGACGATCCCTGGCACCGGCAGATGCTCGCTGCGGTCGCCCCCGGCGTGTTGCGGATCGGCTATCGGATCGCGTCGGCGACTGATGGCCTGATCAGCGACCGGACAAGCGATCCGGCAAGCGGACCCGTCGATCGGATGCTGATCGCCCGTGCGATCGAGCCTGCCATGGCCGGCATGCGCATCGAACTCGACGGCGACTGGGGCCGCCGGTCAATCCTCACGCCGCTGCTGGGCCGCTTCAATGTCTCCAATCTGCTGGCCGTCATGGCGACCTGGCTGGCACTGGAAGTGCCCTTCGAGGCGGCGCTTGCGCAGGCGCTTGCATTGCAACCGGTGCCGGGAAGGCTGCAGTCGGTGACCCGCCTGCAAGGCCCGTCGCCGCTGGCGGTGGTCGACTATGCCCATACACCCGATGCCCTCTCGAATGCACTGGCCGCATTACGCCCGGTCGCACAAGGGCGCGGTGGCCTGCTCTGGTGCGTCTTTGGCGCCGGCGGTGATCGTGACCCCGGCAAGCGTCCGCTGATGGCTGCGACGGTCGAGGGTCTGGCTGATCGCGTGGTGCTCACCAGCGACAATCCGCGCAGCGAAGCGCCCGAATCGATCCTCGATGCCTTGCAGGCCGGTCTGCACCGCGCGCCGGCGATGCGCCAGAGCGACCGTGCCGCCGCGATCGCCAGCGTGATTGAGCAGGCCGGCGAAAACGATGTCGTGCTGATCGCCGGCAAGGGCCACGAGTCGTATCAGGAGATTGCCGGCGTGCGCCATCCCTTCGACGATGTCGAGCATGCTGCGATGGCGCTGGCGCGTCGATCCCACAACGGGGGCGCACGCAGTGTTTGACCTGCACGACGCGCTCGAGTGGCTGGGTGATGCCCGCCTGATTGCTCCCGACCCCGGACGAATCCTCACCGGCGTATCGACCGACACGCGCACCGTGCGTCAGGGCGAGCTCTTCGTGGCGCTGCGCGGCGAGCGCTACGATGCCCACGATTTTGTCGGCCAGGCGCTTGATGCCGGTGCCGGCGCCCTGCTGCTCGAACGCTGGACCGAGGGCTGTCGCGCCCCGGCGATCATGGTCGAGGACACCGTGCGCGCGCTCGGCGAAATCGCGCTCGGCTGGCGCCGGCGCTTTCAATTGCCGGTGATTGCAGTGACCGGCAGCAACGGCAAGACCACGGTCAAGGAAATGATTGCCTCGATCCTTGCCGCAGCGTTTGGCGAATCGCATCGTCTGGCGACCCGCGGCAACCTCAACAACGAGATCGGCGTGCCGCTCACGATGATGCGTCTCGATCACAGCCATCGTGCGGCGGTGATCGAGCTCGGCATGAATCGCCCGGGTGAGATCGCCTGGCTGGCCCTGCTCGCACAGCCGTCGGTAGCGCTGGTCAACAATGCCCAGCGCGAGCATCAGGAGTTCATGGGAACGGTCGAGGCGACCGCCCGAGAAAACGGGGCGGTCATCACCGCACTGGCCGCCGACGGCGTGGCGGTGTTCCCGGCTGATGACGAGCACACTGCGCTGTGGCGCGGTCTTGCCGGCACACGTCGGCGCATCGAATTCGGTCTGCTGCCCCAGGCGCAGGTGCATGCGCCGGCCGATGCGATGCCCGATGAATTCGAGATGGTCATCGACGGCCAGTCGGTGAGCGTCAGGCTGGCGATCGATGGTCGGCACAATGTGCGCAATGCCTTGGCCGCCGCCGCCTGCTGCCATGCGATCGGTCTGTCGGCTGACGAGATTGCCCGCGGACTGGCCGCGTTTCGTCCGGCGCCCGGGCGCCTTCGGCGCATGAGTGCGATCGGTGGTGCGACGCTGATCGACGACAGCTACAACGCCAACCCCGATTCGGTGCGCGCTGCGATCGACGTCCTGGCGGCGCTTGGCGGCGAGCGCGTGCTTGTGCTCGGTGACATGGGCGAAGTCGGTGACCAGGGGCCGCAGTTTCATGCCGAGGTCGGCCTCTATGCGCGTGAGCGCGGCCTTGAGCATCTGCTCGCTCTGGGCGTTGCCTGCGCGGGCACGGCAGCTGCTTTCGGTGAGACAGGCGAGCATTTTGATTCGATCGATTCGCTGTGCGCCCGCGCGGTCGCGCTGGCATCGGACCGCA
>CANKWX010000059.1 GCA_947487165.1 Burkholderiales bacterium
TAGCTCGCCATCGAGGTCTGCTTGGTCTTGGCGATCTCGACCCAGTCCTTGACGGTCTTGGCCGGCGAGTCGGTGGGCACCGCCATCAGTAGCGGCCCGACCGGCAGCAGCGAGATCGGCGTGAAGTCCTTGTCGGCCTCGAAGGGCAGCTTGCGATACAGGGCCCGGCTGCCCCAGACCGAGGTCGAGGTGGTCACGCCGATGGTGTAGCCATCAGGCGCCGCCCGCGACAGCGCCTCGAGCGAGATGAAGCCGCCTGCGCCGACGCGGTTTTCAACCACCACCGGTACACCGAGTTTCTGGCTCATGTAGTCGCCGAGCATGCGCGCATAGGGGTCGGTCGTGCCCCCCGGCGCAAAGCCGCAGAAAATGCGGATCGGCTTGGTCGGCCAGGCCTGGGCATGGGCGCTGGGCAGTGCAGCCGCGCCAAGCGCCGCGAGCGCGGCGCGATGAATCAGCCGTCGATCAGGTGAATCGATATGCATGGGTGTCTCCTCGCTGGACGGCTCAAGACGGCCGTCTCAAACCCATCGTGGCAGATCACGACGTGCCTGTGAAGCGGGCGTGCCGCTCAGGACTTGGTCGCTCCCAGCTTGTAGACCGTCGTGCCTTCCTTGATCGTCTCGACGACCTGGATGTTCTTGATGCTTGCCGGATCGACTTTCAGCGGGTTTTTCTCCAGCACCACCAGATCGGCGAGCTTGCCGGTCTCGAGCGTGCCCTTGGTTTTTTCTTCCTTGATCTGATAGGCCGCCATCGCGGTTACCGCGCGCAGTCCGACATAAGGCGTGACCCGCTCGTCGGGGCCGAGCACCTTGCCGCTTGCCGAGACGCGGTTGACGCCGGCATCGACCAGCGCCAGCACCGACGGGATCGGCGTGATCGGCGCATCGTGCGAGAAGGTAAAGGGCATACCGCGCTTTTCGAAAGTGTTGGCCGGATTGGCAAACGCCGTGCGTTGCGGCCCCCACAAGACTGCGATCGAATCGCCGCCCTTGGGCAGGGTGGTGGTCAGAAAACTCGGAATCGCGCCAACCGCCTTGATGCGCGCAAGCTGGTCGGGGCGCAGCACCGCGGCATGGATGAGCACCGGGCGATGGTCACGCATGCCGTATTTTTTCTTCGCCTTCTCGATCGCCCGCAATGCCTGGTCGGCGGCTGCATCGCCCAGCATGTGCATGTTGATCTGCATGTTGGTCGTCCAGTACTTATCGAAGGTGGCATCGAGGGCCTCGTTCGGAATCTGCTGGTAGCCTTTGAACGAGCCAGTCTTGCCGGGCGGATTGACCGAGAAGGGCTCGGTCATCCAGCAGGTGTCGGGGCTGCCGTCGAGCCAGTACTTGATGCCGCCCAAGCGCACGCGATTGATATAGCGCTTGTCCAGATCGGGGCGCAGCGCCAGCAGCTTTTTCGAGGTGCCGTCGGGCTTGGCGTTGTACTCGGTGGCGATCGAATAGGCGGCATTGACCGTGTCGTCAGTGGCGGTGTCCTTGGCGCAGATATAGAGGTCGATCGGCAATACCTTTTTGTCGATCGCGTTGCGAACGATGTCGATGTCATCGGCGCCCAGCCCGAGGCCGCATTCCTGTGCGGTGGTTTGGCCGTGTCGGGCCCATACACCGGCAGCCCCCGCTGCCACCCGATCGGCGAGTTCGCCGGTAAAGGCAGGGCGCTTGATGCGCACCGCATTGAGCGCGGTTTCTTCCATCGGGCCGGCAAGCGATTTGCCGTCGGCTTTGCGCGCAAAGACCCCGCCCTCGGGGTCTTTGGTGTCTGCGCTGACGCCGGTGAGCTTGAAGAGCGCCGAGTTGCCCGAGGCCAGATGGCCCGATGAGTCGACGATCATCACCGGTCGATCGGCCGAGATCGTGTCGAGCTCTTCGATCGTCGGCGTGCGGTTCTCCTTGAGTGCGCGCGCGCTGTAGCCCATGCCGACGATCCACTGCCCGTCGGGCACCTTGCTCACATGAGCCTTCATGCGCGCGAGCAGATCCGGGATGTCGGGCGTGTTGAAGAGATCGGCGTCCATCAGGTTCTTGCCGAACACAATCATGTGCCCGTGGGTGTCGATGAAGCCGGGCAGCAGCGTCTTGCCTGCCAGATCAACCATCTGCGTGCCGCTGCCCTTGAGTTTCATCGCGCCGCTGCGCGGGCCGACATAGGCGATCTTGCCGCCCCGTACCGCGAGCGCACCGGCGTATTCCGGCGTCTTGCCCTTCATCGTGAGGATGTCGCCGCCGAAATAGATGGTGTCGGCCGGCTGCGCCGACACCGCTACCGGCACCGAGGCGGCGATTGCCAGTCCGATGGCGGCAAGCGCCGATTCGCTGAATCTCATGCCTGCTCCTGCGCCTGAAGTTTGATGACGCAAATGCGCCTGCAGTCGATTGAATCAAAAAAAATTGTTTTTCACAATTTGAATATCGATTCGTGCAGGGTGTGCTCAGGCGAGTTCGTCGTTCAGTCGAGTTGGCGTACCCGGCTGATCACCCAGCAGGCAATCGCGATCATCAGGATCGCGCCGCTCTCATAGAGCAGGATCGACGGGTCACCTTCCTTGCCCTGCAGAATGATGAGCCGGCTAAGCGCCGTCATCGCGATGAACAGCGGAATCGTGATCGGGATCTTGCTGCTGCTGTAAAAAGCCGCCAGCATGCCGAGCACCTCGGCATAGATGAACATCAGCAGCAGGTCTTTCAGTTCGATCTGATGGTGGTCGATCAGACGCATGACCTCCTGGAACATCGCCGCCACCGTGAAGCAGGCGATCAGGACCAGAAAAATTTTTTCAGAAATTTCAATTAGTCGTTTGATATTCATGTCGTGAGGTCTCCAAGTTCTCAGCGCTGCAGGGTTTTCCACATCTCGATATCACGCTCGGCAGTCCAGATGCGCGGATGCCGGATGCCGCTGGCCTCGTCGAAGGCCCGCGAGACATCGAAGGGCAGGCAGTGCTCATAGATGAAGACCTTGCCGAAGACCGGGTCCATCACCGCGCGGACGTCTTCAAACACCTGTTTGAGATCCTTGCCGGCGGCCACGCCCGCACGGGCAGTGGTGTATAGGTCGGTCACCCATTTGCGGGTGTAGTCGATCGCCTTGTCGCAGTCGGCAGGGGTGAGCAGCGCTTCGCCGCGGCCGGGCACCAGCTTGTGCGGCTGCAGGGCGCGCAGTTTTTCAAGCGTTGCCGGCCACTCTTCGAGTTGGGCGTCACCGGTATAGACGCCGGCGTTGTACTCCACCAGATCGCCCGAGAACACTACATTCTGCGAGGGCACCCAGGCAATCGTGTCGCCCTTGGTGTGTCCGGCGCCCAGATGCATCAGTCGGACTTCGAGCTTGCCAAGAAAGAGTGTGAGCTCGCGCTCGAACACCATCGTCGGCCAGGTCAGGCCCGGCACCGATTCAACACCGGCAAAGAGCCGCGGAAAGCGCTCGATCTCGCTTTTCATGTCTTGCGCACCGCGCTCGACGATCAGCTCCCAGGTGCCGCGCGAGGCGATCACTTCGGTGGCACCCTCCTTGAAATAGGCCGATGCACCGAGGACCCTCACTGCATGGTAGTGGCTGAGCACCACGTACTTGATCGGCTTGTCGGTGATACCGCGGATGCGGGCGATCAGGTCCTGCGCCATGGCCGGCGTGGCAGTGGTGTCGATCACCATGCAGGCGTCGTCGCCGATGATCACGCCCGAATTCGGGTCGCCTTCGGTGGTGTAGGCCCAGCAGTTGGGCGACAGCTGTGTGAAAGTGACCACCTTCTCGGTGAGGTCGGCCTGCGAGGCGAAGGAAGCGCTCATCGGAGTCTCCTGGGTAAGGGTCGCCGGGCGAGGGCGCGGCGGCGGGTCAAGCGCGTGGGCTTATTCGGGCTGGTTCAATCGGGCTGACTCAGAAGTATACGGAGCGAAGACCGCGCACCGAGTCATCGCGCTGCAGGGGCGCTCTGCGATGCTGCGCACGGTGGCGCCGCCTGAAGGCCGTGGTCCCACAATTCGATCACCAGTTGCGCATAGCGCTCGTAACTCATCGGCCCGTCGGGCCGCAGCCAGGCAAAGGTGAAATTGATCATGCCCAGCAGCGCCATGGTGGCGGGCTTGCGCTCGTCGGCGCTGAAGCGTTCGGGCGCGACCTTGCGCAGGCATTCGCCCAGCACATCGACCACCGCACGCTCCTGAGCGCGGATCTGTTCTCGCAGTGCCGGCTCCAGATAACGCACGTCGTTGAGCAGCGCGATATGCAGTTCGCGCGAATCGCGATACTCGATCAGCAGCGTGCGCACCAGCTCGCCGAGCTCATCGGTCGCTGACAGGCTGCGCGCTCCGACGCCCTCGACCTTCGCGATCAGGCGCCGGGTATAGCGATCGAGCGATTCGAACAGCAGCGCCTCCTTGCTCGGAAAGTAGTGGTAAAGCGCCGCCTTCGACAGGCCGCAGGCCTGCGCAAGCTGGGCCATTGAGGCACTCGGATAGCCGAGTTCGGCAAAGGCTGCGGTGGCCTTCGTCAGGATCAGGTTGCGCTGCCGTTCGTGGTCGATCGCCTTGGGACGAGCCATGCCTAGCGCTCGTCGAAGCTGATCACGACATGGTCGGTCATCGGATGGGACTGGCAGGTCAGCACGAAACCCTTGGCGATTTCCTGCGGTTCGAGCGTGTAATTGCGATCCATCCTGACTTCGCCTTCCAGCACCCTGGCGCGACAGGTGCAACAGACCGCTGCTTTGCAGGCATAGGGCAGGTTGGCCCCCGCCGCCAGACCGGCATCGAGAATCGACGGGCCGTCGGATGCCATGCGCAACTGCCGTGTCTTGCCGTCGGCGATGATCACCACCGTCGCACCGATGGCTTCGTCGGGGTGCGATGCCGTCGGCGATTTGGCGCTTTGTGTGACGCTTTGTGCGGCGCCCTGGTTGGCAGACCCCGCGCCAGACCCGCCCGCTGTCGCCATCCCGGGTGAGCCGAAGCGTTCGATATGGATCTTGTCAGCCGCAACGCCCGCCTCGCGCAGGCTCGCTTCGACCGCGTCCATCATCGGCGCCGGGCCACAGATGAAGGCCTCGTCGATCGATTGCGGCCAGATCAGGGTTTGCAGCAACTCGCGGCAGCGCGGCGCATCAAGCAGACCCGAGAGCAGATCGAATTCGTTCGGTTCGTCCGATAGCACATTGATCAGTGCCATCCGGTCGATATAACGGTTTTTCAGGGCCTGCAGCGCCTCCAGGAACATGATCGATTCGATGTTGCGATTGCCATAGACCAGGGTAAAGCGGCTGGCGGGCTCGGTCGCGAGCAGGGTCCGGATCAGCGAGAGCATCGGCGTGATCCCCGAGCCGCCGGCGAATCCGACGTAATGGCGCGAGCGGCTTGCATCGGGCGCGATGCCGAAGCGCCCGTCGGGGGTCATGACATCGATCGACTGACCGGCAGCGAGCGTTTGATTGGCCCACCGTGAGAATCGACCCTGCGCGACCCGCTTGATCGCCACGCGCAGCTCGCCGGTGGCCTGGTAGTCGGGCTCGCCGACGCACACCGAATACGATCGGCGCAGGGTGTCGTTGTCGACGCTTGCGCTCAGCGTGAGAAATTGCCCGGCCCGAAAGCGATAGGCCTCGCGCAAGGCCTGCGGCACCTCGAAGGCCACCGAGATCGAATCGGCGGTTTCCGGCCTGACCTCGCGGATCGTCAGCCTGTGAAAACTTGGCATCGCCATGGCGGTGTCTCTGCTGGGGTCAGTAAGGCTTGAAGTAGTCGAAGGGTTCGCGACAAGCGAGGCAGCGGTGGATGGCCTTGCACGGCGTCGATCCGTAGGCAGACAGCTGCTCGGTCTCGAGCGACCCGCAATTCGGGCAGGCGATCGGCTGCTGCTGCATCGCCTCGGGTGGTGCCCGCAGCGGCGCAGCCGTCGTGTCGGCCATCTCCCCAGCCGACCGCTTGCGCGGCATGAACCGCATCACCGCATCCGCTTGCACGGCGGCGCGCCCGGGCGGGGCGATGCCATAGGCGCGCAGGCGTTCACGGCCGGTCTCGCTGATCCAGTCGGTGGTCCAGGGCGGCGAGAGCGTCAGGCGCACCTGGGCATCGGCAAAACCGTTCTCCAGCAGGATCTGCCGCACGTCGCTGGCGATCACTTCGGTTGCCGGGCAGCCGGTGTAGGTCGGCGTGATCGTCACCACGATACGCCCGGCTTCGCGCAGAACGGATCGCACGATGCCGAGATCGCCCAGCGTGATCACCGGGATCTCGGGGTCGGGCACCGAGGCGGCGAGGGCCGCGGCTTTCGCGAGCAGCGGATCGGCCTCGCTGATCACCATTGCGCACCCGGATCGCTGCGGGCCAGCGACTGCATTTCGGCCAGCAGATAGCCGAGGTGCTCGCTGTGCCGGCCGAGCTTGCCGCTCGACACAAAAGCGGTATGGGCCGGCCGGGAAAGGCTGGCCTGAGCGAGGACGGCGTCCAGCGTCCGGTCCCAGACCGGCTTGAGCGTGGCGAGCATCGGGCCAATACCGGCCTTTGCGGCGGCGTGATCGACCGGATCGTCGGCCCACCATTCATTGGCATAGGGCCACAGACGGTCGAAGGCCGCCTGCATCCGGTCGTGCGAGACCTGCGTGCCGTCACCGAGCCTGACCGTCCACTCCGAGGCATGGCGCAGGTGCGCGCGCGATTCCTTGACCGACTTGGCAGCGATCTGCGCCAGGCCCTGATCGGCCGACGCTGCGAGGGCCTCCCACAGTGGCACCGCCAGTGCCGAAAACATCAGGTTGCGGGCAATCGTGACCGCGTAATCATTGTGAGGGCCATCACCGTTAGGCAGCTCGAGCAGGGTCCAGTTCCGGAATTGCGACTCATCGCGAAAGTAGGCGAGCGCATCTTCGTTGCGGCCCTTGTCCTCAAGCAGGGCAGCATGGGACAGAAGCAGGCGTGCCTGTCCGACAAGATCGAGCGCCACATTGGTGAGCGCAATGTCCTCTTCGAGCATCGGCCCATGGCCGCACCACTCGGCCAGACGCTGACCCAGCACCAGCGTGCTGTCGGCCAGACGTAAAACATACTCGGCATGAAAGTCGGGGGCGGGCATGAGCGGTCCTCGCGGCACGGCCTGCGCGATGCTGCGCAGGCGGCGTGCGCTACATGTTTTTCACTTCGTCGGGCAATTCGTAGAAGGTCGGATGCCGATAGATCTTGTCGGCCATCGGGTCGAAGTCGGTCGATTGCTCTTCGGCCAGCGAGGCGGTGATCGCCGCCGAGGGCACGACCCAGATGCTCACGCCCTCCATCCGGCGGGTATAGACATCGCGCGCCATGCGCAGGGCCATCTGGGCATCGGCGGCGTGCAGACTGCCGCAGTGCTTGTGATCAAGCCCCTGCTTGCTGCGCACGAACACTTCCCAGAGCGGGAATTCGGCTTCGGTCATTATGGTCTCCGGCAAGATCAGGGGCTGAGTCGGCAGCAGGATTTCAACGCGGTGTCAGCGCAAATCAGGCCGCCACACCAGCGGCACGTGTCTGCTGCTTGCGGGCATGTGCCAGTGCTGCCTCGCGCACCCAGGCGCCGTTTTCGTGGGCATTGACCCGCGCGGCCAGCCTTTCCCGGTTGCAGGGGCCGTGGCCGGCGATCACCCGGTCGAGTTCCGACCAGTCGATCGGCCCATGGTCGTAATGACCGCGTTCAGCATTCCATCGCAGTTCGGCATCGGGCAGCGCCAGGCCGAGCAGTTCAATCTGCGGCACCGTGGCGTCGATGAACTTTTGCCGCAAGGCGTCGTTGCTGATGCGCTTGATGCCCCACTTCATCGTCTGGGCCGAATTCATCGAGGCACTGTCACTTGGGCCGAACATCATCACCACCGGCCACCACCAGCGATTGAGCGCGTCCTGCGCCATGGCTTTTTGTTTCGGCGTGCCGCGACACAGCGACATCATCAGGTCGAAACCCTGCCGCTGATGGAAGGACTCTTCCTTGCAGATGCGGATCATGGCGCGGGCATAGGGCCCATATGAGCAACGGCACAGCGGCACCTGATTCATGATGGCGGCCCCGTCGACCAGCCAGCCGATAGCGCCGATGTCGGCCCAGGTCAGCGTCGGATAGTTGAAGATGCTCGAATACTTGGCGCGGCCAGTGAGCAGCGCGTCGACCATCTGGTCGCGTGACGTGCCGAGCGTCTCGGCGGCGGCATAAAGGTAAAGGCCATGGCCTCCCTCATCCTGGATCTTCGCCAGCAGAATCGCCTTGCGCCGAAGGCTCGGTGCCCGGGTCACCCAGTTGCCTTCCGGCAGCATGCCGACGACTTCAGAATGCGCATGCTGCGAGATCTGGCGCACCAGCGTTTTGCGATAGGCCGGTGGCATCCAGTCCTGCGGTTCGATCTTGCGGTCGGCCGCAATCAGCGCTTCGAAGCGGTCATTTGCCTCGCGATCGGAGGCGTCGCCGACTGCTGCCTGCGACAGATCAAGGGCCTGGGTATACATCGCTACGCCTTTCAAAACTGGGTAAAAGACGCGCGTGCTGCCGCGCGTTCAAGCGTCCAGTTTATTTCCCGACCGGTTGGTCGGTCAATTCAGGCGTGCATCCGCCGCAGTTTGTACGGCGATTGCCAGACCGGACTGGCCGGTCCGCTGCCCGATCGGCCTAGTTATTCGGCTTGCGCTCGGCCTCGGCAGGGACCGTTTCGGCCGCCTGTGGAGTCTGAGCCGCGGCCGTGCGCCTTCCGCCATGACTGGCTTCGCCGCCTTTGCGCCCCGCCTGGGCCGCCAATGAGCGATCTTTCGAGAAACTTCGCTCCTCCGGCGGCACGCTGCGCCCTCCCTTGCTGGCAATTTCCCGCTGCAGTGCGGGATCCATCGACGCGAACCCGCGCTTTGAGCCGCCAGTCGCACCGGCCTTGTTTTGCTGAGCCATGATTGCCCTCCTAAAGCCCCACAGGGTTGGAAACCAAGTTCGGGGCCCAAAACGGGCAACCCGCAACCGAGCAGTGGCAGAAACCGTGCCACCCCCGGTCGACGGTCTGGCTTTGTCGAGGCGGCCTGGCCGCTGGCTCGTTTGACAAATCTTTCGCGGGTAGCAATAATTCGCGGTTCCCTTGGAGGGGTGCCCGAGTGGCTAAAGGGGGCAGACTGTAAATCTGTTGGCTTACGCCTACGTTGGTTCGAATCCAACCTCCTCCACCAGGCTGGAACACAGACAAAAAGTTCAGGATTGTTGAAACGCGGGAAACTGGTTTTGTCGGGAGCTGTGTGCAGGCGGGTGTAGCTCAATGGTAGAGCAGAAGCCTTCCAAGCTTATGACGAGGGTTCGATTCCCTTCACCCGCTCCAACGATTCAAGCCCATGTGGCTCAGTGGTAGAGCACTCCCTTGGTAAGGGAGAGGTCGCGCGTTCGATCCGCGCCATGGGCACCAAGTTTTACCGTCCTCAGGGGCGGCGCAGTGAAGTCAGGATGAATTGAAGTGTCTACCGAGCATCGATTGCTCGTTTCGATCAGGAGTTGTCCGTCATGGCAAAAGGTAAGTTCGAACGCAACAAGCCACACGTGAACGTGGGCACGATTGGTCACGTGGACCATGGCAAGACGACGTTGACGGCGGCGATCACGACGGTGTTGTCGTCGAAGTTTGGCGGTGAGGCGAAGGCCTACGACCAGATTGATGCGGCGCCTGAAGAAAAGGCCCGTGGTATCACGATCAACACGGCGCACGTGGAGTACGAGACGACGGCGCGTCACTATGCGCACGTTGATTGCCCGGGCCATGCTGACTATGTGAAGAACATGATCACGGGTGCGGCGCAGATGGACGGCGCGATTCTGGTGGTGAGCGCGGCCGACGGCCCGATGCCGCAGACGCGCGAGCACATTTTGCTGGCCCGTCAGGTGGGCGTGCCTTACATCATCGTGTTCATGAACAAATGCGACATGGTGGATGACGAGGAGCTGCTTGAGCTGGTCGAGATGGAAGTTCGTGAGCTGCTGAGCAAGTACGATTTTCCTGGCGACGATGTGCCGATCATCAAGGGCTCGGCGCTCAAGGCGCTTGAGGGCGACAAGGGCGATCTGGGCGAAGTGGCGATCATGAAGCTTGCCGACGCGCTGGACAGCTACATTCCGACGCCTGAGCGTGCGATTGACGGCGCCTTCCTGCTGCCGATCGAGGACGTGTTCTCGATTTCGGGTCGCGGCACGGTGGTGACCGGCCGGATCGAGCGCGGGATTGTGAAGGTTGGCGAAGAGATCGAGATTGTGGGCATCAAGGACACGGTCAAGACGACTTGCACCGGTGTGGAGATGTTCCGCAAGCTGCTCGATCAGGGTCAGGCGGGCGACAACGTTGGCGTGCTGCTGCGCGGCACCAAGCGTGAGGATGTCGAGCGTGGCCAGGTGCTGGCCAAGCCGGGATCGATCAAGCCGCACACCAAGTTCGAGTGCGAGGTGTATGTGCTGAGCAAGGACGAGGGTGGGCGTCACACGCCGTTTTTCAACAACTATCGTCCGCAGTTTTATTTCCGTACGACCGACGTGACCGGCTCGGTGGAGTTGCCTGAGGGCACCGAGATGGTGATGCCTGGGGACAACGTGAAGATGGTGGTCACGCTGATTGCCCCGATCGCGATGGAGCAGGGCCTGCGCTTTGCGATTCGCGAAGGTGGTCGTACCGTCGGTGCCGGCGTCGTCGCCAAGATCGTCGCTTGAAGCGTCCAGTTCTCCAGGGGTATAGCTCAATTGGCAGAGCGGCGGTCTCCAAAACCGCAGGTTGGGGGTTCGATTCCCTCTGCCCCTGCCAGGTTCCATGATGTCCAACCAGCAAATTGAAACGGTTAATAGCACCGCTGACACGGCGAAAGTCGTCGTGGCAGTGGCTGCGGTCGTCGGCGGCATCGTCGGCTACTACCTGCTCGCCCAGCAGCCCATGGTTGTTCGGCTGGCGTCGATCCTGGTCGGTCTCGGAGCGGGTGTCGCCATCGGCTGGTTTTCGGGCCCCGGTCAGCGACTCATCGGTTTTGGCCGTGATGCCTGGGCTGAAACCAAGCGGGTTGTCTGGCCCGAGCGCAAAGAGACATGGATGGTCACCGCCTATGTCTTTGCCTTCGTGTTCGTGATGGCGATTTTTCTGTGGGCGGTAGACAAGAGCCTCGAATGGCTCCTCTACGACCTGGTTCTCGGATGGAAGCGCTCATGAGCAAGCATTGGTACGTCGTTCATGCCTATTCGGGCATGGAAAAAAGCGTCGCACGTGCCCTGCAGGAGCGTGTCGATCGCGCTGCAATGCAGGACCGTTTCGGCAAGATCCTGGTGCCGACCGAAGAAGTGGTCGAGATGAAGAACGGGCAACGCACGATCTCCGAGCGCCGTTTTTTCCCCGGTTATGTCCTGGTCGAAATGGACATGGACGACGACACCTGGCACCTGGTCAAGAACACCGCCAAGGTCACCGGTTTCGTTGGCGGTTCGGGCCATCGTCCGACGCCGATCTCCGAAAAGGAGGTCGCCAAGATCATGAGCCAGATGCAGGAAGGCGTCGAAAAGCCCAAGCCCAAGACCCTGTTCGAAGTCGGCGAGATGGTCCGCGTGCGCGAAGGTCCGTTCACCGATTTCAACGGCAATGTCGAAGAGGTCAATTACGAAAAGAGTCGCCTGCGGGTGTCGGTCACGATCTTCGGTCGTGCCACCCCGGTCGAACTCGAGTTCGGGCAGGTCGAGAAGACCTGATTCGAGCGGTCTGATCAAGGGGCGTTGCGTGCGCCCCGGCCACCGGGCAACCGGTTGCTGCAACACCAGACAGATTGTCCGGTGATCGCATCGAGGAGCCGCAGTAGAACGACCACGGGCAGCGACCCAAGGGCAATCGAGCCGGCGCTAGAACTCAACATAGCCAGGAGTAAAGCCAGCCATGGCAAAGAAGATCATCGGTTTTATCAAGCTGCAGGTTCCTGCAGGAAAAGCCAATCCGTCGCCCCCGATCGGACCGGCACTCGGCCAGCGCGGCCTGAACATCATGGAGTTCTGCAAGGCCTTCAATGCCCAGACCCAGGGTGTCGAACCGGGTCTGCCGATTCCGGTCGTGATCACCGCGTTCGCCGACAAGAGCTTCACTTTCGTGATGAAGACGCCGCCGGCGACCATCCTCATCAAGAAAGCGGCCAAGATCGACAAAGGCTCCAAGACGCCGCATACCGACAAGGTCGGCAAAATCACTCGCGCGCAAGCCGAGGACATCGCCAAGCTCAAGATGCCTGACCTGACCGCCTCCGATCTCGAATCGGCCGTGCGCACCATCGCCGGGTCGGCTCGCAGCATGGGCATCACGGTGGAGGGACTGTAAATGGCAACGCTCACTAAACGCGCCAAGGCCATCCGTGGCAAGGTCGATTCGCGCAAGCTCTATCCGGTGACCGACGCGATCGCGCTGGTCAAGGAATGCGCCGTCGCCAAGTTCGACGAGTCCATCGACGTCGCGGTTCAGCTTGGCGTCGATGCCAAGAAATCCGACCAGGTCGTTCGCGGCTCGGTCGTGCTGCCCGCCGGCACCGGCAAGTCGGTGCGTGTTGCGGTCTTCACCCAGGGCGCCAAGGCCGATGAAGCCCGCGCTGCCGGTGCTGACGTGGTCGGTATGGAAGACCTCGCCGAGCAGGTCAAGGCGGGCAATCTGAACTTCGACATCGTGATCGCCTCGCCCGACGCGATGCGCGTGGTCGGTGGCCTCGGTCAGATTCTCGGTCCGCGTGGCCTGATGCCTAACCCCAAGGTGGGCACGGTGACAGCCGACGTGGTGACCGCCATCAAGAACGCCCGTGCCGGTCAGGTCCAGTACCGGACCGACAAGGCCGGCATTATTCACGCCACTATCGGTCGGGCGTCCTTCGAGCCCGCAGCCTTGCGCAGCAACCTGGCCGCGCTGGTCGATGCGCTGGCCCGCGCCAAGCCGGCGAGTTCGAAAGGGGTCTACCTTCGCAAGATCGCGGTCTCGAGCACCATGGGGATCGGCGTCAGGGTCGACACCATGAGTCTGACCGCTCCGGCGGCCTGATTCGATTCAAGACAGTGCCGGTCGATCGCTCTGTGTGGCGAGCGACCGGACAGGTAAAGGACTTTGGGCTGTCTGCTGCATCAAGGCGGGCAGGTTATCAAAGACCGCAGGGAGCGCACCGGACCTCGGTCCGAGGCACTTTAAACGCGAGAGCGCCCGGCGCAGATGGCGTCCCCGAAGCGGGTTTCGGCAGCAACAGAGGGTTTCCGGCATTGGATTCCATCAATTGCGGCAGTGACTCACGTTCGGTCGCCGTAACCGGTGTTCCGGCCATCCGGCCGTCGCACCAATTCTGGTAGGAGCGAAAGACGTGAGTCTCAATCGTGAAGAGAAAGCGGCAGTGGTGGCCGAGGTCAGTGCCCAGGTGGCATCGGCGCAGGCCATCATCGTCGCGGAGTACCGTGGCCTGGAAGTCGGCGCGATCACGGGCCTGCGCAGGCAGGCACGCGAATCGGGTGTGTATCTGCGTGTTCTCAAGAACACGCTTGCGCGTCGGGCAATCGCCGGCACGCCGTTCGAAGGACTGACCGACAAGCTCGTCGGCCCGCTCATCTACGGCATGTCCAGCGATCCGGTGAGCTGCGCAAAGGTGCTCTCCGACTTTGCCAAAAGCAACGACAAGCTGGCCCTCAAGGGTGGTGCCATGGCGAATTCCGTGCTCGACACGGATGCAGTCAAGGCGCTGGCCTCGATGCCCAGCCGTGAAGTGCTGCTGGCGCAGTTGATGGGCACCATGCAGGCACCGGTTGCCAAGTTCGTTCAGACGCTCAACGAAGTGCCGGCCAGATTTGTCCGCACCGTTGCTGCCCTGCGCGACGAGCGCGAAAAGACCGATGCACCCGCATCAGTCTGAAACCGAAACCCGCTTCCTGAATCTGAACCCTTTTAGCAAAGAATGGAATTGACATCATGGCACTGAACAAAAGCGAAATCCTCGACGCGATCGCCGGCATGACCGTGCTCGAGCTGTCCGGCCTCATCAAGGACATGGAAGAGAAATTCGGCGTCTCGGCGGCTGCTGCTGCCGTCGCTGTGGCCGCACCGGCCGGTGGTGGTGGTGCTGCCGCTGCGGTGGAAGAGCAGACCGAATTCACCGTCATGCTGCTGGCTTCCGGCGAGAAGAAGGTCGAGTGCATCAAGGTCGTTCGCGCGGCCACCGGTCTGGGCCTGAAAGAAGCCAAGGACCTGGTCGACGGCGCACCGAAGGCGGTCAAGGAAGGCGTCAACAAGGCCGATGCCGAGGCGCTCAAGAAGCAGCTCGAAGAAGCCGGCGCAAAGGTCGAGATCAAGTAAGCGCATCACTTCAATCAAGCCCCCGTTGTTCAAGATTCACGCGACTCCCGGCCACCGACTCCTTTCGGAGCGGATGCCGGGCTTGCGTGCATCGCCATCACAGCGGAGCTCGAGGCCCGCATCGCCGGTCGTCCGACCGGGGGTGCGATCCCCGATCTCTGCCTAAGGTCATTCCGGAGAGTCCATGGCCCACGCCTATTCGTTCACCGAAAAGAAGCGCATTCGCAAGTCCTTCGCCAAACGCAAGGTCGTACAGGATGTGCCCTATCTGCTGTCTACACAGCTTGCGTCGTACTCGCAGTTTCTGCAGACCGACAAGACGGTGGCCGATCGCGGCGATGAGGGCCTGCAAGCCGCCTTCACCTCGATCTTTCCGATCGTGTCGCACAACCAGTCGGCGCGGCTCGAGTTCGTCAATTACAACCTCGGCACGCCGGCCTTCGACGTCAAGGAATGCCAGCAACGCGGCCTGACTTTCTGCGCACCGCTGCGCGCCCGTGTGCGGCTGGTCATCATGGACCGCGAAGCCCCCAAGCCGACCGTCAAGGAAGTCAAGGAGCAGGAGGTCTATATGGGCGAGATTCCGCTCATGACGACCAATGGTTCTTTCGTGGTCAACGGCACCGAGCGGGTCATCGTCTCGCAGTTGCACCGCTCGCCCGGCGTGTTCTTCGAGCACGATCGCGGCAAGACCCACAGCTCGGGCAAATTGCTGTTCTCTGCCCGCATCATTCCTTATCGTGGCTCCTGGCTCGACTTCGAGTTCGATCCCAAGGACGTCCTCTACTTCCGTGTCGACCGCCGCCGCAAGATGCCGGTCACCATCCTGCTGAAGTCGATCGGCCTCACCCCCGAGCAGATCCTCGCGCACTTCTTCGTCAACGATAACTTCCAGCTGATGCCCGAAGGCGCGCTGATGGATCTCGTGCCCGATCGCATGCGCGGCGAGATTGCCCGCTTCGACATTACCGATCGTGACGGCAAGGTCATCGTCGCCAAAGACAAGCGCATCAATGCCAAGAATATCCGCGACCTCGATGCCGCCGGCCTCAAGCGCATCTCGGTGCCCGAAGATTATGTGCTTGGCCGGGTGCTGGCGACCAATGTCATCGACTCCGAGACCGGCGAGATCGTCGCCAAGGCCAACGATGAACTGACCGAAGACCTGCTCAAGAAGATGCGCGTGGCATCGGTCCAGGACTTCCAGACCCTCTACACCAACGACCTCGATCATGGTCCGTTCATGTCGCAGACCCTGCGCATCGACGACACCGCCGATCAGGCTGCCGCCCGCATCGCGATCTATCGCATGATGCGTCCCGGCGAGCCGCCGACCGAAGAGGCCGTCGAGGCACTCTTCAACCGCCTCTTCTACAATCCCGACGCCTACGACCTGTCCAAGGTCGGCCGCATGAAGTTCAATCGCCGCGTCAGCCGCGACGAACTCACCGGCCCGATGACGCTGACCAACGAGGACATCCTCGCGGTTATCAAGATCCTGGTTGATCTGCGCAACGGCAAGGGTGAGATCGACGACATCGATCACCTCGGCAACCGTCGTGTGCGTTGCGTGGGCGAGCTGGCCGAAAACCAGTTCCGTGCCGGTCTGGTGCGGGTCGAGCGCGCGGTCAAGGAGCGTCTGGGCCAGGCCGAGACCGAAAACCTGATGCCCCACGACCTGATCAACAGCAAGCCGATCAGTGCCGCCATCCGTGAATTCTTCGGATCCTCGCAGCTGTCGCAGTTCATGGACCAGACCAATCCGCTGTCCGAGATCACCCACAAGCGCCGTGTTTCGGCCCTTGGCCCGGGTGGCTTGACGCGTGAGCGCGCCGGCTTCGAGGTCCGCGACGTGCATCCCACCCATTACGGCCGGGTCTGCCCGATCGAAACGCCTGAGGGCCCGAACATCGGCCTGATCAACTCGCTGTCGCTCTATGCGCGCCTGAACGAGTACGGCTTTCTCGAGACGCCCTACCGCAAGGTGGTCGACCTCACGCTCACCGACGACATCCATTACCTGTCCGCGATCGAAGAAGGCCGCTATGTCATCGCCCAGGCCAATGCCGCGGTCGATGAGAACGGCCGGCTGGTCGACGAGCTGGTCTCGGTGCGGATCAACGGCGAGACCCTGCTGTCGTCGCCGGACAAGGTCCAGTACATGGACGTGGCGCCAAGCCAGATTGTCTCGGTGGCTGCCTCGCTGATTCCCTTCCTCGAGCATGACGACGCCAACCGTGCGCTGATGGGCTCGAACATGCAGCGTCAGGCCGTGCCCTGCCTGCGCCCTGAAAAGCCGGTGGTCGGCACCGGCATCGAGCGCACTTGCGCGGTCGACTCCGGTACGGTGGTGACAGCGCTGCGCGGCGGTCTGGTCGATTATGTCGATGCCAACCGGATCGTGATCCGGGTCAACGACGATGAAGCGGTGGCCGGTGAAGTCGGCGTCGACATCTACAACCTGATCAAGTACACCCGCTCCAACCAGAACACCAACATCAACCAGCGTCCGATCGTTCGCAAGGGCGATCGCATTGCCCGCGGTGATGTGGTGGCCGACGGCGCCTCGACCGACCTGGGTGAGCTTGCGCTCGGCCAGAACATGCTGGTCGCCTTCATGCCCTGGAACGGCTACAACTTCGAAGACTCGATCCTGATCTCCGAGAAGGTCGTGGCCGACGACCGCTACACCTCGATCCATATCGAGGAGCTCTCGGTGCTCGCCCGCGACACCAAGCTCGGCTCCGAAGAAATCACCCGCGACATCTCGAACCTGTCCGAGAGCCAGCTTGGCCGTCTCGACGAGTCGGGCATCGTCTATATCGGTGCCGAAGTGCTGGCCGGCGACACCCTGGTCGGCAAGGTCACACCCAAGGGCGAGACCCAGCTCACGCCTGAAGAAAAGCTGCTGCGCGCGATCTTCGGTGAGAAGGCTTCCGATGTGAAAGACACCTCGCTGCGCGTGCCCTCGGGCATGAACGGCACGGTCATCGACGTTCAGGTCTTCACCCGTGAAGGCATCGTTCGCGACAAGCGCGCTCAGTCGATCATCGACGACGAACTCAAGCGCTATCGCCTCGACCTCAACGACCAGCTGCGCATTGTCGAGAACGACAGCTTCGAGCGTCTCGAGCGCCTGCTGATCGGCAAGGTCGCCAATGGCGGCCCCAAGCGTCTGGCCAAAGATGCGGTGATCGACGCTGCCTATCTCGCCGACCTTGATCGCTGGAACTGGTTCGAGATCCGCCTGGCCGATGAAACCGCGGCCGGCCAGCTCGAGGCTGCGAAAGAGTCGATCGAGCAAAAACGCCACTCCTTCGATCTGGCTTTCGAAGAAAAGCGCAAGAAGCTCACGCAGGGCGACGAGCTGCCCCCGGGCGTGCTCAAGATGGTCAAGGTCTATCTGGCGGTCAAGCGTCGTCTGCAGCCCGGCGACAAGATGGCCGGACGTCACGGCAACAAGGGCGTGGTCTCGCGCATCGTGCCGGTTGAAGACATGCCTTACATGGCTGATGGCCGGCCGGTCGACATCGTGCTCAACCCGCTTGGCGTGCCCTCACGGATGAACGTCGGCCAGATTCTCGAGACCCACCTCGGCTGGGCGGCCAAAGGCATCGGTCTGCGCATCGGCGAGATGCTGGCGCGTCAGGCCAAGGCCATCGAGCTGCGTCGCATGCTCGATGGCGTCTACAACCGCAACGGTCAGAAGGCCGAGCTCGAGTCGCTCACCGATCCCGAGATCGTCGAGCTGGCGCAAAACCTCACCAATGGCGTGCCGTTTGCAACGCCGGTGTTCGACGGCGCCTCCGAGCTCGAAATTCGCGCAGCCCTGGATATCGCCTTCCCGGACGACGATCCGAACACTGCCAAGCTCGGCTTCAACCTCGACAAGACGCAGCTGCGGCTTCACGATGGTCGCACCGGCGAGCAGTTCGACCGTCATGTCACCGTGGGCTACATGCATGTCCTGAAACTGCATCACCTGGTCGACGACAAGATGCATGCACGTTCCACCGGCCCGTATTCGCTGGTCACCCAGCAGCCGCTGGGCGGCAAGGCGCAGTTCGGCGGACAGCGTTTCGGCGAGATGGAGGTCTGGGCACTTGAGGCCTATGGCGCGTCCTACACCTTGCAGGAAATGCTGACCGTCAAGTCCGACGATGTGAACGGTCGGACCAAGGTCTACGAAAATCTGGTGAAGGGTGAGCACACCATCGAAGCGGGCATGCCCGAGTCGTTCAATGTGCTGGTGAAAGAAATCCGGTCGCTCGGGATCGATATCGATCTCGAGCGGAACTGAGCGGGATAAAGGGGCCAAGATGAAAGCATTGCTCGACCTGTTCAAGCAGGTCCAGGAAGAAGAACACTTCGACGCGATCAAGATCGGCATTGCATCGCCCGAGAAGATCCGCTCCTGGTCCTATGGCGAAGTCAAAAAGCCTGAGACCATCAACTACCGGACCTTCAAGCCCGAGCGCGATGGTCTGTTCTGCGCCAAGATCTTCGGGCCGATCAAGGACTACGAGTGCCTGTGCGGCAAGTACAAGCGCCTGAAGCACCGTGGCGTGATCTGCGAGAAGTGCGGTGTCGAAGTCACGCTCGCCAAGGTTCGCCGCGAGCGGATGGGCCACATCGAGCTGGCCAGCCCGACCGCGCACATCTGGTTCCTGAAGTCGCTGCCGTCGCGTCTGGGCATGGTGCTCGACATGACGCTGCGCGATATCGAGCGCGTGCTCTATTTCGAAGCCTATGTGGTGATCGAGCCGGGCATGACCCCGCTCAAGCGCTGCCAGCTGCTCACCGAAGACGACTTCCTCGCCAAGACCGAAGAGTATGGCGATGACTTCCGGGCGATCATGGGCGCCGAAGGCGTGCGCGATCTGCTGCGCTCGATCGACGTCGACCGCGATGTCACCCGCCTGCGCGAAGAGCTCGGTGCCACCTCGTCCGAAGCCAAGATCAAAAAGATCGCCAAGCGCCTGAAGGTGCTCGAAGGCTTCCAGCGCTCGGGCATCAAGCCCGAGTGGATGGTGCTCGAGGTCCTGCCGGTGCTGCCGCCCGAACTGCGCCCGCTGGTGCCGCTCGATGGCGGTCGTTTCGCCACCTCTGACCTCAACGACCTCTATCGTCGGGTCATCAACCGCAACAATCGTCTGAAGCGTCTGCTTGAGCTCAAGGCGCCCGAAATCATCGTGCGCAACGAAAAGCGCATGCTGCAGGAAGCGGTCGATTCGCTGCTCGACAACGGTCGTCGCGGCAAGGCCATGACCGGCGCCAACAAGCGTGCGCTGAAGTCGCTGGCCGACATGATCAAGGGCAAGGGCGGGCGTTTCCGTCAGAACCTGCTCGGCAAGCGCGTCGACTACTCCGGCCGTTCGGTCATCGTGGTCGGCCCGCAGCTCAAGCTGCATCAGTGCGGTCTGCCCAAGCTGATGGCGCTCGAGCTCTTCAAGCCCTTCATCTTCAACAAGCTCGAGACGATGGGGGTGGCCACCACCATCAAGCAGGCCAAGAAGTTCGTCGAAAACCAGGAGCCCATCGTCTGGGACATCCTGGAGGAAGTCATCCGCGAACATCCGGTCATGCTCAACCGGGCACCGACCCTGCACCGCCTCGGCATCCAGGCGTTCGAGCCGGTGCTGATCGAAGGCAAGGCGATCCAGCTGCATCCGCTGGTTTGCGCCGCCTTCAATGCCGACTTCGACGGCGACCAGATGGCGGTTCACGTGCCGCTGTCGATCGAGGCACAGCTTGAAGCCCGCACGCTGATGCTGGCCTCCAACAATGTGCTCTTCCCGTCCAACGGCGAGCCCTCGATCGTGCCGTCGCAGGACATCGTGCTGGGCCTTTACTACGCCACCCGCGAAAAGACCAACGGCAAGGGCGAAGGCATGATGTTCGCCAACGTCACCGAGATGCTGCGGGCCTACGAGAATCGCGAAGTCGAACTCGGCACCAAGATCATCGTGCGTCTGAATGAGTACGACCGCGACCGCGAAACCGGCGAGTCCACGCCCCGACTGATCCGTGCCAACACCACGGTCGGCCGCGCGATCCTGTCCGAGATCCTGCCGCACGGCATGCCCTTCGAGTTCATCAACAAGGCGCTCAAGAAGAAAGAAATTTCCCGCCTGATCAACGCCTCCTTCCGTCGCTGCGGCTTGCGCGACACGGTCATCTTCGTCGACCAGCTGATGCAAAACGGCTTCCGTCTGGCCACCCGTGCCGGCATCTCGATCGCGATTGGCGACATGCTGGTGCCGCCGCAGAAGGTCACACTGCTGGCTGCTGCCGAGGCCGAGGTCAAGGAGATCGAGCAGCAGTACACCTCGGGTCTGGTGACCCAGGGCGAGCGCTACAACAAGGTGGTCGACATCTGGTCCAAGACCGGCGATGAAGTCGGCAAGGCCATGATGGATCAGCTCAAGACCGAGAAGGTCACCGATCGTCACGGCAAGGTGGTCGATCAGGAGTCCTTCAATGCCATCTACATGATGGCCGACTCGGGCGCCCGCGGCTCTGCCGCCCAGATCCGTCAGCTCGCCGGCATGCGCGGCCTGATGGCCAAGCCTGATGGCTCGATCATCGAGACGCCGATCACCGCGAACTTCCGCGAAGGTCTGAACGTGCTTCAGTACTTCATCTCCACGCACGGTGCGCGTAA
>CANKWX010000060.1 GCA_947487165.1 Burkholderiales bacterium
GACTGGTGGCTGGTGTGGTTCTCGAAACCCACGCCGAGTTCGAAGGCGCCAAGCGGCACCCAGACGCCTTCGCCGCTCCCGCGCACATGAATCATCTTTTGCCGGTAGGGCAAAAGCGCCAGGAAGGCAGCGACGGTTTTCGGGGCGTCGGGGTTGGGTTCGGCGATGAAGGTGTGGCCTGCAGCAGTGATCTTGATCCGGGGCATGATGGGCTCAGACAGGGTCGGCAAACGCCGATTGTCCTCGAAGATCGCCGGAAGTTGGTGGTGAAGCGATGCTGAGGCACGATAATCATCGGTCCGATCCGATCGGCTCTCCTGTCATGACCCGCAATCCGAATCGCGCAGCGGCCACCCTTGTCTTTGTGCACGGCGCCTGTTTTGGTCCCTGGATCTGGGCCGAGCATCTGGTGCCGCACTTCGAGGCACTCGGTCTGCGCTGCTTCGCCCCCGACCTTCACGAGGCCTGGCCGCACGTACAGTGGTCGGCATCGATCGCCCGATTTCCGATCGCCCGCTACACCGATCGCCTGCACGGCATGCTCGATCAACTCAGCGGCCCGAAAATTCTGATCGGCCATGCAATGGGCGCGCGCATCGTCGAAGGGCTGATTGAGCGGGGTGCCCGCGATGGCGCGGTGCTGATTGCGCCGACGCCGCCCGAGGGCCTCGAGGCCGCGATGCGCGATCTGCTCATGCGTTTCCCGGCGTCGCTGTCGCGCACGGTCGTTGCGCGCCGCCCGCGGCTGATCTTCGGTGATCCCGTTCGAGCCGATCCCGAACGCCTGTTGCAGCGCTTGCTGTCGCAAGGCGATGACCGGGATTCGCGGGAGCTCGCCGACCTGCTGGCTGCCCGCCTGCGCGATGAGTCCTTGGCAGCCTGTCGCGACTGGCTGCGCCCGTCGTCGATGTCGGCTGTCCTGCGCACCATGCCGGTGCTGGCTATCGGTGGCCGGGAGGATCCGCTGGTCACCCCTGCGGTCCTGCGTCATGCCGCGGCGCAGTGGGGTGCCGCGGCCCATGTCGTGCCCCATGCCGGGCATCTGCCGATGCTCGGTGCGGGCGCGATGACGGTGGCCCGGCATATCGAGCGCTGGCTCTTCGACTAGCCGCACCGTGCCGGTCGCAGTGACCGCGGGTATCATCAAAGCAGACCGGCCGAGTCATCGGCCATCGCCATCAATCGTCGCCAGCGAGCCGCTCCGTCAGGCTTGTGTCCCAGAGGCCATCATGAATCATCCCTATGCCCTGTCCGCGTCCCTGAAACGTCCGCTGCCCGAGGCGCTGGCCGCGCGGCTGCGAAGCCATTTCGGCGACCGCTTCAGCACGGCTGCGGCTGTGCGTGAGCATCATGGCCGCGATGAGTCGCCCTTTCCGGTCACACCACCCGATGCGGTCGTCTTCGCCGAGTCGATCGACGATATCGTCGAAGCGGTCAAGGCCTGTGCCGAGCATCGCTTCCCGATCATCGCCTTCGGCGCCGGCTCATCACTCGAAGGGCATCTGCTGGCGGTGCAGGGTGGTCTGACCATCGACGTCAGCCAGATGAACCGCGTGCTGTCGGTCGATGCCGAAGACCTCACCTGTACGGTTCAGGCCGGCGTGACCCGCAAGCAGCTCAACGAGCACATCAAGGACACTGGTCTGTTTTTCCCGATCGATCCTGGCGCCGACGCTTCGCTCGGCGGCATGTCGGCCACCCGCGCCTCCGGGACCAACGCGGTGCGCTACGGCACCATGCGCGAGAACGTGCTCGGCCTGACAGTCGTGACCGCGCAAGGCAAGGTGATCCGCACTGGCGGGCGCGCCAAAAAGTCGTCGGCCGGTTATGACCTCACGCGGCTGATGGTGGGCTCCGAAGGCACGCTCGGCATCATCGCCGAGGTGACGGTGCGGCTCTATCCGATGCCCGAGGCGATGTCGGCGGCGGTCTGCAATTTTGCATCCCTGTCGGATGCGGTGCGCACCGTGATCGAGACCATTCAGCTCGGCGTGCCGGTCGCACGCAGCGAGTTCCTCGATGCCATGACCATCCGGGCCATCAACCGCCACAGCCACACCACCCTGCGCGAGGCGCCGACGCTCTTTTTCGAGTTTCATGGCACCGAGTCGTCGGTGCGCGAGCAGGCGGCCGCGGTGCAGGAGCTGGTGCATGCCAATGGCGGGCAGGACTTCGAATGGGCGACCCACCCCGAAGATCGCACGCGGCTCTGGAATGCCCGCCACAACGCCTATTTCGCCTGTCTGCAATTGCGCCCGGGCTGCCGTGCGATCTCCACCGATACCTGCGTGCCGATCTCCAGGCTGGCCGACTCGATCACCGGCGCCCGTGCCATTCTCGATACCGCCGACTTCCCGACCGCACTCCTTGGCCATGTGGGCGACGGCAACTTTCATGCGGTGCTGCTCATCGACCCGGCCAATCAGGCCGAAGTCGAGCAGGCCGAACGCCTGAACGATCAGATCGTGCGCCTGGCGCTGTCGATGGACGGCACCTGCACCGGCGAACATGGCATCGGCCTGCACAAGATCGGCTTTCTGATCGAAGAGGCAGGTGAGGATGCGATCGATCTGATGCGCGGCATCAAGCGAGCCTTCGACCCTGACGGGATTCTCAACCCCGGCAAGATCTTTCGCGCCTGATCCGCCCGATCCTCCTCGGCCCTTCGATTCTCCGACCTGCCCGTCCGAGTCTTGCGACCGATGGATCTCTCGCAGCAGCCGCAAGGGCCTCTGGCGCCTCAGGGCCCTCAGAGCCTTCACGGTCAGCCAGCCACTGGCTGGCGTGCGCGGCTCGATCTGCGCTTTGAAGATCGAGCCGGTCGCACCAGGCTGGTCCACAACCGGCACGAAGGGCCGCTGCGTCTGATCAAGGCCCTGCCGCTCGCCGATGGCCGCTGTCAGGCGGTGATCGTGCATCCTCCGGGCGGGCTGGTGGGTGGCGATCGCCTCGATCTCGACATTCATCTGGCGCCCCGGGCGCGTGTGCTGTGCACCACCCCGGGCGCCCAGAAGTGGTATCGCAGCAGGTCGCACGCGGCGAGCGCCTGCACGCGGGTCAGGCTCGATGCGGCGGCCACACTCGAATGGCTGCCACAGCCGGCGATTGTCTATGCCGCCGCCCAAGTCGATCAGTCGATTGCCTTCGATCTTGCGTCGGATGCCCGTTTCATCGGCTGGGAGTGCCTGGTCCTTGGTCGGGCGGCGATGGGTGAGCGCTTTGATCGCGGCGCGCTGCGCCAGCGCCTGAGCCTCGATGTCGGCCGGGTGCCGGTCTGGGCCGAGCACCTCACCGCTGACGCCACCGACCGGCTTTTCAGTTCGCCACTGGGGTTCGGCGGTCGGACCGTGGCCTGCACGGTCTGGGCAGTGGCACCTGATGACGCGCTCGATGACGGCCTGTTGCAGGCCTGGCGCGGCGCGCTTGATGCGGCTTGTACAGCCCCGCCCGGTAAGGCGATCCGGCTTGCGGCAGGCGCGTCTCGTACAACCGCCGGCTTGATCGCAGCACGCCTGCTCGCCGATGATTCCGAGTCGGTGATGCAGGTCGCCCAGACGCTCTGGTCACTGGCCAGACCCGTGGTGCTCGGTGCCGCCAGCCCGCCGCCCCGTATTTGGGCCACCTGATATCCGGGTCACCTGATCCGAACCCTTCACCCTCTCACCGGACCCCACGATGGATCTCACGCCGCGCGAAAAGGACAAACTGCTCATCTTCACCGCCGGCTTGCTCGCCGAGCGCAGGCGCGCCCGGGGCCTGAAGCTCAACTACCCGGAGGCGGTGGCCTACATCACGGCAGCCGTGCTTGAGGGCGCCCGAGATGGCCGTTCGGTGGCCGATCTGATGCACTACGGCACGACGCTGCTTGGCCGCGACGATGTGATGGATGGCGTGCCCGAGATGATCCCCGATATCCAGATTGAAGCCACCTTCCCGGACGGCACCAAGCTGGTGACTGTGCATCATCCGATCGCCTGATCGGGTCGATCTGCACGCCGACCGGGCGTTGCGCGCACCACATGAGAAAGTTTTGGTGCGCTTAGGAGTGGCACGGTAGTTGCTCAGTCAGGGAGTGCGCGGACCCCACCGTCCGCGCCAACACTCCCCTATATCCGAGGATAGAAATGACCCAACGCCGTGATTTCATCAAGGCTGCCGCTGCCGGCACCGCCTTGTCCCTCCCTGGCCTGACCGCCTCCAACATCGTCTTCGCGCAGGACAAATCGCCGATCAAGGTCGGTGTGCTGCATTCGCTGTCGGGCACGATGGCGATCTCCGAAACCGCGCTGAAGAACACCGCGCTGATGACCTTCGAAGAAATCAACGCCAAGGGCGGTGTGATGGGTCGTCCTCTTGAGGCGGTCGTTGTCGACCCGGCCTCCAACTGGCCGCTGTTTGCCGAAAAAATGCGTCAACTGATTTCGCAGGACAAGGTCGCCGCCACCTTCGGTTGCTGGACCTCGGTGTCGCGCAAATCGGTGTTGCCGGTGGTCGAAGAGCTCAATGGCCTGCTGTTCTACCCGGTTCAGTACGAAGGCGAGGAGTTGTCGAAAAACGTGTTCTATACCGGCGCAGCTCCGAATCAGCAGGCGATTCCGGCGGTCGAATATCTGATGGGCAAGGGCGGCGGCAATGCCAAGCGCTGGTTCCTGGTCGGCACCGACTATGTCTATCCCCGCACCACCAACAAGATTCTGCGTGCCTTCCTGAAATCGAAGGGCGTTGCTGAAAAAGACATCGAGGAGGTCTACACCCCCTTCGGTCACGCCGACTATCAGACCATCGTTGCCAACATCAAGAAGTTTGCAGCCGGTGGCCGGACCGCGGTGGTCTCGACCATCAATGGCGACTCCAACGTGCCGTTCTACAAAGAGCTCGGCAATCAGGGTCTGAAAGCCAAGGATGTTCCGGTGGTGGCCTTCTCGGTCGGTGAGGAAGAACTGCGCGGCATCGACACCAAGCCGCTGGTTGGTCACCTTGCCGCCTGGAACTACTTCATGTCGGTCAAGAGCCCCGAGAACGACAAGTTCATCAAGAGCTACAAGACCTGGGCGGCTGCCAACAAGGTGCCTAATCCTGCCACCGTGGTCACCAATGACCCGATGGAAGCCACCTATGTCGGCATCAACATGTGGAAGCAGGCGGTCGAGAAGGCCAAGTCGACCGATGTCGACAAGGTTCGTCCGGCTATGTACGGGCAGACTTTCAAGGCACCCTGCGGCTTCACGCTGACGATGGACAAGACCAATCACCACCTGCATCGCCCGGTCATGATCGGCGAGATACAGGCCAATGGTCAGTTCTCGGTCGTCTATCGCACCAAAGAGCCGATTCGCGCCAACCCCTGGTCGCCCTTTATCCCGGGCAACGAGGGCAAACAGGGCGCCTGATACCGGTTTGCGCCGCGTCGGGGTGACGCGGCGTTTTCGCAGGCCGGCTTTAACGATTGCCTGCAGGCAATCCGCGGGAGAGCAAAGCTCGCCCCACGTTTTGCCGGCTGCGCTCGCCCGCAGCCATCCGGCATCAGACTGATTTTCTGGATCCCAATGACAGTCCTCATCTCTTTGCGTCGCCGGTGCGCGCGCGGCATCTCGGTCTGCGCGGCGCTGCTTGCGATCGTCTGGACAAGCGCGGCCTTTGCCGTCGATCCGGAGATTCTCAAGCGGCTCGCCTCCGACGATTTCGACGAGAAGGCTGCGGCCATCGAAGCGATTGCCGCATCGCCCGACGACACCACCCTGCCAGTGCTCAAGGCCTTGCAGGACGGCGCGCTCTTTGTCGACGGCAAGGGCGGCGGCTGGATCAAGGCGGCCGACGGTGTTCTCGATGCGGTCACCGGCAAGCCCACCGGGATGCCGACGCCCGAGCCCGATGAAGTCATGATCAATAACAATCTTCGCGGCCAGATCGATGGCGCGGCCGCGGCATTGAAACTGTTCTCGCCCGAGCGCGAACTCAGGCTCGCGGCAGCACTCGCCCTGCAGGAAGGTGGTGACGAGGCCCTGCTCGCCACGCTGCGCAAGGCGCAGGAAAAAGAAACCGACCCGCAGGTCAGGCAGGCGGTTGCGCTGGCGGTGGCCGCGATCACGATCAAGTCCGATGATCCCAAGCTGCGGCTCGAGGCGGTGCAAGCCCTTGGTGACAGTGATCGGGCCGACGTCAGGACACTGCTGGCTGCGCTCGTCGTCCAGAATGCCGACGGCAGTTGGGCTGAGAGCGACGATGCGGTGCGCACCGCGGCGCGGGCCTCGCTGGCGCAGGTATCTGCCCGCCTCGCACGCGCTGAGTGGCTGGGCCGGATCTTCGCCGGACTGTCGCTTGGCAGCATCCTGATGCTGGCTGCGATTGGCCTTGCGATCACTTACGGGCTGCTGGGCGTGATCAACATGGCCCATGGCGAGATGATCATGATCGGCGCCTATGCCACCTACGTCACGCAGACGGTGTTTCGCCAGTCCTTTCCCGATGCTTTCGCCTGGTATCCGCTGGTGGCCTTGCCGGTGGCCTTTCTGGCGGCGGCACTCGTCGGTGTGCTGATCGAGCGCACCGTCATCCGATGGCTCTACGGTCGTCCGCTCGAAACCCTGCTGGCCACATGGGGCGTGAGCCTCATCCTGATTCAGACGGTGCGCCAGCTCTTCGGTCCGCAAAATGTCGAGATCGAGAACCCGGCCTGGCTGTCGGGCGGATTCCAGTTCGGCTCGCTGGTGTTGCCCTATAACCGGATCGTGATCATCGGTTTCGCGCTCGCCGTCCTGCTCGTGGTGGCGCTGGTACTCAACCGCACTCGCCTGGGGCTGTTCGTTCGTGGCGTGACCCAGAACCGGTCGATGGCCTCGGCCGTCGGCGTGCCGACCGATCGGGTCGATATGCTGGCCTTCGGGCTGGGGTCGGGCATCGCCGGGCTGGCCGGCGTGGCGCTGTCGCAGGTCGGCAATGTCGGCCCCGAGCTTGGCACCTCCTACATCATCGATTCTTTCATCGTCGTGGTGCTGGGCGGTGTCGGGCAGCTGGTGGGGACAGTGGTGGCGGGTTTCGGGCTGGGCGTGGCGAGCAAGCTGCTCGAGCCCTGGCTGGGCGCGGTCATCAGCAAGATCCTGATCCTCGCGCTGATCATCGCGTTCATCCAGAAGCGTCCGTCGGGGCTGTTCGCCCTGAAGGGCCGTTCGGTGGAGACCTGAGATGCTGACCGTGCGAGCCACCAGGCTGTTTACGCCGCTGCAATGGGCATTGCTGGCGCTGGCCTTTCTGGTGATCGGTGTGGCCGTGCCGCTTGCCCATGCGCTGCTGCCGGTCGACTCGAGCCTTCGGCCATCGACCTATATCGTGACCCTGGCCGGCAAGTTCATGTGCTTCGCCATGGTCGCGATTGCCATGGATCTGATCTGGGGCTACACCGGCATCCTGAGCCTGGGGCAGTCGCTCTTTTTTGCGCTTGGCGGCTATGCCTTCGGCATGTACCTGATGCGCGGCATCGGTCGCGAAGGCCAGTACCAGAGCCTTCTGCCCGACTTCATGGTCTTTCTCGACTGGAAGACCTTGCCCTGGCACTGGTGGAATACCGACAGCTTCCTCTGGAGTGTCTTCCTGGTTGTGGCGGTGCCGGGTCTGCTGGCGTTCGTTTTCGGGTTTTTTGCCTTTCGCTCACGCATCAAGGGCGTTTACTTTTCGATCATCACGCAGGCGCTCACCTTCGCCTTCATGCTGCTCTTTTTCCGCAACGAAACCGGTTTCGGCGGCAACAACGGCTTCACCGATTTCAAGACCCTGCTGGGTTTCCGGATCACCGATCCGGCCACCAAGGCCTCGCTGCTGGCGGCCACCGCGGTCGCGCTCTTTGGCACCTTCGTGCTGGCGCGCTGGCTGGTCACTCGCAAATTCGGTCGCGTGCTGCAGGCGATCCGTGATGCCGAGTCACGGGCGCGTTTTTGCGGCTACGACACGCTCAACTACAAGCTCGGTATCTGGACGCTGGCCGCCGTCATCAGCGGCGTGGCGGGTGCGCTCTATGTGCCGCAGGTCGGCATCATCAACCCGAGCGAGATGTCGCCGGCCAGCTCGATCGAAATCGCGATCTGGACCGCGGTCGGCGGTCGGGGCACCCTGATCGGGCCGGTCATCGGCGCCCTGCTGGTCAATGGTGCCAAGAGCTGGTTCACACAGGCCTTCCCCGAATACTGGCTGTTTTTCCTGGGGCTGCTCTTCGTGCTGGTCACGCTCTTTCTGCCGCAGGGCGTCATCGCCCTTTTCAAGTCCCGCACCGCGTCATCGAAGGCAGGAAAATCGTGAAGGTCGACGTCTCGCACCGGGTCATTCTTTACCTCGAAGGCGTGTCGGTCAGCTTCGACGGCTTCCGGGCGCTCAACGATCTGTCGCTCAGCCTCGACGATGGCGAACTGCGCTGCATCATCGGGCCCAACGGCGCCGGCAAGACCACCATGATGGATGTCATCACCGGCAAGACCCGTCCGGATGCCGGTCGCGTTTTTTTCGGTCAGACCCTCGACCTCACCGCGATGTCGGAGTCGCAGATCGTGCAGGCCGGCATCGGCCGCAAGTTCCAGCGACCGACGGTCTTCGAGACCATGAGCGTCTTCGAAAACATGGAACTCGCGCTCAAGACCGATAAGGGCGGGTTGGCCAGCCTGCGGGCCAGGCTCGATTCCGAGCAGCTCGGTCGCATTGAGTCGATCCTGCAACTGACCAATCTGCGCGATGAGGTTGATCGGCTCGCCGGCACGCTGTCGCATGGCCAGAAGCAGTGGCTCGAGATCGGCATGCTGCTGTCGCAGGATCCGCGGGTTGTGCTGCTCGATGAGCCGGTCGCCGGGATGACCGATGCCGAGACCGACAAGACCGCGGAGCTTTGCCTGCAGCTCGAAAAAAAGCACACCGTGGTCGTCGTCGAACACGACATGGACTTCGTCTCGAAGATCGCCCGCAAGGTCACCGTGTTGTCGGAAGGCAGTGTGCTCGCCGAAGGGCCGATGGATACGGTCCGCAATGACCCGCGTGTGATCGAGGTCTACCTGGGTCGCTGAGAGGCAAGCATGCTGAAAATCGAAGGACTCAATCAGTATTACGGCGGCAGCCACACCCTGCGCAATGTGTCGTTCGAAGCGCCGATGGGGGCGGTGACCACCGTGCTCGGTCGCAACGGCATGGGCAAGACCACCCTGCTCAAATGCCTGATGGGCTTGCTGCCGGTCGAATCGGGGCGCATCGAGTTCGAGGGCCGCGATATTACCCACCTGAAGCCGCATCAGCGTGCTCGGATGGGCATTGCGCTGGTGCCCCAGGGCCGCGAGATCTTTGCCCGTCTGAGCGTCGACGACAATCTGCGTATCGCGATGGCGGCCACCGGGCAGAGTGATCGCAGCGTGCTCGAATCGAGCTACGAAACCTTCCCGATCCTCAAGCAGTTCGCACGCCGCCGCGGTGGCGATCTCTCGGGCGGCCAGCAGCAGCAACTCGCGATTGCGCGAGCGCTGGTCACCAAGCCGCGCCTGCTGATCCTCGATGAGCCGACCGAGGGTATTCAGCCCAACATCATTCAGTACATCGAAGCGGTCATCGCCAGGCTCGCCGCCGACCGGACGATGGCGATTCTGCTGGTCGAACAGTATTACGACTTCGCGCGCACGCTGGCTGACCGGTATGTGGTGCTGCAGCGGGGCGAGGTGCTGCGCACCGGCGAGGGCAAGCACATGGACCAGGATGGCGTGCGGGGCCTGCTGTCGGTCTGATCGACATTTGAAGGCGGACTCTGACAGGCCGATGAGAGCACTTCACGTTTATCATGCGACGAAGGTTCGCCGCGCACGCTGCCGCATCACGACCCGACTCACCGCCTTCACCGACCTGAAAGCCTCCTCATGATCCCTGGCGAAATGCTGATCGAAGACGGCGACATCGAGCTCAATGCCGGTCGCCCGCGCACCGAGATTGTCGTGCGCAATACCGGTGATCGACCGATCCAGGTCGGCTCGCACTATCACTTCTTCGAGACTAATGCGGCGCTCGACTTCGATCGCGAAGCCGCCCGCGGCCATCGGCTCGATATCGCCTCGGGCACCGCGGTGCGCTTCGAGCCGGGTCAGGCTCGCACGGTCGGATTGATCGCGCTGGCAGGCGATCGCATCGTCTATGGATTTCGCCAGCTGGTGATGGGGCCGCTCGATGCCGCGCCCCCCGCCAAAGCGCGCGCCTCCAAGAAGAAGGCCTGACCATGGCCAGACTCTCGCGCCGCGCGTATGCGGAAATGTATGGTCCCACCGTCGGCGATCGGCTGCGGCTGGCCGATACCGATCTGGTCATTGAGGTCGAGGCCGATCACACCGTCTATGGCGAAGAGGTCAAGTTCGGCGGCGGCAAGGTGATCCGCGACGGCATGGGCCAGAGCCAGCGGATGTCCGCCGACGTGGTCGACACCGTGATTACCAATGCACTCATCCTCGATGCAGTGGCCGGCATCATCAAGGCTGACGTTGGTCTGAAGGACGGCGTGATCGCGGCGATCGGAAAGGCCGGCAACCCTGACATCCAGCCCGGCGTCACGATCTCGATCGGTGCGGCCACCGAAGTCATCGCCGGCGAAGGCCTGATCCTGACCGCCGGCGGCATCGACACACACATCCATTTCATCTGCCCGCAGCAGATCGAGGAGTCGCTCGCTTCGGGCATCACCACCATGATCGGTGGCGGCACCGGGCCGGCTGCCGGCACCAGCGCCACCACCGTCACGCCCGGCCCCTGGCATCTGGCGCAGATGCTCAAGGCTGCCGAAGGCTTTTCGATGAATCTCGGCTTCACCGGCAAGGGCAATGTGTCGCTGCCCGGGCCGGCGATCGAGCAGATCGAGGCCGGTGCGATCGGATTGAAACTGCACGAGGACTGGGGCACGACGCCAGCAACCATCGACAACGCGCTGACGGTGGCCGACCAGTACGACGTTCAGATCGCGATTCATACCGACACGCTCAATGAGTCGGGTTTTGTCGAAGCCTCGATTGCTGCAATGAAAGGCCGGGTGATCCATTCGTATCACACCGAGGGTGCCGGTGGCGGTCATGCACCCGACATCATCAAGGTGGTGGGCGAGCCGAATGTGCTGCCCTCGTCGACCAACCCCACGCGGCCCTATACCGTCAACACGCTCGACGAGCACCTCGACATGCTGATGGTCTGCCATCACCTCGATGCCTCGATCGCCGAAGACCTGGCCTTTGCCGAGAGCCGCATCCGGCGCGAGACCATCGCCGCCGAGGACATCCTGCACGACCTGGGTGCAATCTCGATGATGTCGTCCGACAGCCAGGCGATGGGTCGCCCGGGCGAGGTCATCATGCGGACCTGGCAGACCGCTCACAAGATGAAGCAGCAGCGCGGTGCGCTGGTCATCGACGACAAGCGTGCCGATGGCGAGCGCAACGACAACTGGCGTGCCCGCCGCTATATCGCCAAATACACCATCAACCCGGCGATTGCCCACGGCATCGCGCATTCGGTCGGCTCGGTCGAGGTCGGCAAGTGGGCTGATCTGGTGTTGTGGCGACCGGCTTTTTTCGGCGTCAAGCCCTCAATGATCATCAAGGGCGGCACGATTGCGATGGCGCTCATGGGCGACCCGAACGCCTCGATTCCGACGCCGCAGCCTGTTCACTACCGGCCGATGTTCGGCGGCTTTGGCGCCGCGGTGGCAGCCGGTTCGATCACTTTCGTGTCGCAGGCCGCACTTGCTGCCGGGATCGGCAAGCGCCTCGGCCTGGCCAAGCAGCTGGTGGCGGTCAAGGGGATTCGCACCCTGTCGAAGAAGGACATGGTCCTCAACGACTATGTACCCAGGATGGCGGTCGATGCCGAGACCTATGAGGTCCGCGCCGATGGCGTGCTGCTGACCTGCGAGCCGGCGACCAGCCTGCCGATGGCCCAGCGCTATTTCCTTTTCTGAGCAGGCGGCCCAGTTTATGGCGCTGATTGTTGCGACATCGATGGCACCTGCCGGCAGGCCGGTCGACGAGGTGATCGAACTGGCCTTCGAGCAGCGCGAGCGATCTCGGTTTCGGGCCACGCTGCTGTCGGGCGAGGAGATCGGCGTCGATCTGCCGCCGGGCACGCTGCTGCGTCATGGCGACCGGCTGCTGCTGGCAGATGGGCGCATCGTGGCAATCGAGGCCGCCCCCGAGCGCCTGCTCGAGGTTCACGCCCATGATGCGATCGAGCTGGCCCGCATTGCTTATCACATCGGCAACCGGCATGTGCCGATCCAGATCGGCGACGGCTTCGTAAGGTTGCTGCCCGACCATGTGCTGCAGGCGATGATCGAGCGGCTTGGTGGTCATGTGGATGAAGTCAGCGTCGGCTTTCAGCCCGAGTCGGGTGCCTACGGCCACAGCCATGTGCATCATCAGCACGATGATCAGGGCCACGGCGGGCGCATTCATGTTTTCGATCCTCGCCACGGCGAATCGGACTGAGGCGAGCGCCCTTATGACCCGCCGCAGCGCTGCCCTGCTTCAACTGGCGAGTCCGGCCCTGCCGATTGGCGGCTACAGCTATTCCACCGGACTCGAATGGGGCATCGAGAGCGGGCAGGTCAAGGACGAGGCCAGTGCCCGCGAATGGGTGGCTGATGCGCTGGCCCTCACGGTTGCCCGCTTCGATGGCCCCCTCATGCTGGCCGCGCTTCGTCATGCGCGGGCGCTGCATCCCGATGATGTTCAGGATGCGGTCAACTCAAGCCACAAAGACGACCGCTTCGAGCAGCTTGCCGCGCTCAATGCCAAGGCGATTGCCGCGCGCGAAACCGCCGAGCTGCGCCTCGAATCGCAACAGATGGGCTATTCGATGGCCCGCTGGTTCGAGGCGGTTTGCCCCGATCTGCGCACCGATGCGCCGCTGATGGCCAGGCTTGCACCACTGTCCTTGCCGGTGGCCTGGGCGGTGGCGGCAGCCAGGCTGGGGCTGTCCGACGATGATGCGCTGCTTGGTTTTGTGTGGGCTTTCGTCGAGAATCAGGCGATGGTGCTGATGAAAGCCATGCCGATGGGTCAGATCGCCGCGCAGCGCCTGTTACGCTCGCTCGATCCCGAGATTGATCAGGCCATCGATGCTGCCCTGACTCTGAACGAAGCCGACTGGTCGAGCGCTGCGCCCCTGCTGGCAATCGCATCGGCCCGCCACGAAACCCAGTACTCACGCCTTTTCAGATCCTGACACCATGAGCGCACACGGACCCCTTCGGGTTGGCATCGGCGGGCCGGTCGGCTCGGGCAAGACTGCGCTCACGCTGGCGCTGTGCCGACGGCTTCGCAGCCGCTACGACATCGCGGCGGTCACCAACGACATCTACACCCGCGAGGACGCCGAGTTCCTGGTCAAGAACGATGCGCTGCCCAAGGAGCGCATCCTGGGCGTCGAGACCGGCGGCTGCCCGCACACCGCGATCCGCGAAGATGCCTCGATCAACCTCGAGGCTGTCGACCGTCTGTCGCGCGCGTTTCCGGGCCTGCAGATCGTCTTTGTCGAATCGGGCGGCGACAACCTGGCCGCCACGTTTTCGCCAGAGTTGTCCGACCTCACCATTTACGTGATCGATGTGGCCGCCGGCGAAAAAATCCCGCGCAAGGGCGGCCCCGGCATCATGAAGTCGGACCTGCTGGTGATCAACAAGATCGATCTGGCACCTTATGTGGGCGCCTCGCTCGAGGTCATGGACCGCGATGCGCGAGCGATGCGCGGCGATCGCCCCTTCATTTTTTCCAACATGAAAGAAGGCCTGGGCCTGGACGATATCGTGTCGTTCATCGAGCGCCGCGGCCTGTTTTCCTGACCCCGCGGCTGATTGCCATCGCCTTCTTCAATTTTCTCAACCCTTCCTCGACCACTGATACCGCCATGAGCCACTCTCGCCTTCTGACTGCCCCTGCTGTCGCCCTGCTCGTCACCCCCCTGTCGGCGCTGGCCCACGACGGACACGGCGCAGGCGGTCTTGCCGCCGGTTTCGCGCATCCCTTCACCGGCCTCGATCATCTGCTGGCAATCGTTGCGATCGGCGGACTGGCCGGCCTGCTGGCGCGTCGCCAGGGGCTTGCCTCGGGTCTCGATCGCACCGCCACGCTGTCGTCGTCGACCCGTATCGCCATGGCCGCGTTCCTGGGGCTGGCCGCCGGCATCCTGGCCGCGGTGCTGGGTGTGCGTGGTCTGCTCGATCCGGTCGCCTCGGTCGGGTTTGCCGAACAGGCTGTCGTAATTGGCCTGCTGGCGATGGCCGCGATGGTGCTTCGCATCGAACGCCTCAATGTCGCCGCCGTGGGCATCGCAGCCCTGCTGGTGCTGTTGCCGCATGGTTATCTGCACGGCACCGAAGGCAGCGGCGCGGCGTTTTTCCTCGGCCTGGCGCTGGCAAGCTTTGCGCTGTTTGCGCTCGGCCTGTTGGTCGGGCGCGGTGTCGCCCAACTGCCTCTGGCGCGGGCTCGCAGCGCTCGCCTGCTGATGGCCGGCTCGCTGGCCGCATGCTCAGGCTGGCTGATGGCGTTCGGTGCGAGCTGATTTGCCGCCGTCATGCGCTGACTCATGACCGATCCGAACCTGCCCCAATCTGCGGCCGGATCCGATCACCCGACCGGGCAAGCCTGGCCGGGATCGATGATTGATGAACTCGATCTGGCGGTCTGGCGCCTCGACCTCAACCATCAGGTCATTGAACTGAACCGCGCGGGGCGGCAATTTTTCGGGTTGACTGAGGCCTGCCAAGTGGAGACCGACGCGATTGCCAATCTGGATTGGCGATTGGCGTTTCATCCGGAGGATCTCGAGCAGGCGCAGGCTGCGCTGCGTGCCAGCGCCGAATCGCTTGAAGAAGTGGCCTGTGACCTCAGGGCTCGGGCGACTGCGCAGGGCGCCTATCGCTGGTTCCGGTTCGCTGTGCGCGCCCGTCGGCTCGATCTGGCCCACCTAGGGTGGACCTGCTTTGCACGCAATATTCACGACATCTTTCTGGAGCGAGCCTCGCTGCAGCAATCCGACCGCTTGCTGAAGGTGACCCTGGGGGTCAGCAATATGGGCAGCTGGCGGCTCGACAAAGACGCCACTCGGGTCGATATCGACGAATTCCTTCGTGACTTCTGGCAGTTGCCGGCGACAGAAAAATCGCCGCTGCTGACCGCGGTCATCGAGCGCATCCATCCGTCCGACCGCAAGCGCTTCAAGCGGGCGAGTGAAGAGGCCTGGAAGTCGGGCATTCTGGATGGGCTGTATCGCTTGATGTACCCGGACGGAAGCGTCCGGTGGCAACGTACTGTTGGCGTTCTGACGAACGATTCCGCCAGCCTGCGCCCGGTGATGATCGGCGTCACCGCCGATGTCACCGAGCGCCAGGAAGTGCGGCAGGAATTGCGTCTGTCGTCGCAGCGTCTCAAGATCGCACTCGATATCAGCAAGGTGGTGCTCTACACCATGGATCGCGAGCTGCGCTACACCTGGCTGTATTCGGCTGAGGGCAAGCTCGACCACATGATCGGCAAGCGCGATGACGAGGTCCGCGATAACCCCGCGCAAGTTCAAGCACTGACGGCCTTCAAGCGTTCGGTGCTCGAGAGCGGCGTTGGCGGGCAACGCGCCTTTGTACTCGATATCGACGGGGAAGCGCTGCATTTCGAATACTCGCTCGAGCCGCTCCGCGACGAAGACGGGCAGATTCGAGGCGTCGCCGGGGCGGTTTTCGATGTCACCAAACGACGCCGTGCCGAAATCGCGCTGCGCGAGGCCAATCAGCGCAAGGATGAGTTTTTGGCGGTGCTGTCGCATGAACTGCGCAATCCGCTGGCACCGATTCGCAATGCGCTCGCCTTGCTTCGCGAGTCCGACTCGCAGGAGGTCCGCGAGCGCACCTTGCCAATCATCGAACGTCAGGTCAGACAGATCGGCCGACTGGTTGATGACTTGCTCGACGTCTCGCGTCTGACGAACGGCCGCCTCACCTTGCGCCGTGAGCCGGTCGACCTGACCGAATTTCTGAGTTATTTCGGGAAGGCTCAAGGCCTCGCGCTTGAGTCCCGGGGGCAACGCATCGAGGTCACGTTGCCCGAGCGTGCGCTGGTCACGGAAGGCGATCGGGGCCGAACCGGGCAGGTGCTGGTCAATCTGGTCAGCAACGCCTCGAAGTTCTCGCCGCGCGGCGCCGCCATTCTGCTCGATGCCCAAGCAGAGGGGGCGGATCTTGTCATTCGCGTTCGCGACAGCGGTATCGGCATCGCCTGCGATCAGCTCGAGCGGATCTTCGACAAATTCGCGCAATTGCCGCGTCATGAAGAGATGACTGATGATGGCCTGGGCATTGGTCTGCATCTGGCGCGCGAGCTGGTCACGATGCATGGCGGATCAATCGTGGCGCGCAGCGCGGGTCTCGGGCAGGGCAGCGGGTTCATCGTGCGACTGCCGCTCAGCGAGCGCGATGCCGCCCCGCCGCCAGCCGTATCGGCGCCGGCTGTGCCGCCTGCAGTATTGAGCGTGCTGGTGGTCGACGACAATCCCGATATCACCGAGACCATGACGCTGCTGCTGCAGGCCTGGGGCTATCGCACGCTCAGCGCGGTCGATGGGGCTGCCGGGCTGGCGCTGGTCGAGGCGCAGAGGCCCGATGTGGTGTTGATGGATATCGGCATGCCCCGCATGGACGGCTACGAGCTGGCACGGCGCATCAGGGCGCTGCCCGGTGGCAAAGCCATGACACTGATCGCGGTGTCGGGCTGGGGGCAGGCGGCCGATCTCGCCCGCAGCCGTGAGGCCGGCATCGACGAGCATCTGCTCAAACCGGTCGACCCTGCCCGCTTGCGTGAAGTGCTCGAACGCCGTGCCCTCGCGTAAATCACGAGCATTGATGCCCAAACCTCTTTCCGAAGCGTCGAACCCCACAGGCCTGCTCTGGAGCGGCTCGCTGATCGATGCGATCGAAGTGCCGGTCTGGCGAATCGATGTGAGCTGTCGTGTCGTCGAGTTGAACCGGGCAGCACGTCAGCTGTTCCAGCTGTCGGCTGACCAGCCCGCGACCGACTTCGACTGGCGGGCGGTCATTCATTCAGCCCAGCGGGCCGGTGCGCAGGAAGCGCTCGAGGCGGCACGCTCGTCGCCGGACGAAGTGGCCTGCCGGCTTCGGTTCGACATTCCGGGCCGGCATCGGCAGAAGTGGTTTCGCGGCGGATTCCGGGCGCTGCGCGACGAGGGCGCAGGGCACATCGGCTGGTCCTGTTTCGCGCGGGAAAATCACGAGCTGGTTCGCCGATTCGATCTGTTCGAGCAGCGTGACCAGCAACTGAGGTTGGCGCTGGGCACCGGCGAGATCGGCTTCTGGCGGATCACGCAGGCGCAGCCCTATCAGATCGATTTCGATGACAAGGTGCGTGCAATGTGGGCCTTTCCTGGCGCACAGTCCGAACTGCGGATGGCCGATATCCATTCGAGGATTCATCCTGCCGATCGTGATCACTCCGTACAGCTCATCAGGATGGCGTTTCAGTCGGGCTCGGCCGATGGTGTCTATCGGCTGATGCTGCCCGATGGCAGCATCCGGTCGCATCGCTCACTGTTCCTGCGGACCGTCGATCCATCGACCGGGAATCAGCGGGTCATTGGTGTGAGCTCCGATATCACCGCGCGGGAGCAGGATCGAGACGAGCTTCGCGTCTCGGCGCAGCGCCTGCAGATGGCCCTGGCCGCAAGCGGGATGACGCTCTTTACCATGGACCGGACGCTGCGCTTCACCTGGGTTCATTCTGCTGATCTCTTTTCTCAGGCGCTGGTTGGCAAGCATGACGACGAGCGTTCGCTTCGCCCTGAGATCGCGCGTTCGCTGATCGCGTTCAAGCAGTCGGTGCTCGACAGCGGCATCGGCGGGCGGCGGCTCTACGAGGTGACCGAGGCTGGGCATACGCGATTTGTCGAGACCACGATTGCACCTCAGCGTGACGCCCAGGGGCGGATAGAGGGCTTGGTTGGCGCGTCTTTCGATGTCACCCGGCAGCGCCTGGCCGAAATCGCGGTCGATGAGTCCGATCGTCGCAAGGATGATTTTCTGTCGGTGCTGGCCCACGAACTGCGCAACCCGCTGGCACCGATCCGCAATGCGATCGAGCTTTTGCGAACCGTCGACATGCCGGCTGTGGCAAGCGCGGTCATGCCGGTCCTCGAGCGCCAGGTGACCCATATGGCCCGACTGATCGATGACCTGCTTGATGTCTCGCGAATCACGACCGGACGCCTGCAGGTGAAGCTCGAGCAGACCGATCTGGTCGAGATCGCACGCCGATCCGCCGATTCGTATCGGCTGGTCGCGCAGGCCGCGGGCCGGCGCATGGAGATCTCGCTGCCCGATAGCGAACTGGTGGTCGATGTCGATCCGGTCCGGATCGCGCAGGTTATCGAAAACCTGCTCAGTAACGCCCTGAAGTTCACAGACGTCGATGGCTTGGTGCGGATCGAGGTTTGCGCTGAGGGCGATGAGGCGCTGCTTCGGGTCATCGATAACGGCATCGGCTTTCTCGACGAGCAGATCCCGCGAATGTTCGAGAAGTTCGCGCAACTGCCGGGTGGCTCGGCCGAGGCGAAAGAAGGGCTAGGCGTCGGCCTGCACCTGTCCCAGGAGTTGCTCGCGCTGCAAGCCGGCTCGATCAGCGCAAGCAGTCCCGGCAAAGGTGAGGGCAGCACATTTACCGTTCGGTTGCCGTTGCATCATCGCGGCGCGAGGGGCAGTACGCGCTCAGATCAGCTCAGTGAGCAGCTCAGTGAGCAAGTCAGTGAGCAGGTCAGTGAGCAAGCCGATGCGCCGGTCAATACGCCGGTCGACGCGCAGGCTGGCACGCCTCGTCTGGAGATTCTGGTGGTCGACGACAACCCGGATGTGGTTGAAACCACCTCGATGCTGCTGCGGGCCTGGGGTCATCGCACCTTCACAGCCCACGACGGTGCGTCAGGTCTCGCACTTGTCGCGTCCAAAACCCCTCATGCGGTCCTGATGGACCTTGGCATGCCCAGGATCGATGGCTTCGAGCTGGCGCGTCGGATCCGCGAACTGCCGGGCGGCAAGGCGTTGAAGCTGATTGCGATGTCGGGATGGGGGCAGCCGGCAGACCGCGAGCGCGCCCTGGCGGCCGGCATTGACGAGCATCTGGTCAAGCCGGTCGACCCGGTCCGCCTGCGTGAGGTACTTGATCGGATCGCGAAGACCTGAACCATCCGACGCGTTTGATCGGTTCGGTTCAGCGCTTGTATCGCTTCGGCACGAAAGGCAGCGGCACGCTGTGGACTGCCGGCCGGCGATCGCGCACCGCGGCCTGAACCGGTTGAGCGCCTGCGCTGACATAGGCCAGCATGATCGGCTTGCCCAGCGTGGGCGACACCGTGCCGCTGGTGACCTCGCCCACACTGTCGCCATTGGCATCGAGCAGCGATGCATGCGATCTGATCGGAATCGCATCGGGTGAGATCAGTCCGACCAGCTTGCGCGACGGGCCGTGGGCAAGCTGCGCCAGCACGGTGGCGGCACCCGGAAAGCCGCCGGCCAGTGCGCCGCCTGCGCGTCGCGACTTCGGGATCGCAAAGCTCAGGCCGGCTTCGACAGGCGATGTGGTGGGGCTGATGTCGTTGCCATGCAGCGGCAGCCCGGCTTCAAGGCGCAGGGTGTCGCGCGCGCCAAGGCCTGCGAGCGCGACCCGCGAATCGGCCAGCAGCCGGCGCACGATGCTTTCGGCGGCCTGCGAGGGCAGGGAGATTTCGTAGCCGTCCTCGCCTGTGTAGCCGGAGCGGGTGGTAAAGCAGCGCGCGCCTTCGAGCATCAGTTCGCGAGCCTGCATGAAACTCATGGCAGCGGCGCTTGGGTCGAGTTGGGCCAGCACCGCTTCGGCCTGCGGGCCTTGCAGCGCAATCAGCGCAGCATCGACCCAGTCGAATGAGAGCCCAGGGCACAGCGCCACGAGCCTCGCCCGATCGGCGTCGCGGTTGCCGGCGTTGACCACCATGCGCACCGTGTCGCCGAGATTAACCAGCATCAGATCGTCTTCGATGCCGCCCGCGTCGTTGAGCAGAAAAGAATATTTCTGAAGACCGATCGGCCAGCCGGTGAAGTCGACCGGCAGCGCAGCCTGCAGGCCGGTTTGCAGCGATTGCGCTGTACCGTCGCGCGCCCGGATGTGCAGTTGTCCCATGTGCGAGACATCGAAGAGGCCGGCCTGCGAACGGGTGTGCAGGTGCTCGGCTTTCAGGCCTGCCGGATATTGAATCGGCATGTCGTAGCCGGCAAAGGGCCCGAACTTCGCGCCGAGCTCGCGGTGCAGCCCGGCCAGCGGGATCTGTCTGACAATGGGGCTCATTGCTGATTACTCATGTAATCGGCCATCGGCGGGCAGGTGCAGACCAGATTGCGATCGCCCGCCGCGTTGTCGATGCGTTTGACATGTGGCCAGAACTTGGCCTCGCGCAGCCAGGCAAGGGGATACACCGCCTGCTCGCGCGAGTAGGGATGGGTCCAGTCGGC
>CANKWX010000061.1 GCA_947487165.1 Burkholderiales bacterium
CGAGAACGAGGCGCAGCCGGACAGCGCCAGTGCGAGTGCGCCCAGCCCTAGGCGCCGTGCCTTGAGTGGCGTGCGGCGCGGCGTCATTTGGCGCCTCCATGCATGCCGTGACCATGATGGCCGGGACCTTGCGGGGCGCTACCGGCGTTGGCGGGTGCCGGCGTAGGGGCCGCCGGAGTCGCTGCACCGTGCCCTGCGTGGTCACCTCCCGACTTGCGAGCCGCTTCCTCGACCGTGCGGTTGACCTCACGCCAGTCGGCACGGGGCACGTCGACGTAGGGGCGGTAGTCGGCGAAGGCCGACGAGTAGCGAAGGGTCGGGACCTCGGCGTTCGCCTCCAACGGGCTCGCCGACACCCAGGTTGCCGCCGGCAGCAAAGCCGCGGCCAGAATCCAGTTCTTCATCGTTGTTCCGAATCATCCAATTACAGCCACCGGCAGGACCGATGTGGCCGATGCGAACGGTCCGACGGGGCAAGCCGTGGCCGAACGCGCCCAGCAGCTCCGTCACCGGAGCCGCAGCGGGGTCAGATGCTTCGTGGTGGGCGCTCGAGCCCGGCCATCTCGCGGCTGGGCGGCGCCAAAAGGGTCAGCCGGCGCCAGTCGCGTGACGGCTCGAAGGTCGGCAGGTTCAACGAACCACTCGCTGGAACCGGCGATGCGCCGCACACTGCAGCGCAGGCCAGGCAGGACGCCGGGCTCACATCGGCATCGCTGCTGTCGGATGTGGCGTGCTGATGCTGGTGATGCCCGACTTCCGCAAGCACCCGCCCTGCGTCATGGGAGGCATGAGCGTGCGAAGCGGGGGCAGCCTGGACGAGTTGTGAAGCCGGCACATGGCAAAGCATGCCGACCGTCGCCATCGCACCCTTGATGGGCAGGATGAGCGCCAGCAGCAGCACCAGCCAGAATTTGAGCTTCGTCAACACAGCAATCAGGTTAGCACGGACAGATAAGCGGTCAATCAGTGGCCGACATTCGGCTTTCAACCGTCTAGACAGCAACTTTATCCGGACTCCACCCCTTCCATCGTTGCAAGGTCACGGCTTCGCCGATTCGAAGCACTCCGCGCGTCGACGCGGGGGACTACCCGCCGTTGCTACGGTCCCGGACTCGACGCGCCGCGGGCTTGCCAAGGTATCAATGATGGGACAGTCCGGGCGATTGTCACCTCGGCAACCCCGCGCCAGATGCTCGAGGGCAGCATTCATGGCGAGCAGTTCGCGGGCCTTCTCGTCGAGTGCGCGAATTTGTTGCTCGGCCAACGCCTTGACGTCCCCGCTTGAACGGTCGCGGTCGGACCACAGGCTCAGCAGCTGGCCAATCTCGGTCAGAGAAAAGCCGAGGTCGCGAAAGTGGCGGATGAAGCGAATGGTCTGCACGTCGCATTCGCCGTACTGACGATAGCCAGACTCGGTGCGATGAGCGGCGGGCAGCAAGCCAATGTCCTCGTAGTGGCGAATCATCTTGGCCGATACGCCAGATGACGAGGATGCCTGTCCGATGTTCAGCATCGTTTGAGCCCCTTGCAGACGTGTGATGAGGTCATCCTCAACCTTCTGGCGATGGGAAGGTCAAGCATCGTTGCCGAACGCTTCAATGCTCCTTGACCTTCCAGCCGGGGGAAGGTCGACAGTGGGTTGACGTTCACAACTCTGGCGAGGAAGCCACCATGTACACGTTCAACGTCGAAGACATGACCTGCGGACACTGCGCGAGCAGCATCACGGCCGCCGTTCATGCCCAGGACCCCGCTGCGCAGGTGCGTGTAGACCTCGCGCTCAAGTGGGTACAGGTCGAATCCACGGTGCCTGCGGCCGCCATCGAATCGGTGATTCGTGACGCCGGCTATACACCGCGGCCGCTGGGCCTGACCGACTCCACGACGCCGGCGGCAAGGGCGTCCGGTTGCTGCTGCGGCACGGCGCGCCCCGTGCGGTGAGTCGGACCGCCGATAGGCTCCGGTACTCACACCGAGTCCCTGACGGCACTCTTCACGTCAGCAGCACGGCCAAGCCCATGACCTATCGCTCGAGGACGCCAATCGATTGGCTGAGGTTGACCTTCCGAGGGTAGGAAGGTCGAAACTGCGACCAGAGACATTGTTCAGGAGAACGAGGATGGCCTCCAGCGATACTTCCAGCGCCGGGAAACCGACGCAACCGGCTGCGCACGCACATCAGCCGAACGGCGCAGTCGACTCGTTCCGTGAGGGTCATTCGGCGTGTCATGCCGAGCACGGCCATCACGCGTCCGCCCATGGCGTACCAGCGGCGCGAGCGAACGCTGGCCTCGTCCACCAGGCACACGTACATGATGCGCATGAGCATCGCGGACACGCTCACCATGCGGGTCAATCGAATCACGCGAGGCCTGCTACAGCACGGCGCCCCGTCGCGGATGCACTAACGGATTCCGAGTCCCTCGAGTACACCTGCCCGATGCACCCGCAGGTGCGCCAAATGGGACCTGGCAGCTGCCCTATCTGCGGCATGGCGCTCGAGCCGGTAATGGTTACTACGGAGGGCGGCGATAGCGCCGAGCTGCGCGACATGACGCGTCGCTTCTGGATTGGCTTGGCGTTGACGGTGCCGGTCGCAGCACTGGAAATGGGTGGACACCTGACGGGACTGAACCACTTCATCGCGCTGCAGACGTCGAACTGGCTTCAGTTGTTGCTTGGCACGCCTGTCGTGCTGTGGGCGGGCTGGCCGTTCTTCGTGCGCGGCTGGGCGTCCGTGAAGAACCGCAGCCTCAACATGTTCACGCTGATTGCGCTGGGAACCGGCGCTGCGTTGCTCTACAGCATCGTCGGCACGGTCGCGCCACAGCTGTTTCCCGCCGACCTGCGCGGCGAAGGCGGCGCGGTTGCCATTTACTTCGAGGCCGCCTCGGTCATCACTGTCCTCGTGCTGCTCGGCCAGGTACTCGAACTGCGCGCCCGCGAACGTACGTCCGGCGCCATCAAGGCGCTGCTCAACCTGGCGCCGAAGACCGCGGTCCGCGTCGGGTCCGACGGTAACGACGAGACCGTCCCGCTTGACACGGTCCAGGCGGGGGAACTCCTCCGGGTACGCCCGGGCGAGAAGGTGCCGGTCGACGGTGAGGTCACCGAGGGCAAGGGGACCATCGACGAGTCAATGGTCACCGGCGAGCCGATTCCGGTTGCAAAGGCACCTGGCTCGAAGGTCACAGGTGGCACTATGAACCAGACCGGCGGCTTCGTGATGCGCGCTGAGAAAGTGGGCACTGAGACCCTGCTCTCTCAAATCGTGCACATGGTCGCGGCGGCACAGCGCAGCCGGGCACCTATCCAGCGAATCGCCGACCAAGTTGCGGGCTGGTTCGTGCCGGTCGTCATTCTCGTAGCGCTGGTCGCGTTCGCCGCCTGGCTGGTCTGGGGGCCCAGCCCGCAGTTCAGCTATGCGCTGATTGCAGCTGTGGCGGTGCTCATCATCGCCTGCCCCTGTGCCTTGGGGCTGGCCACGCCGATGAGCATCATGGTGGGCGTCGGCCGAGGGGCGCAGAACGGCGTGCTCGTTCGCGACGCCGAGGCGCTGGAGCGGATGGAGAAGGTCGATACCCTCGTGGTCGACAAAACCGGCACGCTGACCGAAGGGCACCCGAAGGTTGTCCTTATCGAGCCCGCGGCCGGCTTCGATGCGGACGAAGTGCTCCAGAAGCTCGCCAGCGTCGAGCGCGCGTCCGAGCATCCGCTGGCCGCCGCAATCGTAGCTGACGCCCAAGAGCGGAAGCTCCCCTTGGCCCCGGTCACAGACTTCGACTCCCCCGTCGGCAAGGGTGTGCTCGGTACGGTCGACGGCGCGCGCGTGGTTTGCGGCAGCGCGAAGTTCCTGCGAGAGCACGGCATCGAGGCCGCACCGCTGGAGCCGGCTGCCGAGCCGGTGCGTGCGAAGGCCGCCACCGTCATCTTCGTCGGCTTGGACGGGCGGCTCGCCGGATTCGTCGGCATCGCCGACCCCGTCAAAGCGACCACGCCCGAGGCCATCTTCGCGCTAAAGCGCGAAGGCATCCGCGTAGTGATGCTCAGCGGCGATGGCCGCACGACCGCTGAGGCTGTGGGTCGCGAGCTCGGAATCGACGAGGTCGTGGCCGAGGTTCTGCCAGAGGACAAGGCGGCGGTCGTGCAGCGGCTGAATGCTGAGGGCCGGGTCGTCGCGATGGCCGGCGACGGCGTCAACGACGCGCCGGCCCTCGCAGCCGCCGAGGTCGGCATTGCTATGGGTACCGGCACGGACGTGGCTATGGAGAGCGCGGGCGTGACGCTGCTCAAGGGCGACCTGATGGGCATCGTGCGCGCACGTGCCGTGTCCCGCGCGACGATGCGAAACATCCGGCAGAACCTGTTCTTCGCGTTCGTCTACAACGTCGCGGGCATCCCGCTCGCGGCTGGCGTACTGTACCCGTTCCTCGGCATGCTGCTGTCGCCGGTGGTAGCAGCTGCGGCCATGGCGTTGTCCTCCGTCAGCGTCATCGCCAACGCGCTCAGGCTCCGGACGGTACGACTCTCGTGAGGACCGACTTGTCTCTGCTAAGACCGCCGCGCTTTCCCGCGCGGAGGTCGAGAGCGCGGCGGCCGAAGCTCGACACATTGGTCCTCGCCGCCTTTCAGCTTGCGCGCATGCAGGGCCGGCCAGCCGTCGCGGAGCACCCGCTGCAGGCATTGGAAGCGCTGGCCGCCGACGCAGCCGACGGCGACGCCCTCGCAGAGGCGTACCTCTCGGTAGCCGACGCCTGTCAGCGAAGAGGCTAGAAGGTGCTGTTGTCGACGCACTTCAGCCGAATCAGAGTCTGGGCGACCTCGTGCCACCCATTCTGTCGCGCGAAGGATGGCGATTCGATACCGCGCACAATAGTTCGGCGACAGCCGTCTCAGCTCAGCGTGCGATAGCGGCCGCCGCGCCTGCCTGTGCCGCACGAGACAGTCCGACCCCCGCGCCTTAGCCTCTGCGAGCGCAGGTTGCAGGAAGCCTGACGGTGACGGAGTAGCGCTTCGACGCTGCAACGCTCCGCGTAAACACCGCCCCGCCCGGGGCCTAAAGCCCCGAACACCGCCGCCAGGCGCAGACGCTGAAACCGACCCGGAAGGCTCGAGAGTTCGACCCTTGTCAGGACGGTTGCGGCGTATCACGGCAAGCGTCAATTCTTGCCCGCGTTCTTGTCGGATGCGGCCAGGATAGCGCTCCAAACCTCGTCGGTGACGTCTCGGACGTCGCTAACGCCATGCATACGCTTCCACCTCGTCCAAGTGTAGTCGGCGTCGTTGTCGTGGCCGGGTGGCCCGCTGAGTTTGTAGACACGGCCTGACCCCGTCTCTACGCGGCGCAATGCAGGGTCGAACGAGGCGACGTAGGTGGAAACGCGACCTTCTCCATCGGTAGCGTTCCATCCTACGAGAAACCTGAGGTCTTCCACTTCGTAGGCTCTCCAACGCTTCAACACAAGCTCGGGCTGCTCCGGCACGGAGGCAACCTTCCAGATGGTCATGAGACTCTCCTCGCCAAGCGCGGGCCTCAGTTGCGTTCAACGACTCGGCGATGCGGTTTGCACGTGCAAAGCACCCGTTGCCACTTGGCCGCGGGTGTGACGGTGCGGCTCAAGACCAGATGGACGAGCCGCACAAGGGTGGAAATGCTTTGGCGCCCTCAGGAACCTCCGCGACGCACGATTCGCAACCACCGCACGAACACGCCTTGGTCAGCACGCGAATCGTCATCGCACAGGCCATTCGAGACCCTGTAGGCCACCTCCCGCCCGACCAGCCAGAGCGACTCCTGGACGAGGTCCCAGAACCAATGCTCGAGGCGTTCGGGGCCCACGTCGGCGCGCTCGGCCATCACTCGCACCCAGGAAGCGGCGAAGCTCCGGACGTCGTGTTTCGCAGGATTTCGAACTGGGTTGGACTGCAGTGCGAGCAACGACCGCCAGAGCTCGACCAGCACATCGTCGGGCAGCGACCGCGGCAGGAGCACTGCCAGGGTCTTCCGCGATAGCAGCGTGTCGATGGTCTTCCGCGACACCGAGACCTCGACGGCCAGCAGAGCGCCCTTCTTCGTCACGCGGCCTCCCGGTGCGTCAGGCGGTTCGCAGCGAGCGGCTGCAAGAATGCGGGCAGCCGACTCGGGCCCCTCCACTTGCCGGTCTTGGTCTTGCCCCGAGCGATGGCCGCCTGCACGAGCGCGACGTGCGCCCCACCGGCGTCCTCGGGAGCCAGCACGGCGTCGAGCTTCAGTCCCGGGATGTCGAACTGGTCGATGGCGCGCAGCAGCGCCTGGCGCGGGAACTGGTCGGCCCCGTACATGCCGGCCGCCCCCGTCTTGCCGCTGTGCCCGACCAACGCGTCGACCGCCTCGGTCTGGATGTCGCACATCCGCGCGAAGTGCTTGAAGGCATGCCGGGACGAGTGGAAGACCAGCCGCTGGTCGTCGAGCCCGATGTCGTCCAGGTAGCGGTTCAGCCGCTTGGAGACCGCTGCCGCCACACCGCCGCGCTTGGTCTCGGTGAGCCACGGGAAAAGCCGCTTCCACCCAGCCTTGCGGGCAGCGAGCGCGTAGCTCACGAACCCGGCGTCGACGAGAGTGCGATGCAGCGGCACGTCGCGCATCGACACGGCCGTCTTCACCCGTCGGGTGCGGCTCTTGGCCTCGATACGCATCCACCAGCGCCCGTTCACGTCCCGGATGTCCCAGGGCTCGAGGTGCGCCAACTCTTCCAGCCGGGCGCCCGTGAAGGTGCCCGCCAGCATCAGCCAGTACATCGCGACCTCCATCGGGTCGTACGGGTCCGGGCCCTGGGCGTAGAGGCGCGAGCCGAAGACGAGGTTCAGCTGCTCGACCTCGAAGGCCGTGCGCGGCCGCATAACGCCTTCGGCCTTGCGCTCGTTCTTGCGCCACAGGTGGTGGAATACGTTCAACTGCAGCTTGTCGTCGGCGGGGTGCTCGTGGAGCGACGTGCCCACGACCGCCCCCAGCATCGAGAGCCCCTTGCGGACGGTCTTGGCCGACATCCTCGGCCCCTTGCCGGTGCGGGCGTGCTCTTCGGCCACCTCCAGCCAGTGGTCCTTGAAGGCCATGACCTTCGAGCGGGGCACGTCCGACAGGTGCAGTCGCCGACCTCGGACGTCAGGTGAGACCGGGCGCGGAGAATCCAGCGTCTCCATGAAGGCGCTGGGGTCCGTCTTGGTGAAGTCGGCCAGGCGCCGCAGCCAGACCTCGGCCTCGTTGCGACTGACGTGGGTGCTGCCCGAGCGGCGCACCCAGAGGCGGTACATCTCGTCGAAGTAGCCGTGGGCGCCCGCCACGCCCTCGCCCTCGTAGACGCCGGGGCCGAGCGGCACGGGCGGCGTGCGCACGACCTCGCCCTGGTACCGGGCGACCGCAGCCTGGGCTGCGCGCTGGTCGGCCTCCAGGATGGCGGACAGCAACTTTCGCAGGAGCGAGGGGTCCTCGGGGGGCGCGAGCCCCGCCCCTTCCAGAAAGTGCTCGACCTCGGGGCGGTCGGCTTCGATGCGGTTGCGGGCCCGCTCGCGCTTGCGCTGCTCGAGCGCCTGGGCGGCGAGCGCCTCTTCGGCGTCGAAGTCGGCATCACTTACTAAGAGGTCGCGCTGCTCCTCGTCGGTCTGCAGGTGCAGCGCCTCCCAGGCCTGGGCGACGACCGGGATGTCGGAGTCACGAAGGGGTCGCACCCCATCGGCCCCGCGCCCGGCGCGGGCGCTGGCGACCGTCCGCTCGAAGGCCGCGTTGTGCTGGGCGACGAGCTTGGCGAGCTCGGGCGGCGGGACTTTGGGAAGTGGAATCTCGAGGACGGTGCGGCCCTCGAAGGCCCAGGTCAGGTTGGCGGGGATGCGGCGGCGGTAGAGAAAGCCGCCGCGGTGAGCATGCAGGTACTTGATGCGCGGGTGCGCAGTGTCCGACACGATTTGGCCTCGTCGTTCGAGGTGAACGGGCCACGTCTAGTCACTGGGGGTCATCCCGACGCGGACCGAGCACCCCGGACGGACGCACACGTTTTAAGTGGCATCCCGTCCGTTTGTGCGGCAAATGTGCGGCAATTTGTGCGGCAAGTGCGGCAAAGGCACTTTCGCAACTCATTGATTTACTGAGGATTTTTGCACTGCACCATCCGGGGAGGATGGTGGCGTCCCGTAGGGGATTCGAACCCCTGTAGCAACCGTGAAAGGGTTGTGTCCTAGGCCTCTAGACGAACGGGACCGTGATTCACAAACACAGAATGAACGACAAACGTTGCCGACCAACTCTGCTTCGATGGTGGAGGTAAGCGGGATCGAACCGCTGACCTCTTGCATGCCATGCAAGCGCTCTCCCAGCTGAGCTATACCCCCGGCGAAGCCCTCAACTATAGCCGTCTGAATCGATGCGCGCAAGCGCCAGCATGACGACACCGACGAGCGTGCTACGCTGCGCAGACCATGTCTGCAAAACTGATCGACGGCAATGCGCTTGCCGCTTCCATCCGCAACGATGTGGGCCGCCGTGTAAGGCGCCTCGCCGATCGCGGCTTGACCACCGGGCTGGCGGTCGTGCTGGTCGGCGACGATGCGGCTTCAGCGGTCTATGTACGCAATAAGGTCAAGGACTGCCAAGAAGTCGGTATCGTCTCGACCCTCGACCGGATGCCCGGTGATACCACCGAGGCGGCACTCCTTGCCCGCATCGTGCAACTCAATGCCGACCCAAGCGTGCACGGCATCCTGGTCCAGTTGCCATTGCCCCGGCACATCGATTCACATCGCGTCATCGAAGCCATTTCTCCGGCCAAGGATGTCGACGGCTTCCATGTAAGCAATGTCGGCATGCTGGTCACCGGTCAGCCGCTGTTCAGGCCTTGCACGCCCTACGGCGTCATGAAAATGCTCGAACATGCCGGTGCCAGCCTCGACGGCGCCGAGGCGGTTGTCATCGGTCGAAGCAATATCGTCGGCAAGCCGCAGGCGCTGATGCTGCTGGCCGAGGGCGCCACTGTGACGGTCTGCCACAGCCGCACCCGCGATCTGGCTGCCCACACTCGCCGCGCGGACATCATCGTCGCGGCGGTCGGCAGGATCGGGCTGGTGACTGCCGATATGGTCAAGCCAGGCGCGATCGTCATCGATGTCGGTATGAACCGCGGTGCCGACGGCAAGCTGTGCGGCGATGTCGACTTCGCTGCGGTGCGAGAGGTGGCCAGTGCGATCACACCCGTGCCAGGCGGCGTCGGCCCAATGACCCGGGCCATGCTGCTGGTCAACACCATCGAGGCCGCCGAGCGAGCAGCCGGCTGAGGGGCGGCGACGGTGAAATGCGCCGCGGGCGCCCCGATATCAACAGATCAACCCCCTGCCAGAGACCACCTGACGCCATGAACCCGACTGCCTCCACTTGCGCGACCGACAACCCGCTGCTCGATTTCTCAGGGCTGCCGCGCTTCGGTGCGTTTCGTCCAGAGCATGTGACGCCCGCCATCGACACCCTTCTGACGCAGGCCCGCAGTGCGGTCGACAGGGCCGAGGCACCGTCTACGCCCGCGACCTGGGCCGACTTCGTGAGCCCGCTGGAGATCGCCACCGAGCAGCTCGGTCGCGCCTGGGGCATGGTCGGTCACCTCAACGGTGTGGCCGACACGCCAGAATTGCGGGCGGTCTTCAACGACAACCTGCCCCGGGTCACCGAGTTCTGGACATCGCTTGGACAGAACGAAGCCCTCTTTGCGAAATACAAGGCCCTGGGCCAGTCGGCCGAGTTCGCGCAGATGTCGCCGCCACGTCGCAAGATCGTGACCAATGCGCTTCGCGATTTCAGGTTGGGCGGCGCTGAGCTGGTCTCGCCCGCTCGCGAGCGCTATGCCGAGATCCAGGAGCAGCAGGCCGCGCTGTCGCAGAAATTCGGGGAAAACGTCCTTGATGCAACCAACGCGTTTACGCTGGATATTACCGACGAAACCACACTTTCCGGTCTGCCCGACGACGCGCTGGCCGCCGCCCGCCAGGAAGGCGAGCGTGCCGGCGTGGCGGGTTGGCGATTCACCTTGCAGTTTCCGTCCTACTTTCCGGTCCTGCAGTATGCAAACGACCGCACGCTTCGCGAGACGCTCTACCGCGCCTACGTGACCCGGGCCGCGGGTCACGGCACCCCGACACTCGACAACACCGCGATCATCGACCAGACGCTGTCTCTTCGCGCCGAAGAGGCGCGATTGCTCGGCTATGCCAGCTTCGCCGATGTGTCGCTGGTCTCGAAGATGGCCGATTCGCCCGACCAGGTCATCGGCTTTTTGCGTGACCTGGCGGCGAGAGCCAAGCCCTCGGCACACCGCGACATGGCCGAGCTGCGACGCTTTGCTGCCGACAACCTCGGTCTTGACAGCCTCAGCTCGTGGGATATGGCTTTCGCCTCAGAGCGACTGAAAGAAGCGCGATATGCCTTTTCCGACAACGAGGTCAAACAGTACTTTCAGCTGCCCCGCGTGCTGGAGGGCCTCTTCGGGCTGATCGGACGACTCTTCGATGTCACGATTTCACGCGATACCGCTGAAACCTGGCATGCCGACGTCGGATTCTTTCGCATCGAGCGGGCCGGTCAGCTGATCGGACAGTTCTATCTCGACATGTTCTCGCGCCCGAGCAAGCGGCCGGGCGCCTGGATGGACGATGCCCGCGGCCGCAAGCTGATCGCAACAGGACTGCAGACACCGGTGGCCTACCTGACCTGCAACGTGCAGGCGCCGGTCGGCGCTCAGCCCGCCCTGCTGTCGCATGACGATGTCATTACGCTGTTTCACGAGTTCGGGCACGGGCTGCACCACATGCTCACCCGCGTCGACGAACTCGGCGTCTCGGGCATCTCGGGTGTCGAGTGGGATGCGGTTGAGTTGCCCAGCCAGTTCATGGAGAACTTCTGCTGGGAGTGGGACATCGTCGAGGCAATGACTGCGCATGTCGATACCCAGGCACCCCTGCCGCGCGCGCTCTTCGACAAGATGCTTGCCGCCCGCAATTTCCAGAGCGGCCTGCAAACCTTGCGTCAGGTCGAGTTCGCGCTCTTCGATATGCGCCTGCACAGCGAGTGGGACGGCGTTGCGGGCACCACCACGCCGCTTCCATCGGCTGCGGCCAAAGCAGGTTCTGCAGGCGAGGCGGTCCAGCGCCTGCTGAATGACGTGCGGCAAGAAGTGGCGGTCATCACGCCGCCCGAGTTCAACCGTTTCCAGAACAGTTTTTCTCACATCTTTGCCGGCGGGTATGCGGCCGGCTACTACAGCTACAAATGGGCGGAAGTGCTGTCGGCCGACTGCTATGCGGCCTTCGAAGAAGAAGGGCTTTTCAATGCCGAGACCGGCCAGCGCTTTTTGCGCGAGATCCTGTCGGTAGGCGGCAGTCGACCGGCCATCGACTCATTCAAAGCGTTTCGCGGACGCGAGCCCAGCATCGAAGCCTTGCTGCGACACAATGGAATGGTCGAGGAGACCTTCCATGCCCCTGCCTAGCTGCTCAAAAATCATTGTTCTGATCGGGCTCGCCGCATTCGGATTACCGGCGGCGGCCCAGTTCAAGTGGACCGGCCCTGACGGCAAGGTCATCTACAGCGACAGTCCGCCGCCGCCAGGCGTCACGGCTTCGACGCTGGCAGGCCCGGCTGCGGCAAAGTCAGACGGAAGACAAAACCTGGCTGGTCTTGCACCGATTGCCGCGAAGTATCCGGTCGTGCTTTACACGACCAGTGATTGCTCGCCCTGTCAGCAGGCGCGCAGCTATCTCACCGCGCGCGGCATCCCGTTTTCGGAAAAGACGATCAAGACACCGGCCGATGCCGATGCCTTTCGTGCCGCCGGGTTGACCGAACTGAGATTCCCGACCTTGGGTGTCGGCCGTGAACACAACACCGGTTTCGAGCAGAGCCAGTGGAGCAGCCTGCTCGATGCGGCCGGCTATCCGGCGAAATCGATGCTGCCCGCGAGCTATCGCCCGCAGCCCGCACAGAGCATGGCGCCGGCTCCGGCCAACGCTGCGTCAGCGCGCCCAAGCAATAACCCGGGCAGCCCGGCTGCGGCGGGTAGCCCGGTCGCAAGCGAAGCCGTGCCGCGCATCATCGAGCCGAAAAATCCGATTCAACCCCCGAGTGCGGCGGCGCCCCAATCGCCAGCAACGACGATCCGTTTCTGAGTCTGCTGAGGGCGCAGCGCTAGAATCGAGCCTGGTCGCGCCGAGTTGGCGCAGGGAGATCGGTTCGATGAAATGGCTGCGTTGCCGCGACAGCGGCTCTGACACATGGGGATGGATGGAGGGCGATGAGGCCGTGCTGGTCGACGGATCGCCCTTTGGTGAGTACCGCGCAAATGGCCGACGTTTGCCGCTGGCGGATCTGGAATGGCTTGCGCCCTGCCAGCCCGGCAAGATGCTGGCGCTATGGAACAACTTTGCGGCTTCGGCCACCAAGAACGGCTGGAGCAGACCCGAAGAACCGCTGTGGTTCCTGAAGTCGCCCAACAGCTTTGCCGCACACCGGCAAGCGATCCCTTTGCCCACGGGTTATGACGGGCGTGTTGCCTATGAAGGCGAGCTGGCAGTCATCATCAGCCGACGCACCAAGGCCATCGACGCAAGCCAGGCCAAGGCATCCATCCTCGGCTACAGCTGCGCCAACGACGTCACCGCGATCGAACTGCTGCAGCGCGATCCGTCATTTGCGCAGTGGTCGCGGGCCAAAGGCTTCGACGGCTTCGGTATCTTCGGCCCGGTCATCGACACCGAGTTCGACCCGGCCTCGGGCAGTGTCAAAACCATGGTCGACGGCCGCGAACGCCAGAACTATCCTTTGTCGGACATGTTCTTTTCTCCGCATGAGCTGGTAGCGCGGCTCTCGCACGACGTGACGCTCGAGGCCGGCGATGTGATCCTGTGCGGCACCTCGCTCGGCGTACTGCCGATGAAGCCCGGCGCGAAGGTCGAGGTGACGATCGAGGGGATCGGCACGCTGTCGAATGTGTACGGGGTGGCCCCCGGCTGACTCGCGCGGCCCCTGGCGATCCGGGCGCCGCTTGAGCGCCCGCCGCCTTGAGCCTTAGGCCGGCCGATCGCCCGACTTCTGCTCGGTGAGCGTGTAGCCGGCATCTTTCGGGATGCAGACATAGCGGCCGTCGTCGCGCTTTTCCATCCAGGGCGTGATCGGCACGACTGGCGATTGCTGCGTGCCGGCAAACGCCGCCTCGACGCTGTCGTACTGCGCCAGCCGGATCACATTGCACAGCGTCGGAAAGATCACCGTACGGGCCTTGTTGGCCGCGTCCTCGATCACCTGCTGCGGCCGGATCCAGACCGAGTCGACATTCTCATGACCATCATGGCCGGCGACCTGATCGTGCGGGCCACGCGCCAGATAGAAATGCGTGTCGAATCGCTTGGGCATCATCTCGGGGGTGATCCAGTGGGCGAAATGCGCGAGATCGTCGCAAGCCAGATGCAGATCGCCCTCATCGACCAGATCGCCGAGCGTCATCGACTGGGCATTGAGCCCGTCGCGCCAGGCATCAGGAATCTCGGAGGCCGCAATCGGGGTGCCACTGCGCCGTCTTGCCAGCAGGATGCCGGACTCTTCAAACACCTCGCGGATCGCGGCAGCGCGCAGCATCGACTGCTCAACCGTCTGCGCCTCATAGGCGGCTAGTCGACTCACCACTCGCTCATCCGAGTCCTGCGGATCGACCTTGCCGCCCGGAAACACCAGCGCGCCCGAGGCGAAATCGATCTGATGGTGGCGCACGACCATGAAGACCTCGAGCCCCTGAGGGCCGTCACGCAGCAGCATGATGGTGGCAGCCGCAACCGGCTTGGCGATCGGCTTGTCAGTGGCCTGCGTCGTGGTGGTCTGTGTCAAGGTGGGTCTCCGTCATTTGTTTTCGAGCGAACGATCAGTGATTGCCGGTCAGTCGATCGGTGAAACCACCAGCTTGCCACGCTGAACAGCGAGGTTTCGAGCCAGCAGACTGGCCAGCGCATACACAGCGTCAATCGTCGGGGTAGGTGTTGCGGTGATGCGGCCGAGTTCGACCACCGACCCCACCAGGGCTTCGAGTTCGATCGCGCGCCCATGCTCGACATCCTGCAGCATCGAGGTCTTGTGCGCGCCGACCGCCTCGGCGCCGGCGATGCGCTTGTCGAGCGAAACCTTGAATTCGACGCCGAGCTTCTCACCAATCGCCTGGGCTTCGGTCATCATCGCGGCGGCCAATGCGCGGGTCGGCGCGAACTGGCAGATATCGACCAGGGTCGCATGAGTCAGCGCCGAGATCGGATTGAAGCTCAGATTGCCCCAGAGCTTGACCCAGATCTCGCTGCGAATGTCCTTGGAGACCGGCGACTTGAAGCCCGCCCGGATCATGGCCTGAGACAGGGCTTCGACGCGCTCGCTGCGGCTGCCGTCGAGTTCGCCCAAGGTAAAGCGGTTGCCTTCGATCACCCGCACCACCCCGGGCGCGACCAGTTCGCTTGCCGGATAGACCACGCTGCCGATGATGCGCTCGGGCTCGATCTGCGCGGCAATGCGCCCACCCGGATCGACGCTCTCGAGCACCCTGCCCTCCCAGGTGCCGCCCAGGCGCTGGAAGTACCACCAGGGCATACCGTTGATCATGGTGACCACCATCGTCTGCGGGCCGAAAAGCCCACGCAGATCGGGCAGCAGGTCGGCGACCTGATGGGCCTTGACCGTCAGCAGCACCACATCTTGCGGGCCGGCATCGGCCGGCTTTTGCACGGCGCGCGCGGTGGGCGCATGGGCCTGCGAGCCGTCTTCAAGGATCAGGCGAAACCCGTTGGCATTGATTGCCTCGAGGTTTCGGTTGCGGGCAATGAAGGTGACGTCTTCACCCGCGATGGCGAGCTTGGCACCAAGGTAGCCACCAATGGCCCCCGCGCCGACAACCGCAATTTTCACGGTTTTGCTCCCAGATCAGCGCGACGGCGGCCTGAGGAAAGACCGCTCGCCAGCGACGACAGCACCGGCCACACCAGCATCAGCAGCGCAACGCTGGTGAGCGTGCCCACCAGCGGATTCGACCAGAACACTGCCAGATTGCCCTGCGACAGCAGCATCGACTGCCTGAAACTCGCCTCGGCCATGTCACCCAGCACCAATGCCAGCACCAGCGGCGCCAGCGGATAGCTCAGCTTCTTGAAGAGATAGCCGACCACACCGAAGACCAGCATCAGCACGACATCAAACATCGATGAATGAACGGTGTAGGCGCCGACCGCGCAAATCGCAATGATCACCGGCGCGATCACCGCAAACGGAATGCGCAGGATTGCCGCCCACCAGGGAACGGTGGTGAGCACCACGATCAGCCCGACCAGATTGCCGAGATACATCGAGGCAATCAGGCCCCAGACAAAATCCTTCTGCTCGATGAACAGCATCGGTCCGGGCTGCAGACCCCAGATCAGCAGGCCGCCGAGCAGCACCGCCGCGGTGGGTGAGCCCGGAATGCCGAGCGTGAGCATCGGCAGCAGCGCCGAAGTGCCGGCCGCATGCGCAGCGGTCTCGGGTGCGATCACGCCCTCGATGCGCCCTTTGCCGAAGCTCGACGGATCGCGCGACACGCGCCGCGCCATGCCATAGCTCATGAAGGATGCCGGCGTAGCACCGCCGGGCGTGATGCCCATCCAGCAGCCGATCGCCATCGAGCGCAGAAAGAGCGGCCAGTGCCGAAGCAGCTCACCCCAGGTCTGCCACACCACCTTGACGCTGATCTTGGCGCTCTTGCCCTTGAAGGCCAGGCCCTCCTCCATCGTGAGCAGGATCTCGCCGATGCCAAAAAGACCAATCACCGCGATCAGGAAATCGAAGCCCTTGAGCAGATCGGGGACGCCATAGGTCATGCGCAGCTGGCCGGTGACCGAGTCCATGCCGACCGCCGCCAGCGCAAAGCCCAGCATCATCGCGGCAAGGGTCTTGGCCGGTGCCTCTTTGCTCATGCCCACGAAACTGCAGAAGGTGAGCAACTGGACCGCAAAGAATTCAGGTGGACCGAATTTCAGCGCAAATCGGGCCAGCACCGGCGCGAGGAAAGTGATCAGCAGAACTGCAAAAAGCGCACCCACAAACGACGAGGTGAAGGCCGCGGTCAGCGCCTGCGCCGCCTTACCCTGCTGCGCCATAGGGAAGCCGTCGAAGGTGGTCGCCACCGACCAGGGCTCACCCGGAATGTTGAAGAGGATCGAGGTGATCGCCCCGCCGAACAATGCACCCCAGTAGATGCACGACAGCATGATGATCGCCGAGGTCGGGTTCATCGAGAAGGTGAGCGGCAGCAGAATCGCCACGCCGTTGGCACCGCCCAGACCGGGCAGCACGCCGATCAGCACACCCAGCAGGATGCCGATCACCATGTAGCCGATGTTCGGCAGAGTGAGGGCTACGGAAAAGCCGTGGCCGAGATCCAGAAGTTCTTGCATGGTCGTCGGCTCGCCTCAAAAACCCAGCAACTGTTCGAGTGGCCCTTTGGGAAGGAGCACCAGAAACCAGCGCTCGAACACCGCAAAGAGCAGCAGCGGCACGCCGAGCGACACCAGCGCGGTCAGCCAGGGCTTGTTCTTGCCGTAGCGAACCATGAAGTAGGCAATCAGCAGGGCTGAAGCGACATAGATGCCGAGCACCGCGATACCGGCCACGAAAACAACCATCGGAATGAAGATGGAGACCACTCGTCCAAGTTGCTCACGGTCGGCAAACTCGGCGTTTGCGCCATGCCATTTCCGAAGCTGACTGATCAGGATCCAGGCGCTTGAGGCCATCAGGATCAGGCCGATGTAAAACGGAAAATAGCCTGCGCGCGGACCATCCTCGGCCCAGCCTGCCCCCACCCGAAGACTGTCGGTGATCACCATCGCTGCGATGCCCATCAGCAGCAGGGCCACCACCACCTCGGGCCAGCGAACGCTGACAGATCGGGGATCGACGGCCAGGGTCTGTTCTGAGTCTGAATCTTGCATCACGAGTTTCGCAGGCGAGGTCATCATAAAAACGGAGGCCGGCCGGCCCCCGTCGGGATCGCTTATTTGGCCAATGAGTTGGCCAATGAGTTGGCCAATCAGTTGGCGATGAAGCCAGCTTCTTTCATCAGCACGCGGTGCAGTTGTTCATTGCGTCCGAGCCAGTCAAAGAACTCCTGACCGCTCATCGAGGTCTGCTTGAAAGCGCCCTTGTCCATGAACTCCTTCCACTCGGGCAGTGCACGCACTTTCTTGAAGAGATCGAGGTAGTAGGCGACCTGCTCGGGCTTGACGCCCGGCGGCATGAAGATGCCGCGCAACATCACATACTCGACCGGAATACCAGCCGCGCTGCAGGTCGGAATGTCAGCCCAGGACTGGGTGGCGGTGACCTTGGCGTTGTAGGGCATCTTTTCCTTGTCCATCACGCACAGCGCACGCAGCTTGCCGGCACGCCAATGGGACTCGGCCTCGATCGGATTGTTGACCGTGGCGTCGATGTGATTACCGACCAGTTGCACCGCGACATCGCCACCGCCCTTGAACGGGATGTAGGTCATCTTTTTACCGGCCGCCTTTTCCATCATCACCGTGATGATCTGGTCTTCCTGCTTCGAACCGGTGCCGCCCATCTTCAGGGTATTGGAAGGCTGCGACTTCAGCGCCTCGAAAAAGGCTTTGGACGTCTTGTAAGGCGAGTCTTCATTGACCCACAGCACGAACTCGTCGAGGGCCAGCATGGTCACCGGCGTGAGGTCGCGCCAGTTAAAGGGCACGCCGGTGGCAAGCGGCGTGGTGAACAGATTCGACAGCGTGATCACGATCTTGTGCGGATCGCCGGCTGCGCCCTTGATCGCCAGAAAGCCCTCGGCTCCGGCGCCGCCCGACTTGTTGACCACGATGATCGGCTGCTTGCTGAGGTTGTTCTTGGCCACCACGCCCTGGATGAATCGCGCCATCTGGTCGGCGCCACCACCGGTTCCGGCGGGCACGACGAACTCGATCGGCTTGGCCGGCTCCCAGGCCTGGGCCTGCGCGATGCTGCTTGTCAGTGCGGCGAGCGCAAACGCTGCGCCAGCTGTCAGGTATCGAAATGTCGAAGCGTTCATGGAGTCTCCAGATTTTTCGTGATCAATCACAAGGCCAAGGCACCTTCCGGCGCCATCATCAGGTAATTGAACAGCCAACAGGCGCTGTTCAAAGCAACACAAACAACCGTCGAACTCAGCCGAGTCCGAGTTTTGCCGCCAGACCGATGCGCTGCAGCTTGCCGGTCGCGCCCTTCGGAATCTCGTCGAGAATCAGGATTCGTTTGGGCACCTTGAAGTCGGCGGCACGCTTGCCCACGAAATCCTGCAGTTCGCGCTCGGTCGCCTGCTGACCTTCACGCAGCACGATCGCTGCCGCCACCTCTTCGCCGAGCTTCGGATGCGGCATGCCGAAGCAGACCACCTGCGCCACAGCCGGATGGTCCATCAGGATTTCGTCGACCTCGCGCGGGCTGATCTTCTCGCCGCCGCGGTTGATGATTTCCTTCAGCCGCCCGGTGAGCGACAGATAACCGTCGGCATCGAGCGTGCCCTGGTCGCCGGTACGAAACCAGCCGTTGGTGTAAGCCTCGGCATTGGCCTTGGGATTGCTTTCATAGCCGGCGGTGACATTCGGCCCGCGGATGACGATCTCGCCGATGCCGCCGGGGGCCAGCAACTCGCCGTCTTCGGACATGATCGCGATCTCGGGGCCGGCTGCCACACCCACCGAACCGGGCTTGCGAACCGCCGGGGGCAAGGGGTTGGAGGCCATCTGATGGGTGGCTTCGGTCATGCCATACGACTCGATCAGCGGCGCATGAAAGACCTCTTCGAGTTCGCGGATCACCTGCGGCGGAATCGAAGAAGACGACGAGCGCAAGAATCGCAGCGGATTGCGGGCGATTACCTCGGCATTCTTGCCGGCCCGGGCGAGAATCGTCTGGTGCATCGTCGGCACAGCGGTATACCAGGTGGGCTTGCACTCATCCATCCAGCCGAAAAACTTCAACGCATTGAAGCCGGGCGTGCAAAAGACCTGTGATCCGGCCGACAGCGGCGCAAGCACCCCGGCAATCAGGCCGTGGATGTGAAAGAGCGGCATGATGTTCAGGCCGCAATCGGTCGACGTGAGCTGCAGCGTCTGACGGATGTGATTGGCCGAGGCGCACAAATTAGCCTGCGACAGCGGCACGATCTTGGGTCGTGAGGTCGTGCCCGATGTGTGCAGCACCATCGAGATATCGGCAGGCTGC
>CANKWX010000062.1 GCA_947487165.1 Burkholderiales bacterium
AATCAACATGCCGGAAGTCGCCGAGGCAGTGCTCGCCCGTGGCGATGCCGATCTGGTCTCGATGGCTCGCCCGATGCTGGCCGATCCCGATCTGGTCATCAAGGCCTTGCAGGGTCGAGAAGATGAAATCAACACCTGCATCGCCTGCAACCAGGCCTGCCTGGATCACACCTTCGGCGGTCGCAAGCAGGTCAGCTGCCTGGTCAACCCGCGCGCCTGCAACGAAACCCTGCTGAGCTATCCTCAAACCGAGACGCCGCGCCGCATCGCTGTGGTCGGCGCAGGACCCGCAGGTCTGGCTTATGCCACCGTGGCGGCCAGTCGCGGACACACGGTCACGCTGTTTGAGGCAGGTGCCGATATTGGTGGCCAGTTCAACCTTGCCCGCAGGATTCCCGGCAAGGAAGAGTTCAACGAGACACTGCGCTATTACCGTCGGATGATCGATCTGCACGAGATCGACCTGCGACTGAATTGCCGCGTCGACGCCGCGATGCTGCGCGATATGGCCTTCGACGAGGTCATCATCGCCACCGGCATCGAGCCGCGCCAGCCTGAGCTCGACGGTATCGACCATCCGAAGGTCGTGCCCTATGTCGATGCGATTCTGGGTCGCAAGCCGATCGGCAAGCGGGTCGCGATCATGGGAGCCGGCGGCATCGGCTTTGACGTGGCCGAACTCATCTCGCATGAAGGGGTGTCGGGCGCCCTCGATATTGAAGTGTTTGCGCGTGAGTGGGGCATCGACTTCAAGAACCATCCACGAGGTGGTGTGACCGGTGTCGAGCCGGTGGTGGCGGCAGCCGACCGCACCATCTATCTGATGCAACGCAAGCCCGAGTCGCCAGGCCGCTCGCTGGGGCGCACCACCGGCTGGACGCACCGCATGACGCTGGCTCGCCGGGGCGTCAACATGGTGAGCGGTGTCGAATATCTCAAGATTGATGACTCCGGGCTGCATGCACGGGTCAACGGCGAACCTCGGATTTTCGAGGTGGATACCGTGATCGTCTGCGCCGGGCAAAATCCGCTTCGCACGTTGCACGATGAACTGACCGCACTCGGGATTGCCAGCAAACTGGTTGGTGGCGCATTTGAAGCGACGGAGCTTGACGCCAAGCGGGCGATTGATCACGCCAGCAGACTGGCTGCCGTCGCCTGATGATTCGCGCGACTGAGGAAGATCAGAGCCGCAGTCGCTGCGGCAATCGCTCAGGCCTCTCAGCGCTCGCGGGTCATTGCCACTGATCAAGGCAGCGCCTGTTCCGCAGCTGGGCTGATCGAGACTGGGCGGATCGCCGGTCAGTTCGGGGCGCTTGGTCGCTCGTCGACAGGGCGAATCGATCGCAGCAGCACCTCGAGCAAACGCTCACGCCTGATCGGTTTGGCGATGTGATCAACCATTCCGGCGTCCAGGCAGGCCTGCTTGTCCTGATCGAGCACCGAGGCCGTGCAGGCAATGATCGGGGGGGCTCGCTCACGCAATTGGGCCAGGATTACCTGAGTCGCTTCAAAGCCGTTCATTTCGGGCATCTGCAGATCCATCAGCACAACATCAAAGTGCTGAGCCGACGCTTGCTCAACAGCCTGCGGCCCATTCTCGGCAAGCGTGACCTTCATGTTCAAATCAGCAAGAAAGCGCCTCGCAAGCGCTGCGTTGACGGCATTGTCTTCGACAAGCAAAACCCTCTTGTCGCGCAAACGCTCACTGAGTGACACCGCCTCGACAGCCTGATTGAACAGCATCGAACCCGGCCGCCCTTCGGGCCCGGTGATCGAAAGACCCTGCTCGTCATTCACAAGTGGCTGACAGACCACCGTAAAACTGAAGGTCGACCCGATTCCTGAGCGGCTTTGCACCGAGATCTGCCCGCCCATCAATTCAACCATCCGTTTCGATATTGCCAGCCCAAGCCCGGTGCCACCGAATCGCCGAGTAATGGATCCGTCGCCCTGCATAAACGGCTGGAACAGTCGGGAAAGCACTTCTTCACTCATGCCGATGCCGGTATCGGCAATGGTCACGCCGATGGTGTGACCCGTGGCATCGGACTCATGCGGCTCAATCATGACCCGCACCGTGCCCTGCGAGGTGAACTTGATCGCGTTCGAGACAAGATTGATCAATACCTGTTCGATACGGATGACATCGCCACGCAGTTGATCGGGCATCCGTGGGTCGAGATTGATCTGCAGTTCGATGCCTTTGGCGCGACATTGCGACCTAAACAGCGCCTCGATTTTTCGAACCAGCGCTGCTGGACTGAATGCCTCGATCTGGAGTCTGAGTTCACCTGCCTCGACTTTCGAGAGATCGAGAATATCGTTGATGATCGCAAGCAGTGAATCGCCGGACGAGCGGATGGTGTCGATGTATTCGGCTTGCGTCGCTGTCAGCGGCGTATCGCGGATCAAATCGGCAAACCCGAGAATCGCATTCATCGGTGTGCGAATTTCGTGACTCATGTTTGCGACGAATTCACTCTTTGCCTGGCTTGCAAGGTCCGCCTTAATCATCGCGGCTTCTGCTTGCGCCTGCTTCTGTATCGACAGGTGGAGATACTTGCGTTGCATCGCCTCACTGACGGTCAGCTCGTCGATCTTGCGCCGCACCTCCTGCGACATCCGCCCGAAGGCATCGATCAGTGCCCCGATCTGGTCGCCACGCGCTTTCGGTAAGGTGATCGCGAAATTGCCATCGCGAATTGCCTTGCTCGCAGTAATCAGGGCTTCGATCGGACGAGTCAGAGAATAGGAACCTGCCACCAGCAAGCCGATAAACAGACCGAGTCCCGCGAGAGTGATCAGCGCCAGACTCGACAGCATGCTTTGACGTGCCTCAACGAGCGATTGTCTTGACAGCGAAAACCGGGCTATCCCGAGGGGCTGATCGGCCAGCCTGATCGCACTGGCAAACTCGAGCAGGTTCGGGGTGATCTGACTGCCCCAGGTGTCGATCGATGCGCCCGCCGCCGGCGTTGCTTGGCCGGCCGATGCAATCAGTCGCCCGCGATGATCGAACACCACGATTGCGGAAATCCCCTCAACCGAGACCGCTTCCGACAGGATGGCTTCCACCGACGCGTAATCGCGTTGCGCCATCGGCGTTGCCAGACTCGCGTTGAGCAAAGGCATGAGTTCAGCGCCGCGTTCGGCGAGCGATGCCTCGAGATATCGGTCGATCAGCTGGGAGGCAGCAAAAACAATGATCCCGAGTGTGGCCAGTTGCAGTGCCACACCCAGCAGAATCAGTTTGGTGCGAAAACCGAGCGTCGCAAACATCGCCTGAAACGTCTCAGACGGTCAGGGGGCCAGGGCCTTTCTCGTTGCCTCGAGATAAACGTCAAGTTCTTTCATCTCGGCATCGGTGATAGCCCTCAGACTGCTGCGCCCTGGCGAAGCAAAAAACACCTTGCCCTCCTCGGAGTCGGGGAACGCGAGAAGCAGCTCCCTGATACGTTGACGCTGCGCGACCGGCATCTTCGGATTGGTCAGAATCCAGAAGCCCGAGACGATTTCCATTTCGCTGACAATGCGCGTCGATTGCCGCATCAGTTCAGGTTTGGCCAGGAACTCGCCTCTGCTCATCATGGCAAACGGTGCCTCGCCCGAACGTAAAACCGCAAACAGGCTGTCGTCGTTGGGCACCGTGGACAGCTTGTAATCGCGCCCGACTTCCAGCTTGCGTTCTTTCAGCCATTTGATCCCGGCCTGCACCACCAGCGACGAAGGATTGGAGGTGGCAAGCACCTTGCCTGACAGTTGATTGGGATTTGAATTCGGGTTGTCGGCCATTCCGACCAGAACAGCAGGAATACCCGGCTCCAGGCAAGCAAGCACCGACCATCCGCCATCGACCTGTGCGATCCGACCGAGATTTGCTGGCGTGATAACCATCGAATAATTGCCCTTGAGCGTCTCGCGACTGAAGCTCGGGAAATCAGTCGAGGTGGCAATCTCGACGCTCTGCTTGAGCGTGCGCTGAAAATAATCGCGTACTGGCTGGTACTGGGCAATCACCACCCGCGCACTCAAGTTCGGTACCACGCCGATCACCAGGCCTTGGGTATCAGTCTGGGCATGAGCCGACAGGGCGAATGGCGAGCTAAAGGCCGTCACCAGCATCAGGTGAAAAAATGCCTTGCGAAATCGATCAAACATCCATTCCTCTTACGGTTTAATTAGTAATGACTGATAAGAAACATTTCAGCATAACTTTTTTCAATTGGGCAGGGAAGGAAACAAAGTCAACGCGCTTTTACGCCGCTGACCCAGCGGCAATCGGCGACCCCTGAAGCGTGATCCGATGCATCAGCCGGCGGTGTCCGTGATAGTCGTTGAGCGCGTAGTGCCAGGTCGCCCGGTTGTCCCAGAATGCCATCGAGCCCTTTTGCCATTCGAAGCGGCAGGTAAATTCGGGCTGCACCGAATGCTGATAGAGATAGTCGAGCAAAGGCTTGCTCTCGGACGGCGTCCAGCCTTCGAAATGAAGCGTGAAGGCGCGGTTCACATACAGCGTTTTGCGACCGGTCTGCGGATGACGGATGACGACCGGGTGCACGACATGCTGAGTAGCAGCTTCGGAATTGCCCAGTCGCGGGCCGGAAAGCTTCACATAAGGCGCATTTGCTCCAAAGACATGGGCCGATGAATGAACGGCGCGCAGTCCGTCAAGCATCACCCGCAAGCCAGGTGACAGCGCCTCATAGGCCATGCTCATGCTGGCAAACAAGGTGTCTCCGCCGCGTGGTGGCACTTCGCGAGCCAGCAGCATCGAGCCCATGGCGGGTACTTCGTCATAACTGTGGTCAGTGTGCCAATCGCCGCCGATGTTGGTGCGCTGATCGGGCTCTTTCAGAACCTGCGCGATCTCCGGATAGCCCTCGACCGGCTTGAAGAAGCGATTGACATCGATCGGCGACCAGCGCCTTGCAAAGGCGAGATGTTGCTCAGGCGTGATGGCCTGATCGCGAAAAAAGATCACGCCGTAGTCCTGAAAAGCCTGCCGAATGACCGAGAACTCGTCCTCTGAAAGAGACTGGGCCAGGTCGACGCCTTCGATGAGCGCGCCAAGCGCGGATGAATAGGGGGTCACCTTCATGTCGGACTGGCTCATGTCGCCTCCTCAAATAGCGATGTCTCGGCAGAATCTCACACCCGCGCCAGCGCGTCATTTGGATGCCGCAATCGCTGAAATGACGACTTCCTCGACTCAAGGCGGCAAGCCAGGCCATCACGACCGGGTCGACTGCGCGGTCGGAGCCGCTGTACCGGCACTGGACTGTCTAGCGAACCACCGAGCGGCCACCGGCAGATGGAAGGTCTGCTCGCGGGCCAGCGCGAAGCTGAGCATAAAATGAACACCTTCAAACTTGGCCGATACGCGATGGACTGGTTGACTCCCTACATGACGCAGCATCCCGAATTGCCGGTCTTTCTTGCGATCGGCATCGGCTACTGGATCGGCAAGTTCAAGCTCAAGGGCGTGGGCTTCGGGCCTGTCACCGGTTCACTCATCGCGGGGCTGCTCATCGGCTACCTGTTCCACGTCCCGGTCGCCGACACCGCAAAACAGTTTCTTTTCATGCTGTTCATGTTCGGGATCGGCTATTCGGCGGGGCCGGGCTTCGTGCGAGGCGTCCAGGACGGCGGTTGGCGGTGGGTCGTGCTTGGCGTCGTGATTCCGGTGGCTGGGGTACTGACAGCCTTCGTCATGGCTCGCGTTCTCAATCTTGAGCTGGGCTATGCCGCCGGCATGATGTCGGGCGCTCTGACCGAATCCCCGGTGATCGGCACCGCCAGCGAGGCCATCAGGTCGTTGCCGCTGCCGGGCGAAGAAAAGGAGCGCCTGATCAGACAGATTCCGGTGGCTGATGCGCTCACCTACATCTTTGGCACCTTCGGCGTGATCTTCTTCTGCTCCTACATCGGCCCGTGGCTGCTGCGCCTTGATCTCAAGGCTGAGGCCCTGAAGCTTGAAGCCGCGATGGGAATGGATCGCGACCGCCATGACCTCACCTCCGCCTGGCGGATGTTCGAGCTGCGAGCCTATCTGCTGGATCCGTCTTATTCGGTCGTTGGCCGAACAATTGCTCAGGCCGAGGCCATGGCGCAGCCGGCAAGGCTCTTTATCGAACGCATTCGGCGCGACGGGTCGATTGTCGAGGCGCAACCCGACACCATCCTCGCGGCAGGCGATGTGGTGGCCGTGATCGGATTGAACGAAACGCTGGTCGGCACACTCGCGCCGCAGGCCGAGGAAGTGTTCGACCGCGAACTGCTGGACATCGGTCAGTCGAGCCTGGAGGTGGAGATCACCCGACGAGAGATCGCAGGTACGACCATCGATGCGCTGCGTGCCGACCCCGAACTCATCAGGGGTGTTTTCGTGCGAGCGATCAGGCGCGGTGGACAGGACGTTCCTGTCGCGCCAGGTACGGTCTTGCAACGGGGCGACACACTCACGCTGTTCGGGCTGACACCCACTGTCGAGCGGGTGGCTCAGCGCCTGGGCAACGTCGCCCGTGCGCCCCAGCACACTGACTTCGTGGCACTGGGCCTCGCGATATTCACCGGTGCTTTGTTGGGGCTCGCGCTGGCCTTCCCGGTTGGCGGCCTTCACATCGCCCTCGGAAGCAGCGTCGCAGTACTTCTGATGGGGCTCGCCATGGGCTGGCGAAACTCAACCCATCCCGAGTTTGCCTTCATTCCGGCAGGCGCTATCGAGTTCATGAAGTCAATCGGTCTGGCCGCCTTCGTGGCCATGATCGGACTGAAGGCCGGGCCGGTTTTTGTTGATGCCGTACGCGAAATCGGCCTGCAGGTCTTCCTCGGAGGCATCGTGGTCACGCTTGTGCCGCAACTGGTCGGCCTGTTGGTGGGGCGCTATCTGCTCGGGCTCAATCCATTGCTTCTGCTGGGGGCACTCGCCGGCGCGCAGACCATGACCGCTGGTCTTGCCGCGCTCCAGGAGCGCTCCGAAAGCCCGGTCGCCGTCATCGGCTACTCGAGCACGGTGGCCTTCGGGCATATCCTGATTTCGATCGGCGGCACAGCCTTGATCTGGATGCTCAGCTGACCTCAACGAACGGCGCAAGGCGGCTTTGAGCGGGCGCAGGCAGGCAATCCCCTACAATCGAACAAGCAGATCATTCCTCGAAGCGAACCCTCAAAGCGGAGCAAACCTCTCATGAAGACCCGAATCACCGAACTCTTTGGCATCCAGCACCCGATCATTCAGGGCGGCATGCACTATGTGGGATTCGCAGAGCTCGCTGCGGCAGTGTCGAACGCCGGCGGCCTGGGCATCATCACCGGCCTGACCCAGAAGACACCCGAGCTCCTTGCCCGTGAAATTGCGCGCTGCCACGAGATGACCGACAAGCCCTTCGGCGTGAATCTGACCTTCCTGCCGACCTTCACGATGCCGCCCTATCCGGAGTACATCCAGGCCATCATCGAGGGCGGTATCAAAGCCGTCGAAACCGCCGGGCGCAATCCGCAGCCCTACATGCCCTTGCTCAAAGCCGCTGGCATCAAGGTGATCCACAAGTGCACCTCGGTGCGCCACTCGCTCAAGGCAGAAGCCATTGGTTGCGATGCGGTCAGTGTCGACGGCTTCGAATGCGGCGGCCATCCGGGCGAAGACGACATCCCCAACTTCATCTTGCTGCCGCGTGCTGCCGAAGAACTGAAGATTCCGTTCGTCGCCTCGGGCGGTATGGCCGATGGCCGCAGCCTGGTGGCCGCACTGGCGCTCGGCGCCGAAGGCATCAACATGGGGACTCGCTTCATGGCAACCCGCGAAGCGCCCATCCATGAAAACGTCAAGAAGGCCATCGTTGAGGCGTCGGAGCTCGATACCCGACTCATCATGCGCTCACTGCGCAACACCGAGCGCGTGCTGATGAATGAAGGCGTCAAACGGGTCCTGGAAATCGAGCATGCAAAAGGCGACGCGCTCACCATCGATGACATCCATGATCAAGTGGCCGGCATCTACCCGAAGGTGATGACCGACGGCGACATGCAGGCGGGGGCATGGAGTTGCGGCATGGTCGCCGGGCTGATCCATGATGTGCCGAGCTGCAAGGAGCTGATCGATCGGATCATGGCCGAAGCCGACGGCCTGATTCATCGACGGCTTGCCGGTTTCTATCAGTCTTAATCGCATCGATTCGCGGCTGCAGAAGGCCGAACCACCATCCTGCCGCCAGCGGGTTGGTGGCAAAAAAAGCCAGAAGGGCATCAGCCTCTCGCGAATGCGCAATTTGCAGCGGCGTTTGGTCGGTCACGCCGATCTCGTGATGCACCCCATGGACCGACTCGTGAAGAAAAATCACCGCGAGTTGAGTGCCCGACAGCGCCGGGTCGAGCTCGATGCGGCGACGTTCGAGGTCGGCCTGGCCGAAAAGCCGCAAGCGGGTCGCGGTTTTGACGGTGAGCGTGCGAACCGTCCAGGGCGCCGTGCCAATGACGAGCCGCAACGGCATCCGGTTGCCGCGGCGCACATTAGGATTGATCGCCCGCAGCAGCGCCCAGGTCAGGCGCGGATTGCGCCTTGCGAGCTGCGACAAGCCACTGGCCAGGGAATGCGTCAGATGCTCCTCGGTGCTTTCATGCAGCAGCACCGCCTGCGAATAGTGGACCAGGCGAACCAGTGCATGAATGAATGCACGCCGCCAATGACCGGGCCCGAGACCGCTGCGCAGCAGGATGCGCCCATGGGTCAGATCAATGTACGAATGTCGACGGCGAACCGGCATCTCATTGGGCGCAAGTTCGCAGACTTGCAGACTGTAAGGGCCGAGCTCGAATCGCTCGGCGAGTGCGAGTTCGCGAAGCTGAGCAGTCATGATGATGTGATGCGGCGCCAACGGGCTTCTCCTGAACTGGCCTCATCATCACCCGACACGGCCCGCCTTTCTATGGCCGCCTGCCGGCCTGACGACCTAGACCTGAGGTGCAAGCCAGACCATGGCCACTGAGACGCCACCCATCGCTCAAAAGCGCCTCCTGATCGTCTGGTGGTCCTACACCGGGGGCACCGAGTCGCTGGTGCAGGCAGCCGCGAAAGGCGCCGATGAGGCAATCGCGCAGGCCGAAAGCGCGGCATTCGGTGATACCGGGCGCGGTAGCTCGCCAGATGCATCGAGCTTGAGTGTCATGGCCTGTCGCTGCGACTTGATCGGCAGCGACGCACTGCTGCGCGCTGACGCAGTGCTGTTTGCCACGCCAGAGTGTCTCGGATCGATGGCTGGCCCGATGAAGACATTCTTCGAGCGCGCTTACTACCCTGCACTCGATCGCCTGAACGGGCGCCCTTACGCCACGCTGATTTGCGCCGGAACTGATGGCCAGGGTGCGGCGCGCCAGATTGATCGGATCGCCAACGGTTGGAGGCTGAGATCAATCGCGGCACCGCTGATCGTGCTGACCGGCGCCCAGACACCTGAGAGCATCGCGGCGCCAAAGCAGATTGAGTCAGCCGAACTCGCCCGAGCCAGTGAGCTCGGCGGCCTGCTTGCCGCCGGAGCGCTGCTCGGCGTCTGGTAGTGCCTGCGCCGGGCCTCACAGTGCGCGACCACTGCGCCGATACGACGCCAGAGCGTTGTCGCTCCGATCGCATCGCGCAATTCAGCTGCCTGGTCCGTGGCGCCATCGTGTCGGACCTGCTGCACGGGTCGATTCATGGCGATAATCGAGCCTTGTCTGACTGCCGTCGCATCTGCGACTTGCCGCTCGCGCCGGCCGGCATCGCCCCACTGGAGCAACCCGATGCGCAAGACCGACCCGAGGCGCACTGATCCCTTTACCGCAGCGCTGCTTGCCTGTCTGTTGGCCGGCCTGCTGCCTACCAGTCAGAGTGTGGCAAAGCCGCCTGCCCCGGCGGTGGTTTATGGCGTCAGCATCGACGTCCAGGACGGCGATTCCTTCGTCATGCGTGATGACCTCGGCAACCGGATTCGCGTACGCATTTCTGGTATCGATGCGCCCGAAAAATCTCAAGCCTTCGCCGACCGATCGCGCCAGCATCTGCGCGATTTGATGCGTGATGCGCGCATCCGGCTTGAGCCGGTCAAGGTCGATGTGTTCGCACGCACCGTCGCCAGGGTGTGGGTCTTGTCAGGAGACGACAAGCCGGAGCGAGATGCCGGGCTCGCCCAGATCGAAGCCGGGCTGGCCTGGCACTTCAAACGCTATCGCTCAGACCAGCAAGATCAGGACTCGGCCCGTTATGCCAAGGCCGAGCGCGTCGCGCGCTCGGAAGGGCTCGGTCTGTGGCGCGATCCGAACCCTCAACCCCCTTGGGACTTCAGGACGCGCGCCAAGCGCAACGATCAGGGTGAGCCCAGAAACTCCCGATCAGCCGTGGACTAAGCGCTGCGCGGTCGCGTTCTGGTTGACGATCTTTTTACGACGACCTGCCATGGCCCCGACAACCGCGAGTCCGGCTGCCAACATCACGACCGGCTCGGCGCCGGGTATCGGCGCAATCGTTTCGGCCCCAACCAGCACCGGGTCGCCGACGGTAATCAACTCACCTGGCGTTGTTCTGAAATCGTAGAGGCCGGTCCTGCCAAAAAGATTGAAACCCTCGATCGACACGCCCGAATCGGCATACACATACGCGATAAAAGACTGAGGAGTATTGGCGATCAAGGAAAAAGTTGTCGACTGAATCGAAGAGTTGTAGGTGTCGGTGCTGTAGGACAGGGTCGACAGGTTGGCGAGCGTGCCGGAACCGGGGACTGGCGCCACCGAGCCCGGTGTGGCGCCAAAGTAGAACGACGCAAGCAAAGGCACCCTGACACCAAAAGGCGTTGAGGTCGGCATGAACTTCCCGCTGGCTTCAAGCGAGAAAGCAATGCTCAAGTCAAGCTCCGAGTTGACCGTACCCCCAATCGAAATCCACTTGCCGCCGGTCTGGTTCTGGCCCGAAGAAGACACCAGGACAGAGAGGTTGTCGATGCTCCAAGAGTCTTGCAGCCATGATCTCGTGGTGATCGGCGTCTGGTACAGATATCTCAGCCCGGCACTGGTCTCGGTCGGTGGCGTAACGACCACACTGCTGGGCTCGTAAATGACCTGGGTTGAATCGTTCCGACGGTCGGACTGGTCAGAGGTCGACACGCTAGGGCCCGTCACCGACAGGTCAGTGGGCGAGAGATTGCCAAGATTGAACGACTCGACACTGATTGTGCCGGTCTGGATCTTTGCAGCGAACGCCGGGGAGATAGACGCCACGATCAATGATGATGTCGCAACAACGTGCAACAGGACAGGTAATCGGAAATCAGCCATAAGTCCTCGCAAGTTGGATTTAACTGGCCGTGATCTTCCCAGCGGGGCGTGTACCGGAGATGTCGAAGGCAGGATGCCCGCCGGCCCAATGCGATCAATAATCACCAAGCCGATAATGCCGATCGGCTCAATCGCCCGGCGCTGCAGCCTCTTGCATGCGGGCACTGTGCTGCGCTGTGACGAACCGCCTTGCCAAGCACCCCATCAGGCGCAGGCCGGGTCAAACGCGATCGGCACCCCGTGTGCGCCGAACCGTCTCAAACAGCACGATGCCGGCTGCCACCGACACATTCAGGCTTTCTACCTGACCTGCCATCGGGATTGACACCAGTCGGTCGCAGCGCTCGCGCGTGAGGCGACGCAGCCCCACCCCCTCGGCCCCGAGCGCCCAGGCGACCGAGGCCGGTATCTCGGCTTCATAAAGCGACTGCTCGGCACCATCTGCCGTCCCGATGACGGTAATCGACCGATCCTCGAGCACATCGATCGAACGCGCGAGATTGGTAACCATGATGTAAGGCACGCTGTCGGCCGCACCACTCGCTGTCTGGATCGCGGTTTCGTTAAGCGGGCAGGCATGATCCTTCGGCGCAATGACCGCATGCACGCCAGCGCCATCGGCCACCCGCAGACAAGCGCCGAGATTGCGCGGATCGGTCACCCCATCAAGCACCAGCAGGAACGCGGGCCCCTCGATCGAGTCGAGCAGATCCTCCAGACCCATGACCGGCGGGCGCGACTCGACGATCGCCACAACGCCCTGATGGCGGCGGCTCGGGCACATGCGATCAAGCCGCGACACCTCGACACGACGCGCATCGATGCCGAATTTTGCGGCCAGCGCCAGCAGATCACGTACTCGGCCGTCGTCTCGTCGAGCATCGACATAGAGTTCGCGCACCGAGCCGGCCGCCTGTCGCAGGCGGGAGGTGACTGAATGAAAACCGAATGTCAGCATGCGCCGACTCGCCTATCGAAACTGGCCATCAGCGCCCCTGCTTGCGCTTGGAACCACGCAATTCCTTGCGACCGCTACGACCGCGCAAGGCCTGCCGGGCAGCTTGCGCCTTGACGACGCCCTCGGACTTCGGACGGGCTGCCTTGCGAGGCGCCCCCACCAACTCGGGCGCTGGGCCCAGCTCCGCCGCGGTCGGCACCTTGGCACCGGATCGGCCTCGATCGCTGCGCGGCATGTCATCGCGCACCAGCCTGAATTCGATTCGCCGGGCTTCAAGATCAACACGTGACACCTGGACATCAAGCTCGTCGGTCAATCGATAGCGAAGCCCGGTGCGCTCGCCTCGCAACTCATGAGCCGCCTCGATGTACTGGAAGTACTCGCTACCAAGCTCGGAGACATGCACCATGCCTTCGACATACAGCTCCTCAAGGGTCACGAAGATGCCAAAGCTTGCCAGCCCGGTGATGCGGCCGCGGAACTGCTCACCGACCCGCTCGCGCATGAACTGACATTTCAGCCAGGCTTCAACATCGCGTGATGCATCATCAGCGCGGCGTTCATTGGCAGAACAGATCATGCCCAGCGTCTCCCACCGGTCGAGTTCCTCGCGCTGCGCTGTGCTCAGCTGACTGCGGGACTGCGCACGATCGTCGGCCTGTGCGAGTTTGCGCGCCGACGGCATGGCAGGCGAAGCGCCGCGCTTGCCCCGCGGCGGCGGCGCGCGCTGGGTCACTTCATCGGAAGGCACCGGCGGCTGATAGCGCCGGCCTTGCAGCAGCGCCTTGATCGCACGGTGAGTCAACAGATCGGGATAGCGTCGGATCGGCGATGTGAAATGCGCATAGGCCTCATACGACAGTCCGAAGTGACCCACGTTGTGGGGGGAATAAACCGCCTGCTGCATCGATCGCAAAAGCATGGTCTGCAGCAGCTGCGCATCGGGGCGCCCGGCGATCTGCGCCGCAATCGCCGCATAGTCAGACGGCCTCGGATCATCGCCGCCACCCAGCGCCAGGCCCAGCCCCTGCAAAAACTCACGCAGGAGTTTCAATCGCTCGGGCGACGGGCCCTCATGAATCCGAAACAGCGCGGGATGCTTGCTGCGCGCCAGGAAGTCTGCAGCACAGGTATTGGCCGCCAGCATGCATTCCTCGATCAGCTTGTGGGCGTCATTGCGGGTACGTGCAACGATCTTCTCGATACGGCCTGCGAAATCGCAGACGATCTTGGTCTCGACCGACTCGAAGTCCATCGCGCCTCGTGCTTCACGCGCCTTGGCGAAGGTGCGGTACAGCTCATAAAGATTCTGAAGATGCCCCGCAATCGGGGCGAGTTGCCGAGCCGCCGCGGGGTCACGCCCCGACAACACTGACCACACCTGGTCATAGGTCAGCCGTGCCGCCGAATGCATGACCGCCTCATAGAACTGATAAGCCTTCATTTGGCCGGTGGCGGAAATAACCATGTCAGCCACCAGCACGAGCCGATCGACCTGAGGGTTGAGTGAGCACAGACCATTGGAGATTTTCTCGGGCAGCATCGGAATCACGCGCCTCGGGAAGTACACCGAGGTCGAGCGCTCGATCGCATCAGCATCGAGTGCATCGCCGTGCGAGACGTAGTGGCTGACGTCAGCAATCGCCACCAGCAAGCGCCAGCCGCCGGCGCGACGCCCGGAGGTCTCGAGCGGCTCGCAATAGACCGCGTCATCGAAATCACGGGCATCCTCACCGTCGATGGTCACCAGCGGCACGTCGCGAAGGTCAACCCGACGCTTCAGATCGCCCGGCCTGACCTGCGAGGGCATCTTCGCTGCGAGTTGCAATGCCGCATCGGAAAACTGGTGCGGCACGTCGAACTTGCGCACCGCGATTTCGATTTCCATGCCTGGATCGTCGATGCTTCCAAGCACTTCGACCACCCGCCCCATCGGTTGCGAATGGATATTTGGTGGTGTCACGATCTCGACCGTGACCACCTGCCCGGCCTGTGCCTTTGCGGCATCGCCCGGCGCAATCAGGATGTCATGCTTGATGCGCTGGTCTTCCGGGACCACGACGGTCAGACCCCGCTCGATCAGCAGACGCCCAACCAGCCTTCGCTGGCCCCGATCGGTGATTTCAACGATCGTGCCCTCGGGTCGTCCGCGGTTGTCGGTCCCGGAGCGCCTGACCAATGCCCGATCGCCGTGCATTGCCTTTTGCATTTCTCGGGGCGACAGGAAGAGATCGGGCCCACCGGCATCCGGTATGAGAAAACCGAACCCGTCACGATGACCGGTGATCCGACCGGCCACCAAGTCAAGACGCGTCGCCACCAGGAGCACGCCCTTGCGGTTTGGCATCAACTGACCATCTCGCTCCATCGCGAGGATCCGCTTCTCGAGGATCGGGAAGTGTCTTGACGTCACCCCGAGACGGTCTGCGACTTCTTGAGGTGTCAGCGGTGCATCGGCGACGCGAAGCGATTCAAGGATTTCTTCGCGAGAGGGAGGAACCCAGGTTTTGGTCACGATTTGACAGAACTCACTGTGGGTTTATACTTTCTGGCTCGAGTGACGCCAGTCACTTCGAAGCCCAGATGGCGGAATTGGTAGACGCACTAGGTTCAGGTCCTAGCGCCAGCAATGGTGTGGAGGTTCGAGTCCTCTTCTGGGCACCATCGGTACTGCCAGCCGATGTGCAACAAGGGTCAGACAGCAATCCAGTTGCTGGTAATTTATTTGACCCTTGCTTCAGGCTTGTCAGTAAACGAACCGTCGGTGAACAACCTGACAGCATGAGTTTGTCATGCTCAGGCCCGAAAGAATAAGGAGCCGATAGGCTCCTTATTGCTGAGTCGGTCAAGGTGTCTGCACACATCGACTTGGTCCGGTGCAGTCGAGGGCACTCACGGATGGAACGACGCCGAGGTCAGCTCGATCAGCAGCTCGGAGACCGTCGCGCTCAGAGCGCGATTGATTTCTTCGAGGTTGGCTATCTGATCGATGCGATCACGCAGTCGCTCACGCTCGGTCGAACTGAGCAGGCGATACATGATGCCGGTGGCGCGCAGCAGACCGATCAGCAATGCGTCGCGGGTATCCGGGATCTCATCGTTATTGAGGAGCGTCATGATCCGGCTCTTGACCTCGCGCTCTTCGATTCCGCTGGTGGGCGGATAGACCCGGGTCTTGAACACCCAGAGCAGTCGCTTTTCAACCGACTGCAACACGCCGCGATCGACCAGCCCGCCGATAATTCGTTCACGAAGCACAGGCCCTGGTAACGCAAGCCGGCGCAACCAGGCAGACGACGGCAGTTGGCGGCCCTCAGCGACGATCTCTTCAAGGGGCTCATCAAGGATCGCATCGCCGGTCGGGGTCGACGAAATGACGAAGAGCTTTTTCTCGTCGCTGTCGACTCTGCCAGCGAGTTCGAGTTCCATCAATAAAGACGCCGCAATCGCGACGTCAAGTGAAAACGGGGGCAAGCTCAGAAACGAACCGCTTTCGTCATCCAGTGCAATCAGAACCAGTTCTTCTGCAAGGGTCAGTCTGGTGGGAGTAGTCATGACGATCCCTCAGGCCCGAACTTCGAGGATCTTGTCGAAGCCGCTGATCTTCAGCACCTCAAGGATTGCCGGCTTGGGCGATGACAGCACGACCTTGCCTCCCTTGCCCTTGGCCGCCTTGGCTGCGACCAGCAGAACACGCAAGCCTGCGCTGCTGACGTAATCGAGACCGGACAAATCGATGTTGAGAGAAGTGACATCGTCGACCAGCAAACCAAGAAACTCTTTTTCATAAGTCGCAGCGTTGGCGCCATCAAGCCTGCCAACCGGCTTGCAATCTTTTGACGTGGTCATTAAACAGCCTCGGAAAAGTTTAGGAAGAGCTCTCTGCCTCATTCTAGAGTAGTTTCATGATCGACAAACTACGTAGTAAGGTCGCGAGCATGCAACTGACTGTCGAACTCGATGCCGAAATGGAATCGCTTGCCAGCGCAGACAAGGCGGTGGGCGATTTTGCCGAGTCGATGTCCTGGCCGGAAGAGGTGACATTCAAGGTGAAGCTCGTTGTCGAGGAGATTCTGATGAATGTGATCTCCTACGGCGGCGATCGCGCACACAGGCCGCGCATCATGCTGCTTCTGTCTCAGTGCAACGATCTTGTGTCACTGGAGATCTCCGATGATGGCACTGCCTACGATCCGCTGAGCGCACCGCCACCGGACCTCGAATCCGAACTCGAAGATCGACCGATCGGCGGCTTGGGCGTCCACCTGATTCGAGAGCTCATGGATAGCGTGAGCTACAAATTCGAGGATGGACGCAACCATCTGCTTGTCACGAAAGCGCTCCGTTAGAGAGGCTTCACCACCCCGAGCGAATGCGCGGTATCGCCTCGCCTGCCGATCAGGGCAGCACCCGGAGGCCGACAACTAACGAACAAGCGCGCAGTACTGCCTGAGCAACCAGACGATGCGCTCGAACAGACTGGTGAGGCTGAATAGCACCTCATGCAAGTGCGGGGACAGTTCATGCCCTCTGGCCAGAAAATCCTGGCGAACATGCTCCATGACCCCTGAGTTGTCGGCGGTCATCTGCAGGAAGAGGTCGCAGTCCTGCGCGTCCTCGGTCGTTATCGCATCGCGCAGCGACAGAAGGTTGAAATCGATCGATTCGATGATGGCGCGTGCGAGCTTCGAAACACTGTCATTCGCAAGCAAAGTCCTGAGCAACGGGTCGAGTTCATGGACACTTCGCTGCAGATCGGCCAGTAAACGATTGCGGGCCCTGAAGTTCAGGATGCGATCCATCACATCACGATCTGCCGCCCCGCTCAGAAGTTCAGCGAGAAACTCGTCGATTTCAGCCGTGACTCTCTGGTTGGCAGCATGCAATCGATCCTGGGTAATCCGCCCGTGAGCCACGATTGGTTGCGCGGTACTGTCGGTCACCAGATAGTCATTCAGATAGGCAAACTGCCGGAGCTGCTCTTTGGCGACCAGATCGAGCGCGGTCTCAGGATCATCGATCGCCCGGGCATAGAGATAGTGCGGTTTTGAACGGCTCTCTTCAGTCGTGGCCGGAGCAAGATACAAGGCCAGGGGGTAGAGTGTTTTCGACATCGCTGAAACCAGCACGCAACCGAGCAGTTGCATCAGGACATAAGCCCAGCAGCCCTGCAGGCTGCTGTCGCTTGAAACCAGTCCGATCAGTGCTTCCACAAGCGGAATGTCGAAGACTCGCTCGATCGCAAGAAGGCCGACCATGACAACTGCAGAGCCGGCCTTCTGGAAAATCTGGATATAGGCAAGCTGTCGGGCGAGACCTGAGAGTGTCAGGGTCATGTACGCAAGGCTCACGGCCGATCCGATGCCAGCGCCATAGATCATCATCAAGGTCAGATCGATGTTCAGCAGCCCGATCTTGCTCATCAGTACAGTAACCACGGTGACTGTCGCAGATGACTGGGCGACAAACGCCAGTGCAGCACCCAGGAAGAAGACCAGCCAGTATTGCTCTTGCGCGCTCGCCAGCAATTTGCCGACGAGTTCCATCTCCTGAATCGGCGAAGCGGCTTCCTTGACCAGATCGAGCCCGAGAAAGAGCAATGCCACCCCAAGCAATGCCCCCGCGGCATGCCGATACCTGGTCGACTTCTCGACATTGAGAAAATAGGCGACGCCGATCAGCCCCAACAGCGACAGAATGAAAGGACGGATATTCAGGGTGCTCAGAAACACCAGCGCCCCGGTACCGAGGTTGGCCCAGATCACAACCGGCATGACCGCGCGCACTTGCACCAGGTTGGCCGTCACCATGCTGGTCACGATGAAGGTCACCGCATTGGTGCTTTGCGTGATCGCGCCAAAGACGATGCCAAGCAATGAAGCCGACCAGCGAGTGTCGATCAGACGCAGCAGACCGTTTCGCAAGCCGCGTCCGGCCATCTGGCTCAGATGCGAACTGATCATCTTGATGCCGATGAAAAAAACACCCAGGCCGCCCAGCAGCGTGGCGATCATCGAAAACGAGGTCATATAACGGCTGAGAATGGCAGCCAATCCGCACAAGAGACTGGCTGACCTGCGCTTTGGCGCGGAGGCCGATCATGCTACGAAAGCAGCGAATCACCTAGTTGCCGGTCGCACTGGGCGAATTGCAGAGACCGAGCCAGCACCACCTCAACGCCCTGCGTCAGATCCGCCGATCAACGATCAGCCCAACTGCGCTTGAGGTCTTCGAAATCCATGGTGTCGTAGCGCTCGAAGGGCTGATGGATCCAGGGACTGTGCGGGAGCTGCTCGGCCACATAATCCGGCCTCATCACAGAATGCCCCTTGCTCCAGAGCACAGCCGATCGGATCTCGACAACATGAGGGTGGCGCGCTTTGAGCAGCGGCAGCACTTGCGCGAATGTCTCGCCCGAATCGACCATGTCATCGACGAGCAACCATCTGGGCCCAGGCAAAGGGCCGGCACTGCTCAGGGCGTCGGCGATGCGCAGCGAACTTTGCTGCGTGCCGGCAGCTTCGCGGTAGGAGCTGGTAAAGAGCACACCCAGCGGCGATCCGAACAGTCGCGAGAGCACATCCCCCACCCGCAGACCGCCGCGGGCCAGACAGACGATGGCATCGAAATGCCAACCCGACTC
>CANKWX010000063.1 GCA_947487165.1 Burkholderiales bacterium
GAGGCCAGCACTTCCTTGATTTCATTGAGCGACTTGCGACCCAGATTCGGGGTCTTGAGCAACTCGTTCTCGGTGCGCTGGATCAGGTCGCCGATGTAGAAGATGTTCTCGGCTTTGAGGCAATTGGCTGAACGCACGGTCAACTCGAGATCGTCGACCGGCCGCAGCAGGATCGGGTCGATCTGGGGCGATCGGCCGATGGTGGTGATCAGACCACCGCTGAGGCCGCCCATATCCATCGCCGGCTCGGCGCCCTCAAGGGCTGCAAACACCGACAGTTGCTCGACCAGGATACGAGCCGCCTGACGAACCGCTTCTTCTGGTGCAATGACGCCGTTGGTTTCGACATCAATCAGCAGCTTGTCAAGGTCGGTCCGGTTTTCGACCCGGGCGCTCTCGACCGCATAGCTCACGCGGCGAACCGGCGAGAAGGATGCATCGAGAACGATTCGGCCGATGGTCTTGCTGTCGGACAGGTTGCGCATCGTGCCCGGCAGGTAACCGCGGCCGCGCTCGACCTTGATCTGAATGTCGAGCTTGCCACCCTGGGTAAGGTTGGCAATGACATGGTCGCCATTGATGAGCTCGACATCGTGCGGCAGCTCGATATCAGACGCCAGCACCGGGCCGGGGCTTTCTTTGCGCAAGGTGAGGAACACGTCATCACGGTTGTGCAGCTTGAAAACGATTCCCTTGAGGTTCAGGAGAAGATCGACCACGTCCTCGCGCAGGCCATCGATCGTCGAGTATTCGTGCACGACCCCGGTGATCTGAACTTCGGTCGGCGCATAACCGACCATAGACGACAGGAGGACACGTCGCAGGGCGTTGCCCAGAGTGTGGCCATAGCCTCGCTCGAACGGCTCCATCACCACACGAGCGTGGGAGGCACCGAGTTGCTCGACTTCGACAATACGGGGCTTCAGCAAAGAAGTCTGCATGGAATAGGGTTCCTGGATTAACGCGAATACAATTCGACGATCAGGCTTTCGTTCACATCGGCTGCGATGTCGGAACGCTCGGGCACCGATTTGAAGATGCCTTCCATCTTGGTCTTGTCGACCGAGACCCACGACGGGAAGCCGCTTTGCTCGGCAAGACTCAGTGAGTCCTGGACACGAACCTGTTTTTTGGCTTTCTCGCGGATCGTGATCACGTCGTTCGGACGGACCTGGACCGACGGAATATTGACGGTAGAACCGTTCATCGAGATGGCCTTGTGGCTGACCAGCTGGCGCGCCTCGGCGCGGGTCGAAGCAAGGCCCATGCGGTAGACCACGTTGTCAAGACGGCATTCAAGCAGCGCAAGCAAATTCGCGCCGGTATTGCCCTTGCGACGCTCGGCCTCAGCAAAGTAGCGCCTGAACTGGCGCTCGAGAACGCCGTACATCCGCTTGACCTTCTGCTTCTCGCGAAGCTGAAGACCGTAGTCGGAGGTCCGCGAACCCGACGTCCGGCCATGCTGGCCGGGTTTGCTGTCGAGCTTGCACTTGTCGGCAAGTGAGCGCCGTGCGCTCTTGAGAAACAGGTCTGTCCCTTCGCGCCGGGAGAGCCTGGCTTTTGGTCCGGTATAGCGTGCCACGTGATGATCTCTTTTCGAATACGCAGACTAAGCTGCGGTTAGTCCACCCTTTGCATCGTTGCCGATGGGGTGAACAGTGGGCTTGATAAAAAACGTCGGTCAGATCCGCCGCTTTTTAGGCGGCCGGCAACCGTTGTGCGGCACCGGCGTCACATCGGCAATCGACATGATCTTGATTCCAAGCGCATTGAGCGCACGCACCGATGACTCGCGTCCGGGGCCAGGGCCCTTGATGCGCACATCGAGATTGCGAATCCCCTGCTCCTGGGCAGCACGACCGGCGGTTTCGGCAGCGACCTGCGCCGCAAACGGCGTCGACTTGCGTGAGCCCTTGAAACCGGCTCCGCCAGACGTCGCCCACGACAGGGCATTACCCTGACGGTCGGTGATCGTGATGATGGTGTTGTTGAAGGACGCGTGGACGTGAGCAATGCCGTCCGAGACGTTCTTCTTGATCTTCTTGCGGACCCGGTTGCCCTGCTGCGAGCCCTGCTTTTGTGTGGCCATGTCTGTTTGATCCGTTTGGTCGGTTTACTTCTTGAGCGCGATGCCGGCCTTGCGCGGCCCCTTGCGGGTACGGGCATTGGTTTTGGTGCGCTGACCGCGCAAGGGCAGACCGCGGCGATGTCGCACACCGCGATAGCAGCCGAGATCCATCAGCCGCTTGATCGACATCGTCACTTCGCGACGCAGATCACCCTCGAGGGTGAAGCGGTTAAGTTGATCGCGCAGCCGCTCGAGTTCGGGATCGGTCAGATCCTTGACCTTCTTGGTCAGGGGAATGCCCGCTGCCTCGCAGATCGCGCGAGCGCGCGGCCGGCCGATACCAAAGATCGCCGTCAGGCCGATCTCGGTGTGTTGACGATCAGGGACGTTGATGCCCGCAATACGTGCCATGCGAAACCCCTTAGCCTTGACGCTGCTTGTGACGCGGCTCGGTGCAGATCACTCTGACCACGCCGTGACGCTTGATGATCTTGCACTTCCTGCAGATCTTCTTAACGCTTGCTAGTACCTTCATGTCATTCCTCTATGCACCCGTCAGGTGCCATCGTCTTCGTTCGGCCTGCTATGCAGCCCGTTCACTTTGCCCTGAACACAATCCGCGCTCGAGACAGGTCGTAGGGCGTGAGCTCTACTGTCACCTTGTCACCCGGCAGAATCCGGATGTAGTGCATCCGCATCTTTCCGGAAATATGCCCGAGCACCATATGACCGTTTTCCAGCTTCACGCGGAATGTCGCGTTGGGCAGGTTTTCGACCACCTCGCCCTGCATCTGGATCACATCGTCTTTCGCCATCCGGTCCTTCCTGTGGTCACCGCGTCGGCGGCGAACCCATGCCCTTGAAATTGGTTTTCTTGAGCAGGCTTTCGTATTGATGGGACATCAGGTAGGCCTGAACCTGTGCCATGAAATCCATGGTGACCACCACGATGATCAGCAGCGAGGTACCACCGAAATAAAAGGGCACGTTCCAGCGCAGCACCAGAAACTCGGGGAGCAGGCAAACCAGGGTGATGTAGATCGCACCGGCCAAGGTCAGTCGCATCAGGATCTTGTCGACGTACTTGGCGGTCTGCTCTCCCGGCCTGATGCCGGGAACAAAAGCGCCGCTCTTTTTGAGGTTGTCAGCCGTCTCGCGGCTATTGAAGACCAGCGCGGTATAAAAGAAGCAGAAAAAGACGATCGCCATGGCATAGAGCGCGATATAGACCGGCTGACCGGGCGAAAGCGTCGCTGCCACATCCTTCACGAATCGCACCAACGGACTGATGGAATCACCGGAGGTGAACCACTGCGCAGCGGTCGCGGGAAACAGAATGATCGAGGATGCAAAAATCGGCGGAATAACGCCTGCCATGTTGAGCTTGAGCGGCAGATAGGAACTCTGGCCACCATAAATCTTGTTGCCGACCTGACGCTTGGCGTAATTGATGGTGATGCGACGCTGCCCGCGCTCCACAAACACCACGAAAGCGGTGACCAGCACAACCACTGCCGCAATCAGCAGCGCCACGATCGGGCTCATCGAGCCGTTGCGCACCAGCTCGCCCATGCCGGCGATCGCGCCCGGCAGGCCGGCAGCAATGCCGGCAAAGATGATGATGGAGATGCCATTGCCCAGCCCGCGCTCGGTGATCTGCTCGCCGAGCCACATCAGAAACATCGTGCCGGTCACCAGCGACACCGCGGCGGTGAATCGGAACATCAGGCCCGGATCGATGACCAGGCCCGGCTGAGCTTCCAGCGCAACGCTGATACCAAAGGCCTGAAAGGCGGCCAGCGCAAGCGTGAACCAGCGGGTGTACTGCGTGATCTTGCGCCGCCCAGCCTCGCCTTCCTTTTTCAAAGACTCGAGCTGAGGCACAACGACCGTCAAAAGCTGCATGATGATCGATGCAGAGATGTAGGGCATGATCCCCAGCGCAAACACCGTAAAACGAGACAGCGCTCCGCCTGAAAACAGGTTGAACAGACCGAGAACGCCGCCCGACTGGCTCTTGAAGAGCTGAGCAAGTTGCTCCGGGTCGATGCCGGGCACCGGAATGTGCGCGCCAACCCGATAGACCACGAGCGCCAGCAGCAGAAAGACGAGCCGGCGCTTCAAGTCGCCGAACTTGCCTGCCTGCTTGATCTGTGCGGTGGGGCTTTTGGCCAAGGGGTTTATTCCTGTGGGGTCGATAAAGGATCGTTACAGGGTTGTCAGCGAGCTGATCAGGCGACCGAGCCGCCGGCTGCCTCAATGGCCGCCTTCGCACCCTTGGTCACGCCCAGCCCGCGCAGCACAACCTTGCGCTCGATCGTGCCCGACAGGATCACCCGCGCCCTCAGCGACAACTGGGAAATCACGCCAGCCGAGATCAGTGCCAACAGATCGATCTCTTCGCCGGACATCTTCTGCAGGTCGGATAGCCTGACTTCACCAACCGTCCCGGCTGCAAGCGATTTGAAGCCGCGCTTGGGAAGGCGACGCTGCAACGGCATCTGGCCGCCTTCGAAGCCGACTTTGTGGAATCCGCCCGAACGCGACTTCTGGCCCTTGTGTCCACGGCCGGCAGTTTTGCCCAGACCGGAACCGATGCCGCGACCAACGCGCTTTCTCGGATGCTTGCTGCCTTCGGCAGGCTTGATGTCATTCAATCGCATATCAGGCCTCGATCTTCACCAGGTAGGACACCTTGGTGATCATGCCGCGCACTGCCGGGGTGTCTTCGAGTTCGCGGGTCTGGTTGATCTTCTTCAGGCCGAGCCCGAGTACGGTCTGGCGATGGGAATCGCGCGTACCGATCGGACTGCGGAACAGGGTGACCTTCAGGGTCTTCTTGCTCATGGCTTGGCCCCGGCGATCAGCCGAGGATCTCCTCGACGGTCTTGCCGCGCTTGGCCGCAATCTCGGCCGGCGTGCTCATGTGGGTGAAGGCATCGAGCGTGGCCCGAACCATGTTGTAAGGGTTGCTCGAGCCGTGGCTCTTGGCGACGACGTTGCTCACGCCCATCACCTCGAAAATTGCGCGCATCGGGCCGCCGGCGATGATGCCGGTACCCTCTGCTGCCGGCGCGATAAAGACGCGAGCCGCACCGTGACGACCGGTCACAGGGTGCTGCAGCGTGCCATTGCGCAAGGACACGCGAACCATCTTGCGGCGTGCCTCGTCCATGGCTTTTTGCACCGCCACCGGCACCTCGCGCGACTTGCCCTTGCCCATGCCGATGCGGCCATCGCCGTCACCGACCACGGTCAAGGCAGCGAAGCCGAGGATCCGGCCGCCCTTGACGACCTTGGTCACGCGATTGACCGCGATCATTTTTTCTTTCAGTCCGTCGTCGCGCTGTTCGGCACCGACTCTTGCCTGGATCTTTGCCATCCTGGATCTTCCTTAAGGTGCCGTGTCAGAACTTGAGACCGGCTTCACGTGCCGCGTCTGCAAGGGTTTTGACCCGACCGTGATAGCGGTAACCGGCTCGATCGAAGGCAACCGACTGGATGCCGGCAGCCAAAGCCTTTTCGGCGAGACGCTTGCCGACCAGAGCAGCCGCCGCGGCATTGCCGCCTCGCCCGGTCTGACCTGCCAGCTGTGCTCGCACCTCGGTCTCGAGGGTTGATGCCGATACCAGCACCTTGTCGCCGGTCGCGGCGACGATGTTGGCGTAAATATGCAAATTGCTGCGAAAGACCGTAAGCCGGTCGACCCGCAATTCGGCGATTTTGTGTCGCGTCTGCAGTGACCGGCGCAGACGGGATTGCTTCTTGTCCATGTTCGTCCTGCGGCTCGGTTACTTCTTTTTGGTTTCCTTGATGACCACAACCTCGTCCGAATACCGCACGCCTTTACCTTTGTAGGGCTCTGGCGGCTTGTATGCCCGGACTTCGGCAGCGATCTGGCCAACTTTCTGCTTGTCGGCACCCTTGATGAGAATTTCGGTCTGGGTCGGTGTCTCGCACTTGACGCCCTCAGGCATCTGATGCGCCACCGGGTGCGAAAAACCCAAAGACAGGTTCAACGTTGCACCCTGAGCCTGAGCCCGATAGCCCACGCCAACCAGCGTCAGCTTGCGCTCAAACCCCTTGCTCACACCCTGAACCATATTGGCCACCAGCGCACGAAACGTGCCGCTCATGGCCGCTGCAGCGGTGGTCTCACCGACCGCAGAAATCTTCAACTCTGCGCCGTCGCGATTGATTGCGACCAGCGGATTGATCGCCTGCGTCAGGGTTCCCAGGGGACCCTTGGCGGTAATCACACCATTAGCGATCTGGACATCGACGCCCGACGGCACTGCGATCGGCATACGTGCAACTCGTGACATATGCCCTCCCTTAGGCCACGTAGCCGATGACTTCGCCGCCCAGACCCGTCTGACGGGCACGGCGATCGGTCATCACGCCTTTGGACGTCGTGACGATTGCCACACCCAGGCCATTAAGCACCTGGGGCAGATTGTCACGGCCCTTGTAAACACGCAGACCCGGGCGCGACACGCGCTCGAGCCGCTCGATCACGGGGCGACCAGCGTAATACTTGAGTTGCACCTCAAGCTGCGGCTTGCCTTCTTCACCCTTGACCTGGAAACCATCGATGTAGCCTTCGTCCTTCAAGACGGCTGCAATCGCCAACTTGATCTTCGAAGACGGCATCGCTACCGTCTGTTTGTCGACGCGCTGCGCGTTGCGGATGCGCGTGAACATGTCGGCGATCGGATCGCTCATGCTCATGTTAGTTCGCTCCTTACCAGCTCGCCTTGGTCATGCCCGGCACTTCGCCGCGCATGGCAATCTCGCGCAGCTTGCTACGCGCAAGTCCAAATTTGCGGTAGGTACCGCGGGGTCGGCCTGTCAGTTCGCAACGATTGCGAAGACGGGTCGGGCTTGAATTGCGAGGCAACTGCTGCAGCTTGAGGCGCGCCTGGAAGCGCTCTTCCTCAGACTTGGACTGGTCGTCAATGATCGCGTTCAGTTCGGCGCGCTTCGGTGCGTACTTCTTCACCAGCATCTCGCGCTTTTTTTCACGCTCAATCAGGGAGGTCTTGGCCACTTATCAACCCTCAGTTACGGAACGGGAAGCGGAACGCGGTCAACAGCGCCTTTGCCTCATCGTCGGACTTGGCGGTGGTGGCGATGCTGATATTCAGACCCCGCACCTTGTCGACCTTGTCGTATTCGATCTCGGGGAAGATGATCTGCTCCTTCACGCCGAGGTTGTAATTGCCACGCCCATCAAAGGCGCGACCGGAGATCCCGCGGAAATCGCGAACACGCGGCAGCGCGATCGTGACAAGCCGGTCGAGGAATTCGTACATGCGGTTGCCGCGCAGCGTGACCATGCAGCCGATCGGATAGCCGGCACGGATCTTGAAGCCGGCGATTGCCTTGCGAGCCTTGGTCGACACCGGCTTCTGACCGGCGATCTTGATCAGATCGGCCGTTGCCAGGTCGAGCAGCTTCTTGTCGCCAATGGCCTCGCCCACACCCATGTTGAGCGTGATCTTGGTGATGCGCGGGACTTCCATGACCGATGAATAGCCAAACTGCTTCATCAGGTCGGGCGCGATCTTTTCGCGGTAAGTTTGTTGCAGACGAGCCATTACAGTGATTTCCTCGTTATCCGCGGCCTCAGGCCTTGACCTGTTCGCCGTTTGAACGGAACACCCTGACCTTCGTGCCGTCTTCGAGCATCCGGAAACCAACCCGGTCGCCCTTGCCACTGGCAGGATTGAAGATCATCAGATTGGACTGATCGATCGGCATGACCTTGTCGACGATGCCGCCGGCCACGCCCTTCATGGGGTTCGGGCGGGCGTGCTTCTTGACGACATTGATGCCGTCGACCGTCACATGTCGCTCGTCGATGCGGGCACTGACCGTACCGCGCTTGCCTTTATCGCGACCGGTGATCACGACCACCTCGTCGCCTTTGCGAATTTTTTCCATGGCGGTGCCCCTCTTACAGCACTTCAGGCGCGAGCGAGACGATCTTCATGAATCGCTCGTTTCGAAGCTCACGCGTGACCGGCCCGAAGATGCGGGTGCCGATCGGCTCGAGCTTGGCGTTAAGCAACACTGCGGCGTTGCCATCGAACTTGACGAGCGAGCCGTCGGGGCGACGAACACCCTTGGCCGTACGCACGACAACCGCGTTGTAGACCTCACCTTTCTTGACCCGGCCGCGCGGCTGCGCTTCCTTGATCGAGACTTTGATGATGTCGCCGATGCCGGCGTAACGGCGCTTTGAGCCGCCCAGCACCTTGATACACATCACCGAACGCGCACCGGTGTTATCGGCGACGTCCAGCGTCGACTGCATCTGAATCATGACTCACTCCCAACTTGATCCGCCTGGACGCCCCGAGATAGCCCGGAACAATACCGCCGCGGTCAGTCTTGGCCCCGTAGAACGGGATTGGATCTCTTTGCCCTGTCGCAGACCGATTTGCCTGCGCCGAAAAAGAGAAAGACTATGATTATGACACGAAATTCAGGGCTGTCAACAACCCTGACGCTTTCAATTCAAAAACTCAAACACCCCTTGACGCCTGGACCAGCCGGACAACCGTCCAGGTCTTGGTCCGCGACAGCGGGCGACACTCCTTGATCTCGACGGTATCGCCTTCGTTCAGAGCGTCCTCGGTATGAGCGTGGTACTTGGTCGAACGGGTGACGTATTTGCCATAGAGCGGATGCTTGACCTTGCGCTCAATCAGCACGGTCACGGTCTTCTGCATCTTGTTGCTGACGACACGGCCGGTCAGGGTGCGTTGGCCGGCTTCGCCGGCTTCAGCGGGAAGAGTCGCTTCGTTCATTTCGCTGCTGCCTTCTGGGTCATCACGGTCCTCACACGGGCAATGTCTCGGCGGACCTTGCGCAGCTGCGACGTATTGTTGAGCTGCTGGGTGGCAATCTGCATCCGCAGCGAAAACTGGGCCCGCAGCAGATCGGACAATTCCTTGCCGAGCTCTTCATTGCCCTTGCTTCTCAATTCGGTCATATCCATGACGATCCTTTCGTTCAGGCGCCCAGATGCCGGGCAACAAAGATCGTTGCGATCGGCAGCTTGGCGGCGGCGAGCGCAAACGCTTCGCGTGCCAGGGTTTCTTCGACGCCGTCCATTTCGTAGAGCACCTTGCCCGGCTGAATCTCGGCCACGTAGTACTCGGGATTGCCTTTACCGTTACCCATCCGGACTTCGGCAGGCTTTTGTGAAATCGGCTTGTCCGGGAAGATGCGGATCCAGATGCGACCGCCCCGTTTGATATGGCGGGTCATGGCTCGGCGTGCCGCTTCGATCTGGCGCGCGGTGAGGCGGCCACGTCCGATGGCCTTCAGGCCAAACTCACCGAAAGAGACATTGGTGCCGCGGGTCGCGATGCCCTTGTTGCGGCCCTTTTGCTCCTTGCGGTACTTGCGTCGTGCAGGTTGCAGCATGGTCGTTCCTTATTGCCCCTTGGGCTCGACGGGCTTGGTCTCGCCCGCGGGGGCGTCGCCGCTGGATTTGCGGACGCGCTTGACGATTGATTTGGGTGCGTCGGGTGCACCGGCGGCAGGCTTGGTATCGGCGTCTGCGCCAGCAGGACGGCGTCCACCAGGAGCGCCTCCACCCGGACCGCGACGCTCGCCGGGACGACCTGGCGCTCCACCCGGACGGCGGGGACGACGATCATCACGCTCAGGCGGCGGCGAGGCCTCTTTCTCGGCAGCAGCCACGTCGGTGCGCCCAAGGGTATCGCCCTTGTAGACCCAGACCTTCACACCGATGATGCCGTAGGTGGTCTCCGCTTCGGAGGTGCCGTAGTCAATATCAGCACGCAGGGTATGAAGCGGAACGCGTCCTTCGCGATACCACTCGACCCGGGCGATTTCAGCGCCGTTCAAACGACCCGAGCTCATGATCTTGATGCCCAGGGCACCGAGGCGCATCGCGTTTTGCATCGCGCGCTTCATGGCCCGACGGAACATGATCCGCTTTTCGAGCTGCTGGGTAATCGAATCGGCAATCAGCTGGGCGTCGGTTTCGGGCTTGCGGATCTCTTCGATATTCACATGCACCGGCACTTTCAGCAGGCGCTGAAGGTCGGCCTTGAGAATCTCGATGTCCTCGCCCTTCTTGCCGATCACCACGCCCGGACGTGCCGAGAAAATCGTGATGCGGGCGTTCTTGGACGGACGCTCGATCAGGACGCGGCCGACCGAGGCGCCACGCAGCTTCTTGCGAAGATAGGCGCGGACCTTGATGTCCTCATTGAGCATGCCGGGAAAGTCGCGGCTGTTGGCGTACCAGCGTGACGACCAGTTGCGGCTGACCGCGAGTCGAAAGCCGGTCGGGTGGATTTTTTGTCCCATCGTCTTATTCCTGCGCTCAGTTGCCGACGGTCACGAAGATGTGGCAAGTCTGCTTTTCGATCTGAACGCCGCGGCCCTTGGCCCTGGCGTCGAATCGGCGCAGCGAAGCACCCTTCTCGACATGGATGGTCTTGACCTTCAGTTCGTCGACGTCGGCACCATCGTTGTGCTCGGCGTTGGCAATCGCCGACTCGAGCACTTTCTTGATGATCTTCGACGCCTTCTTCGGCGAGAAGGTAAGGATATTGAGCGCCTGCTCGACCGGCTTGCCGCGAATCAAGTCGGCGGAAAGCCTGCCCTTTTGGGCAGAGAGTCGGACGCCGTGAAGAATGGCTTTGGTTTCCATTTGAACTGTCACTCCTTACTTGCGCGCGCCCTTGCCCTTGGCACCCGCCTTCTTGTCGGCCGCATGGCCTTTGAAGGTGCGGGTGAGCGAAAACTCGCCGAGCTTGTGGCCGACCATGTTCTCGTTGACGAAGACCGGGATGTGCTGCTTGCCGTTGTGAACCGCGATCGTCAGCCCGATGAACTCGGGGAGGATCGTTGAACGGCGCGACCAGGTCTTGATCGGCTTCTTGTCTTTAATGGCCTGCGCCTTGTCCACCTTTTTCATGAGGTGGTCGTCGACGAAGGGTCCTTTCTTAACTGAACGTGCCATGGGTCACCCGTTATTTCTTGAAGCGACGCTGAACGATCATCGAGTTCGTGCGCTTGTTTCGACGCGTACGGTAGCCCTTGGTCGGCTGACCCCACGGGTTCACCGGCACGCGTCCCTCGCCGGTCTTGCCTTCGCCGCCACCGTGCGGGTGGTCGACCGGGTTCATGGCAACGCCGCGAACCGTCGGGCGGATACCGCGCCAGCGTGTCGCACCCGCTTTGCCGATCTGGCGCAGGTTGTGCTCTTCGTTGCCGACTTCGCCAAGCGTTGCACGGCACTCGATATGCACCCGGCGAATTTCACCTGAGCGCAGGCGAACCTGCGCGTAAGTGCCTTCGCGGGCCAGCAGCTGCGCAGACGCGCCTGCCGAGCGGGCGATTTGTGCGCCCTTGCCGGGAAGCATCTCGATGCAATGAATGGTCGAACCCACCGGAATATTGCGGATGGGCAGGGTGTTGCCCGAGCGGATCGGCGCCTCGGACCCGGACATCAGGGTCACGCCAGCCGACACGCCACGCGGCGCGAGAATATAGCGGCGCTCGCCATCGGCGTAGCACAGCAAGGCCAGATGCGCGCTGCGGTTCGGGTCGTATTCGATGCGCTCGACCTTGGCCGGAATGCCGTCCTTGGCGCGCTTGAAATCGACGACGCGGTAATGCGACTTGTGACCGCCGCCGCGGTGACGCGTGGTGATATGACCAAGGTTGTTGCGGCCCGAACCGCGTGTTTGCGGCTCGACCAGCGCTGCATGCGGCTTACCTTTATGCAGACCCGGCGTAACCACCTTGACCATGCCCCGGCGACCGGGGGATGTCGGTTTGACTTTGACGACGGTCATTTATCGGGTCTCCGCGAAATTGATTTCCTGGCCGGGCTTCAGGCAGACATACGCCTTGCGCACATTGCTGCGCCGCCCCAGGAAACGGCCCGACCGCTTGGCCTTGCCTTTCTGGTTCAGGACCTGAACCGACTCAACCTCGACCTTGAACATCAGTTCGACGGCCGCCTTGATTTCAGGCTTGGTGGCATCCTGAATCACGCGGAATCCGACCTGATTGTTCTTGTCGGCGAGCATCGTGCTCTTTTCAGAAACGATCGGTGCGAGCAGCACCTGCATCAGACGTTCCGGATTCATGCAAGCATCTCCTGGACAGCAGCCAGCGCCGGCTTGGTGATCAGCACCTTGTCGAAATGCACCAGCGACACCGGGTCGGCGTGGCGGGCCTCGAGGACCAGCACATTCGGCAGGTTGCGCGAGGCAAGAATCAGATTCTCGTCGGCACCATCGGTCAGGACCAGCACAGAGCCCAGGCCCATCACCTTCAGTTTGTCGACCAGCAGCTTGGTTTTGGGCGCATCGACAGACATCGATTCGACCACCATGACGCGGTCTTCGCGGGCCAGCTGCGAGAGGATCGAGCACATTCCGGCGCGATACATCTTGCGGTTGACCTTGTGCGAATAATTCTGGTCGGGCGAATTCGGGAAGATCTTGCCGCCTCCGCGCCACAGGGGTGACGAGGTCATACCGGCACGGGCGCGGCCGGTGCCTTTTTGACGGAAGGGCTTCTTGGTGCTGTGACGCACTTCGGAGCGATCTTTCTGTTTACTGTTGGCGCTGCGGGCGTTTGCCTGGTACGCAACCACCACCTGATGAATCAGGGGCTCGTTGAAATCGCGCCCGAAGACGGTGTCAGCAGCAGCAACCGTGGAGGCCGGCTGGCCCTGCTCGTTCAGCAGTTTCAGTTCCATGGCGCCCCCTTACTTCTTGCCGGCTTTGGCAGGGTTGACAGGACCGGACGGCGCAACCACTCGGGCCACGCGCGGCAGGCCGCCTTTGGCCAAAGGTGTCTTGGCTGCCGGGGTAACCACCACCGCGCCGCCCTTGGCGCCCGGCACAGCGCCGCGCACCATCAGCAGACCGCGTTCGGCGTCGACACGAGCAATCACGAGGTTCTGGATGGTCTTTGACTCGTCACCCATGTGGCCGGACATCCGCTTGCCGGGAAAGACACGGCCGGGATCCTGCGCCATACCGATCGAGCCAGGCACATTGTGCGAGCGCGAGTTGCCGTGCGATGCGCGACCCGAAGCGAAGTTGTAACGCTTGATGGTGCCGGTAAAGCCCTTGCCGATTGAGGTGCCTGCGACGTCGACTTTCTGGCCGGCGGCGAAGATGGTGGCAGCAACCACAGCGCCTGGCGCGAGGTCGGCCAACTTGGCAGCCGGCACGCGGAATTCGCGCAGATCGGTACCAGCCTGCACACCCGCCTTGGCGAAGTGTCCGGCACGCGCCTTGGTGACCCGGGAAGGACGGCGCTCGCCAAAGGCGACCTGCACCGCGGAATAGCCGTCGGATTCGACGGACTTGATCTGGGCGACACGATTGTTCGACACGTCGAGCACGGTAACCGGTACGGCGTCGCCGTCGTCGGTGTAGATGCGCATCATGCCGACCTTGCGTCCCACAAGGCCAAGGCTCATGTTTTTCTCCGTTCCCGACAACGATTGGCCGGGTGTGATCGCTCGCTGCCTAACTGACGAAAACCAGGCAAAGCGCGCTGCAAAGTTCAAACGACCGAAGCAAAAGCCCGCTTGGAAGCCTCGCAAAGTGCGAGACGAGGCAGACCGAAATTCAGCCGAGCCTTCGATGATAAGCGATTTCCCGGGCACGACGCAAGCTTTCCAGTGAGGATTCTTGACAATCGTGAGCGACAGGCACCGAAGCTCAGGCGCTCAAGTACAGGTGCTCAAAGGAAGCAGTTCGAGTGCGGCCGTTCGAGACTAGCCTCTGGCGAGCCTCGGGGGCAGCACGAACCACCACAGAATTGAGATCGCCAGACCAGCCCAGGCCAGCGTCAACGCGGTGCGCCATTCACGGTTGGCCTGACGCAATATCCGCGCAGTATCGACCCAGATCGTCTCGCAGGCACCATTGCCGCGATCATCGCGTCGAATGCTGGTGCCGCGCTTGAAGGCCAGCCCGTCATTGTGAGAGTACTCGGCAAGTTTGCCGGTGATCTCGACCTGATCGCCCGGGCGCACGGTTCGCAGCAGTCGAGCAATCGATGGATCGTTGGTCAGCAGATGATTGTTCGACAGGCCGTCCGGATCGAAGCGCTGCCAGATCGCGTCAGAGTTTGTCGCCGCAGTGCAGGTCCAGGTGCTGCTCCAGTAGCGCAACTGGCGATAGATGCCGGTGGTGGCATTGGTGCCCCAGACGATGCACAGATCGACCGCATTCAGGTGGTCGTTCCAGTCTTTGCGATGAACCAGATCCCACCACACCGCTGTGTCATGACGGCTGACCACGACGCCCTGTATTCGGTAGTCGAACAGCGGCTTGACGGTGTAGTCGACGCTGGCAGCGCTTGCCTGAAATCCGGCAGCGCGCGTTGGTTTTTGCAGCGGTTCCTGGGCAACAGCCGATACCAGCCGGACAGGCGGCGGCAAGCGGTCGCGCTGCCACAAACCCAGGGCGATGCCGCACAGGCTAAAGAGCAGCAGTAGTGACTGAAGGATGTGTGACATGGGGGAAGATGAACACTCCCCCCAAACTTAGCCGGTGGCAGCAGATCAGCTGGCATGAGGCCGCCAGGCGGTCTGCTGCTGTCGACGCAGCGCAGCCCAGGGGGGGCTGCGCCGAGTCGAGCCGACGATCAGGCGGCTGCGGCTGCGTTGGCCTTGCGCCGACGCATTGCAACACCGATCGCCGACAGGCCTGCGATCATGAACATGATTTCCTGGGGCTCAGGAACCGGTGCGGCAAAGGTCACATCACCGTAGGCATGGTAGCCGCCGAGGACGCGGAATCCACCGATGGCCGAGGACTCCGAGATGTAGCCAATGAAGCTGCCGGTGTTGATGGCGTCGACGTTCGCGGAGTTCGACAGTACGGCGCTGGTTGCAATAACCTGCCCCTGAGCATCGAGGACCTCGAGCGACAGCGTGCCCGGCGCGACGCCGCTGGTGGCATCGGTCGCGTAGTTCAGGCCAACAAAGGAGGTGGTCTGACCGGGTGCCAGCGCGAAGAGCACGCTGTTATCGGCATTGAAATTGCCGTTAACGTACGCGCCCAGCTCCCTGGTGGGTGCCCAGCTGGTGAAAGCAGCAGGCTGCCAGGAGCCATTGTCACCAAGCAACACCGGGGCGGTTTCGCCGACAACAACACCGGTACCGGTGTTGCCGATGGTGAAGACGCCGGCCGAGGTCGATGCCTGGCCCGAGGTGCCAAGGTTCACACCGGTGCTGGACAGATCGAGCAGCGAGACGCTGGAGCCGGGCAGAACGGTGACAAAGCCATCAGCGAGTGCTGCATTGCTGATGAGTGCGCCAGCGAGCAGGGCGATTGAAAGACGTGTGAGTTTCATGTTCTGTTTCCTTGTAGGGCTGATGGTCAGACCGCGCCGCCGGCGCCGATCTTCGCGCCGCCGTTGTGGGTGATCACGAGGGTGGCAGCGCGCGGCTTGGTCGGCGTGGTGGCTGCGCCAGTGGGGTTGAGACGGGTGGGGCCGTTAATGCCGCTGTCGGGCCAGGTGCTTTTCGAGGTGAACGAGCCGCTCCAGTCTTCGCCCGGATGCTGGATGCCGACGAAGAAGGTCTTTCCGTCCGGCGTGCTGGTCACGCCGGTGACCTCGCAGTTCTTGGGGCTGGTCAGGAAGCGCTTGACTTCACGGGTGACCGGGTCGGCCGCCAGCATGGAGTTGGCGCCGATGTTCGCCCAGTCGCCAGTGGCGTCGCCTTGCTGGTCGGTCTGGATCCAGAGGCGGTTGTCATGGTCAAACCACAGGCCATCGGGAGCGCCGAAATCGTCGCCGTTGATATTGCCCTGATAGTTGGCAACGGTATCGGTGCTGGTGTTGGCCGAGTCGCCTGCGAGCGTAAAGATCTCCCAGGTGAAGGTGGTAGCACCCGGATTGTCGCCGTCTTCGCGCCAACGGATGATGTGACCGTATTTGTTGTCCTTGCGGGGGTTGGCAGCGTCGATCGGAGGACGGGCTGTGGCGGCGACGGTAGTCGGTGAATTGAGCGACGCAGGGCTGGTGCCGCGGCGGTTGTTGTTGGTCAGCGTGACATAGACCTCGCGGCTGGTCGGATGCACCGCAATCCACTCAGGGCGATCCATTTCGGTGGCGTCGAGCACGTCAGCAGCCTGACGGGTCTTGATCAGGACCTCGGCCTGGCTGTTGAACATCGGTGCCACCAGACCGTTCTGACCGTAGGTCAGCGGCATCCAGGTGCCGGTGCCGTTGGCGTTGAGCTTGGCAACATAGAGCGTGCCGGCGTCAAGCAGGTGCTTGTTGGCCGCGCGGTTGGTCGGGTTGTACTTGGCGCTCGCAACGAACTTGTAGATGTAATCGTTGCGCTCGTCATCGCCGGAATAGACCGCGAAGGTGTTGTCAGGGCCGATGGCAAACTCGGCGTTTTCGTGCTTGATGCGACCGAGCGCGGTGCGCTTGATCGGCTTGCTCTTCGGATCAAAGGGGTCGATCTCGACCACCCAGCCAAAGCGGTTTGGCTCATTGCGGTTCTGGTTCATGTTGAAACGCGCATCGGCATGGTGCCAGCGATAGCCGAAGCCATTCCGGTTGAGGCCATAGCGGTTTTCAAGTGAGGTCGGCGCGAAGGTGCTGTCATTTTCGACCAGCCCGGTGGTGGCGTTGGTTGCACCGGTCGTGGCACCGAAATATCCGTTCCAGTTCTCTTCGGCTGTCAGGAAGGTGTTCCAGGGGGTGTAGCCGGCGGCGCAGTTGTTGAGGGTGCCCAGAGACTGGGTGCCGGTGCTGTCGGCGGCGGTCTTCATCAGATCGTGACCGGCGGCCGGGCCGCGGATTTCCATCGGCGTATTCACGGTGATACGGCGACCATAGATCGAGGGGCGCACGACGCTCCAGGCGTTACCGACCTTGCGCACTTCGACGACCGAGACGCCATGGGCGGCTTGCGAAGTCCGCACCTGTGCCTGGGTGATGTTTTTCGTGGCAAGCGTGGTGTCGTGATGCAGGATGCCTTCGTCGGTGTACTCGTGGTTGACGGCCAGCAGGCCGCGGTCATTCGACAGTCCGCCGCGGGTTGCGAACGGGAAGAAGTACATGCCGTCGACATTCATGCCGTACTGCTGAACCTGCTCGGCCTCGGTCGAGGCGCGGGTCGGGTCAAGCTGGGGGCCACCGGAGACCGGGTCGCCCCAGCCGATCAGCACGCTGACCGAATAACCGGGGGGAACGGTGACCTTGTCGTCGGCTGCGCCGTTTGTGAACAGGTTGACCGGAACCGAGCTGAAGCCAAGGGTCGCGGCTGGCGACGGGCTGGTGTAGGCGGCGTTGGCGCTGTTGGTGAGCGAGTCGAGGGTCAGGCCGCCCATCAGAGCAACCGTGGTGCCGGCAACCGATCCCTTGAAGAAGCGTCGGCGCGGGTTTTCGCCACGCTCGACGATGTCGAGAATGGTTTCGCGTGCGGGGCTCAGCGCAACGTCGTTGGCCGGGTGAAAATTCGGATTCTTCATTGAGTTTGATCCTGTGGGGGGGGTGTAGAGACCACAAGATTGCCTCGCGGCGGTTGCAGCAAGCGCAAGCGGCATTAGTTCTCATGAAGCGATCAGCGGGAGTCCAGGCGCGCTGTTTGGACTAAAGCGCCGGCAGATCTGTCATAAGGCGTGTGTAGCCGCGTCGGGCAAAAAAAACCCGCCTCGAGGCCGAGGCGGGTTTGGCGAAGCCGGCGCGAGCGCCGCTGGCGCGAGACTTACTGCAGCTTGATCTCGACGTCGACACCGGCCGGCAGGTCGAGTTTCATGAGCGCATCGACCGTCTTGTCGGTGGGATCGACGATGTCCATCAAACGCTGATGGGTGCGGATCTCAAACTGGTCGCGCGAGGTCTTGTTGACATGGGGCGAACGCAGGACGTCAAAGCGCTGAATGCGGGTCGGCAGGGGCACAGGGCCGCGAACCACTGCGCCGGTCCGCTTGGCGGTCTCGACGATCTCGGCGGCCGACTGATCGATCAGCTTGTAATCGAAAGCCTTGAGACGGATACGAATTTTTTGGCTTTGCATGGCATTTCCTTCAAAGAGCGGTGGCCCGCAGTCAAGCGGGCCGTATCGAAGCCTTGCCGGAAGAATTTCCGGCTCAGCGCCAGGCCCCGAAGGGCCCGGACTTCACAACAGACGTATCAGGCGACGATCTTGGCGACGACGCCGGCACCGACGGTACGACCACCTTCGCGAATCGCAAAGCGCAGGCCCTGCTCCATCGCGATCGGGGCAATCAGCGTGACCACCATCTTCACGTTGTCCCCAGGCATCACCA
>CANKWX010000064.1 GCA_947487165.1 Burkholderiales bacterium
ATTGCGTGTTGTCATTAGGGTGATCTCCGTACTGGTTGGTCAGGCGGCACAGACCTGAACCAGTTTTTTGCCCAGCGCATCGCCCTTGAGCATTCCCAGCAAGGCCTTGGGTGCCTGTTCGATGCCATGGACAATGTCTTCGTGAAAGGTCATCTCGCCGGCATTGAACCAGGGCGCAGCACGCAGCTGGTAGGCCGGCAGCTTGTGCACATGGTCATAGACGATGTAGCCGGTCATCGCGATTCGCTTGGACACCATCAGCTGCATGCCGCGTACGCCCGGATCCTTGACGTCGTTGTAGCGCGAGATCATGCCGCACAGCGGAAAGCGTGCAGCGACATTCGCATGCCGCAGCGCGGCTTCAAGCGTTGTGCCACCGACATTGTCCAGATAGACGTCGATGCCCTTGGGGCACAACTCGCACAGTGCCTCGTCCATGTCGCGGGTCTTGTAATTGAAGGCAGCGTCGTAGCCGCAATGCTTGAGCACAAAGTCGACCTTGTCGTCGCTGCCCACCGAACCGACTACGCGCGCGCCGGCGCGCTTGGCGAACTGCCCGGCGAGTTGCCCGATGGTGCCGGCTGCTGACGAGATATAGACCGTGTCGCCCGGGCTGGGCTTGCCAAGCTCGATTGCACCGACCCAGGCGGTCAGCCCCGGCATGCCGAGCGCTGAAATCGCCAGGCTCGGTCGCCCCAGCTCCGGCCCGATCTTGTGCAGACCTTCGCCTCGCGCCACGACAGTACGAAGCGCCCAATCCAGAAAGCCCCAGACGAAATCACCTGCACGAAAGCGCTCATTGCGCGATTCGATCACGCGCCCGACCACCCGCGACACCATCGGCTTTCCGAGGGCAAAGCCTGGTGCATACGATTGGCCTTCGTCCATGCGTCCACGCAGATAGGGGTCAAGCGATAGCCAGACTGCCTGCACGGTGACGTCTTGCGGGCCGCATTCGGGCTCGGCACAGGCCTCGATCTGGAAGCAGGACTCGTCCGGCCAGCCTGAGGGCCGCTTGGCAAGCAGGATGCGGGTGTTGGTCGTGGTGTACTGGTGCGAGCTCTGGTTCATATCGCGTCTCCTTGGGTCCTGATCGAATGGTCTTTGCCGGATGTCGGTCTTCAATAAAAAAAGCCCGCATCGCTGCGGGCCTGTCGACGGTCAAGCCTCAAGGGGTCAGCACCACCTTCACGGCTTCATTGGCCTGGATCTGTGTTTCATAGGCCTGCGAGGCGTCTTCCAGTGCAAACCGGTGTGTGATCAGCGGCTTGCGATCAATCTTTCGTGTGCTGATGAGTTCCATCGCCTGGACGAAATCGGCCGGCGTCCAGGCCCAGGACCCGACCAGCTGGATGCCCTTTCGCACCAGCACGTTGACGTCCAGCTCGATCTTGCGCTCGAAGACCGCTACCACGATCACCTTGCCGTTCTGGCGAACCAGTCCGATGGCCTGCTCAAGGACGGTCGTACCCTTGAAATGGGCGGTTGCGCCAGCGCAGTCGAAGACGGTATCGATATCGCTCTCGGCCGAATCCAGCAGGCTCAGGTCGGTCGTGCCGTGCAGGGCCTTCAGTCGGGCCACGGCATCTTCCTGCGAGGCGTTGATGGTGAGGTCAGCGCCGAGCTCTGTGGCCAGTGCCAGACGTCGTGGCGAGAGGTCGACCACGATCGTGCGCGCCTTGCAGCGGGCCTTGATGCATTGGAGGACACCGAGGCCAATAATGCCGGCGCCCATGATCACCAGTACCTGGTCGTCTTTCGGGTCAGCCAGATTGACCGCATGAATCGAGGTGGCCAGCGGCTCGTTGGTCGCGGCTTCTTCGAAGCTGATGTCATCAGGAATCGGAATCATGCGGCCGGCGATCTGGGGCGTGATCCGCAGAAACTCGGCATTGCCGCCCACGCTGACAGTGGTGTAGCGCCCGCCGACCTTCACAGAGGGCATCTCGCCGCGAATTTCAACAATCTCGCCGCTGAACTCGTGGCCGAGGATTCGGCCCTGCTCGATCGGCAGCCCAAGCTGAAGAAACAGGCCTTCACGATAGGTGTGCAGATCCGATCCGCAAATGCCGCAGGCTCTGATTCGCATCAGCGCCTCGCCGTCATTCAATTCGGGCCGGGGAACGTCCTCGAATCGAATATCGCGTGGACCGTGAAATACCGCGGCTTTCATGATGGCTTGTCCTTCAGTCTGGCGCGCGGATCGGCTCGCGCGGGTTGAGGGTGGAGTGTCTTACTTCTTGGGCGGGCGATGCAGGCCGCACAGCTTGTTGCCGTCCGGGTCGCGCAGGTAGGCCAGATAAAGCTTGCCGGCAGGACCTTCGCGAAAGCCGGGCGGGTCTTCGCAGGTGGTGCCGCCGTTGGCGATGCCGGCCGCATGAAAGGCGGCGCCTTGTTCAGGCGACTCGAGCAGGAATCCGAGCGTGCTGCCATTGCCGAACGTTGCGGGCTGGCCGTTGATCGGTGTGGTGATCGCAAAAGTGCCAGCGGGGCTGCGATAGAAATAGCGATTGTTGTTGGCGACGCCGGGGCCGATGCCGATCGTGCCCAAAAGTGCGTCATAAAACTTTCTGGAAACCTCGAGGTCGTTAACGCCGACCATCACATGACTGAACATTCTCTTCTCCTTTTGTTGGTCCTGCTTCGAACGCAGTGGACTCGGCTGATGTTAACCGATGGTCGGGCGTGCGCCGTCCGCTTCGCCTCGCTTGAACGGCGCGCACGACTCCCACATCGCAACTGTGATATCAACCGGCATCATGGTTGAAACCGACATGAAGGAGTGAATCCATGCAGCAGGAATTCAAGGTGCAAGGCATGACCTGCGGTCACTGTGTGAAGGCAGTGACCCAGGCCGTCCAGCTTCTCGACAATGCCTCGGCGGTCTCGGTCGAACTCGAATCGGGCAAGGTCGTGATCAACTCGGACCTGCCCCGTGAGCGACTGGTCGAGGCGATTCGAGAAGAGGGATACACCGTCGTGACCTGAGCCTCGGGACGATCCCGGTGCCGTGCGAATCGTCCCGCTGATCGGTCTTGACCAGCCTACATGCCATTGCCGGGTGCGTTGCGCGGAAGGATATCCCGACGCCAGGTGATGGCCAGTGCAAGCGTGAGCAGCAGCCCGCAGATCACCATGCTGATCGCGGTTTCCTGATAGCCGATCCTTGGAATCAGCGCGCCGGCAATCAGCAGTCCGAGCGGTAAGGGGTATATCGCCAGCATCCTCACACCCATGATCCGGCTTCTGAAACGCTGATCCGATGTGCGCAGCAAAATGACCGTGAGCGTCAGCATGCTGAGGCTTTGCATGATTCCGGCACACAGCAGCAGACCCATTGCCACGCGCACATCGCTTGCCATTGCAAACCCCAGCAGAAAGATGAACCAGACCGCGCAAGATGCCACCATCGTGCGCGCCGGGCGCAAATAGGGCCCCAGCACGCTGATCGCGATTGACCCGATCAGGGCGCCGAGTGAAAAGCTGGCGACCAATTGGCCCAGGCCCTGCTGGTCCAGGTGAAAGACATTGCGCGCGATGTAGGGCATCAGGCCAAGCGTCAGCGGGTAGGCCGTCAGATTGACCAGCGCGGCGACGCTCATCGAGGCCAGCATTCGTGGTGTACGCCAGATGTAGGCAATACCCTCCTTCAGGTCCAGCCATGGCGAGGCTTTGGGGGGCGCACTGACCCTGACCTCGCTCGCCGGGCCTGCGATCGGCTTGCCATCGGTGAACAGCGTCAGCAGTGCGCCGGCGAGATAGATGCCGGTAATCACCATGTAAGCCGGCGCCATACCGAAAATCGCCATAAAGCCTGTGCCGAGCAGCGCGCCCCCGATCTTGGCTGAGTCCATGGTTGTGCGCGAGATGCCCATGGCGGCGACCAGATGGGACGGTGGTACGGTCGCCCCGACCAGTGCGCTGCGCAGGCCGATATCGGTTGGCCGGATCAGCCCCGACAGGGCAGCGATGACCAGTACCGCGATTGGGCTGAGTTGCTCGGTGCTTGCCAGAAAGAGAATGACTCCCGCAAAGATCGCATAGCAAAAACGCATCGCACAGAGCACCTTGCTCGCGCCCAGACGATCGCCCACCACGCCGATCAGCGGTGACAGCAAGGTGCCGACGAATTGCAGTGCCCCGAAGATCGTGAGCAGGGTGACCGATCCGCTTTCAACCAGGACGTACCAACCCAGAATCAGGGTTTCCATCTCCATTGCCGATGCCGTGCACAGATCGGCTGGCCACTGGAAGCGGAAGCTTCGCGTGCGAAAAGGCGCCAGCGCAGCGATTTTGCTCATCGCGCGTCGGGCCTTTCGGTGAGTGTGATCAAGCTGAGCGGCTAAGGCTTGGCAGTCAAGCAGGTACTGCTGCCGAAGCGGGCGGCAGGACCCTCACGCGAATGACATGTGGCACCGCGTTGATGGCCGCGACCGCCGCATCGGTGATGCTGCTTTCGGCGTCGATGAGGTTGATGCCCAGGTCGCCACGGCTCTTGTTGACCATGTCGATGACGTTGATACGGTGCTCGGCCAGTACTGACAGCACCTGCCCAAGCACACCTGACACATTGTCGTTGAGCACCGTGATGCGAGTGGCACCGGGCGCGCGCTCGAGCCGAACTGCGGGAAAATTCACCGAGTTCGCGACATTGCCGTTCTCGAGATAGTCGACGATCTGGTTGGCGGCCATGACCGCGCAGTTTTCTTCCGATTCCTCGGTGCTGGCGCCGATGTGAGGCATCGCAATCACCTTGGGATGGTTCAGCAGCAAAGGTTCGGGGAAATCGCAGACATAACGGCCCAGCTTGCCGGCATCGAGGCTTCGCTTGACTGCAGCGGCATCAACGATGGTCTCGCGAGCGAAATTCAGGATCACTGTGCCGGGCTTGACCAGCTTGAGCGCATCGTCGTTGATCAGATGGTGGGTCGCTTCGATCGCCGGCACATGCAGCGAGATGAAATCGGCTCGCGCCAGCAGTGCCTGCAGGTTTTCCATCCGGGTCACGGCATTTGACAGCCGCCATGCCGCATCGACCGACAGGGCGGGGTCGAAACCCAGGACCTTCATGTCCATGGCAAGCGCCACGTCGGCCACCATCGAACCGATGGCCCCCAGCCCGACGATGCCAAGCGTCTTGCCTCGCAGCTCAATGCCTGCGAAACGGGCTTTTTCCTTTTCGAGGAGACTGGACATCTCGGCAGCGTCGGTGATGGCCTCGAGACTGTTGACGTACTGAATGCCCGCAAGGATGCCGCGCGCGGACAGCAGCAAGCCGGCGACCACCAGTTCTTTGACTGCATTGGCGTTTGCGCCGGGTGTATTGAAGACCACGATCCCGGCTGCACTGCACTGGGGAACCGGTACGTTGTTGACACCGGCCCCGGCACGCGCGATGGCCAGAAGCGTGTCGGGAAATTCGACATCCTGAAGTTTCTGGCTGCGGATCAGAAACGCCTCGGGATGGCCGATGTCGCTACCCACCTCGTAGGTCTGCCGATCGAAGCAGTTCAGGCCCTTGACCGCGATCTTGTTGTAGGTTCGAACTTTGTACATGATGGCGTTGCTCAGGCTGAAGCTGGCTGCTGGGCCTGCAGATAAGCCCAGGTCAGCCAGGGCATGAGGGCCTCGAGATCGGAGGTCTCGACCGTCGCGCCACACCAGATCCGCAGACCTGCAGGCGCATCCTTGTAGGCGCCGATGTCATAGGCGACGCCTTCGGTGTCAAGCAGCTTGACCATGGCGCTCACCTTGTCCGCCGGCAGCGCAACGCTCAGGCACACGCTGGTGTTCGAGCGCGTTGCCGGATCTTTCGCCAGGAAAGAGATCCAGTCATTCGCTGCGACGAAATCGGCGATTACCTTCAGATTCGCCTCACTGCGGGCAATCGTGGCCTTCACGCCGCCAAGGCTGTCGACCCATTGCAGCGCATCCAGATAATCGGCAACGCACAGCATCGAGGGTGTGTTGATGGTCTCGCCCTTGAAAAGTCCTTCGGTGATCTTGCCACCCGATTTCATGCGAAAGACCTTGGGCATCGGCCATGGCGGGCTGTAGCTTTCCAGCCTTTCGACTGCGCGCGGACTGAGGATCAGCATCCCGTGGCCGCCTTCGCCGCCAAGCACCTTCTGCCATGAGTAGGTGATGACATCGAGCTTGTCCCAGGGCATGTCCATCGCGAAGACCGCCGATGTCGCATCGCACAGCGTGAGGCCGCCACGATCGGCAGGGATCCAGTCGCCGTCTGGAACCCGCACGCCGGAGGTCGTTCCATTCCAGACGAAGACCACATCGTTATTGAAGTCGACACTCGAGAGTTCGGGCAGATCGCCGTAGTCGGATCTGATCACGTTCACTTGCGGCAGCTTGAGCTGCTTCACGATGTCGGTGACCCAGCCTGCACTGAATGACTCCCACTCCAGCACGTCGATCCCGCGCGGCCCCAGCAGCGACCACATGGCCATTTCGATCGCGCCGGTGTCCGAGCCGGGCACCACCGCTACCCGATAGCCGTCCGGCAGCCCGAGCAGTCGGGCGGTTTCAGTGCAGGCAAGCGCAAGCGCCTTCTTGCCAATCGACGATCGGTGCGATCGGCCGAGCGTGTCGAGCTTGAGGGCGCTGACGTCATAGCCCGGACGCTTGGCGCACGGGCCGGACGAAAAATTGGGGACGGTGGGCTTGACCGTGGGTCGCATCGATGTCTCTTGTGTTGAATGGCGTTGTGGGAACAGCGGTGCAATTCTAGCGTTCGGGCGAATTGTGATGCTCGGTCACCAACCTGCCTTCGATCGGATAGGCCGGATCGTTGTAGCCAGGGGTCGAGGGATGGCCGGGTGCCACCATCGACGCGATCAGCGCTTCATCCTCGGGGCCGAAGCTGTGTTCGAGGGCACCGAGATACTCCTTCATTTGCGAGATCGTCCTCGGGCCGACGATGCTTGAGCTGATCAGGCGATTATGAAGGACCCAGTTGACGGCAAATTGCGATGCCGTCATGCCGCGTGCAGCCGCATGAACCGCGACGCGCTGGGCAAGCACCAGTGATTCGTCGCGCCACTCGGTCTGCATCAGCCGGCGATCGTTGCGGCCAGCGCGTGAGTCCTCGGGGGGTGCCTCGCCAGGCCGGTACTTGCCCGCGAGTACGCCGCGCGCCACCGGCGAGTAGGACGCGACGCCGATGCCGTAATGGGCGCAGGCGGGCAGCAGCTCAACCTCGGGCATCCGGTTGAATGCGTTGTAGTAGGGCTGACAGACTGCGGGTGGCGCGATACCGGCTTCGCGGCAAAGGTGAACGATCTCGGCAACTCGCCAGGCACGATGGTTTGAGACGCCGAGATAACGCACCTTGCCTGCCCGCACGATGTCTGCCACCGCGCCGATGGTTTCCGACAATGGCGTCTGGAGGTCCTCGCGGTGCAAATACCAGATATCGACATGGTCCAGCCCAAGCCGTTCGAGCGATTCGTCGATCGCCTGGAAGAGCCAGCGTCGAGACAGTCCGCGCCGATTGGTATCCGGTCCGATCGCATTGGCCACTTTGGTGGCGACCACCCAGCGGTTGCGATCAGCGGCGATCGCCTGTCCGGTAATGCGCTCGGATTCACCTTTCGAATAGACGTCGGCGGTATCAATAAAGTTGATGCCGGCATCACGGCCGGCAGCAACAATCTCGTTTGACTCGGTCTGGCTTGTCCGGTCGCCGAACATCATCGTGCCAAGGCACAGGGCCGAGACCCGGACCCCGCTGCGGCCCAGTGGGCGATATTGCATCGTCTTCTCCTGTTCGATGGCGGCCTGGCGTTATTCCTGAGTCGTCAGGCCGCCACGCATCAACTGACAAGCCGCTCTCACTAACGATTATCGCCCGGTTGATGAGTGCCTGTCGCAGATCACCGAACCGGCGCTGATCCACCGGTCATTGATTGCGATCAGCGCCGCAGGGAGCACTGGGATAACGCTGCCAAGCAGGAAAGGATTGCGGCAAGGAGCCTGCTCGGTCACAGGCTTCGCTACGATGGACCGGATCTGGCCGAGTTGTCACAATGGCCGATTGGGACATGGAGGAACAATGAAGCGAATGATGTTGCTTGCGCTGTTGCTGAGTCAGCCTGCCTGGGCTGAGTGGACAGCCTTTTTCGAGACCAAAGGCTCTGTTTTTTACGTGGATTACGCGACGATCCGCAAGACCGAATCCGGTCGACGAGTCTGGGCACTGGCGGACTACAGGGAGACTCAGCGGGGACCGGAACCCTACCGTTCCATCAAGTATTTGAGGGAGTACGACTGTGTCGACGAGAAGACTCGCGTGCTGCAGTTGTACCGGCACGCTGCGCGAATGGGCGAGGGTGAGGTGTTGATGTCGGATATCAAGCCGACCGGATGGGAAGTCCCTCCTCCCGATACCGCATCGGCGCAATCGTTGAAGCAGGTTTGTTCGGTCGAGTTGAAATAAGTGGATCGATCATTGATGGCGTGCTTTCGTTGGTCAACGCGGCTTAGGCACTGGCCGTTAGCCCACTTTCGGTCACACGACACCGTGCTAGGCGACTCCGCCTTCACAACACAGGGGGCAGGAATGAGGAAGATGGCGATTGTTCTGTGTGCCTCGATGGCGCTTCAGGGATGCGCGACCTATCGCAACCCCTATACCGGCGAGCAGAGCACCTATCTGACCGAACAGGGGCAGCAGGCGCTTCTTGTCCTTGGGACGGCGTTGATCCTTGGCGCGGCGGCTGTGGCGGTATCCCGATCGCAGCCTTACGGTTATCAGCCGCAGCAGGTCTGCAACCAGTATGGCTGCAGATATGTCTATTGAAGTCTGGTGAGTCGGCTCATGCTTTCGGCAGAATCCGCTGTGCCTGCAAGAGCGCGATCCAGTCGCGAAACATGCGCTCGGTATCGATGCAGTCGGCGAATCCGGCCTGGCGCAACTTGATCGTGCTCACGATGACCGGCGGTGGAGCCTGACGGGCATTGGCGCCAAAGCAGAAGTCCGCGTAATGGTGCGATTCGCCAAGCATCTGTGACAGCGCCGGTGCGTCGAGCCGGTGCTCGACGACGATCCGATCCCAGACGGATGCCTGTTCGGGCAGATAGTGTGCGAGTCGCAAGGGCTCGTCGGCGCCGCATTCGACCCCGAGCGCATCGGCAATCGCAGGCCAGACTGTGCGCCACGCGAAGACATCGCCGTTGGTGATGTTGAAAGTCTGGTTGTGCGCGTTGGCCGACTCGCCTGCCCAGGCGATCGCACGTGCGAGCAGCCTGGCATCGGTGGCTTCCAGAATGTTTGCGGGGCCGCCCGGATAGCTGAAGGGCTGGCCTTGCGCATGTCTGATCGCTGCATAGGCGCCGATGATCGGCACGAGGTTCATGGCCACGCCCAAGGCGTCGCCAAAAATCAGCTGTGGCCGAAAGATGGTGAAACCGAAGCCGTCTCGCTGCGCCAGTTCTCGCAGAAAGTCTTCCTGCAGCCAGTAAAAATTGTCGTGCGAATCGCGAGGCTGGTCTTCGCGGGCCGGAACGGCCACCGGATGCAGATGCACGCCATAGGCCTTGGTTCCCTGCAGCAGGCTGACATGCTGCAGGCTGTGGCCCGGGCTCGTCAGGGGGATGAGCAGATTGCGCAGCATGGTCAGATTGGTCTGCATCTGATCCGGTTCGCGCCAGCCCTTGACCAGCCCTGGCTTCTCGAAAAGCGCGGCATAGACGACATGCGTGACCTCACCGATCGCGGCGATGGCATCGGCACACGCCTTAGGGTCAGTGAGATCGACACTCAGGTGCCGCGTACGCTGGGCCTGCGCGCCATCGGGCTGCCGTCGCGAAATGCTGACCACACGCCACCCTGGCAATTGCGCGAAGTGGTCGAGCGCGGCGCGCCCGACGACGCCGGTGGCGCCAGCGATCAGAACGGTTTTCTGCGCCATTCACTGCTCCCGTTATCAAAAAATCGTCTCGCTCCAGGACGGACCGATCGTTGCGACGTTACACTGCAGACCTGCAAAACGCGACCCGCCGGAACAGCTTCCCCGAGCGGGCGCCCAAACACAACGACCCACCAACCGGAGACAGGCCAGATCATGCGATCAATTCAGAAAGCGGTTTTTACTGCGTTTGCAGGACTCATGCTGGCCGGCACAGCGGTCGCCCAGCCGATCAAGGTCGGCGCCATCTTTCCCTTGAGCGGCGGTGCCGGCCCGCAGGGCCAGCACATCGTGAAGTCGATGCAGACCATGGCATCGATGATCAATGACGCCGGCGGTGTGCTGGGTCGGCAGATTGTGATCGAAGCGCGTGACGACGAATCGACCCCGGCTGTCGGCGTGTCGCGGGCCAACGAACTGGCGTCGGCCGGTGTGTCAGTCGTGATCGAAGGCTGGAACAGCCCGGTGACGCTTGCAATGCAGCCGGTTCTCAGTCGCGCCGGCATCCTTGACATCACCGCGATCTCGAAGGCTGACCCGATTCTCTCGGGAGAGGGCAACCCGCTGGCGATTCGTCTGAACAGCTCGAATTCTCAGGATGGCGCGGTCATTGCCGACTACATCGCCAATCGCCTGAAGGCAAAGCGCATCGCATTCATGACGCAGAACGATGCCTATGGCAACGGTGCTCAGTCCTCGATCGAAAATGAACTCAAGAAGCTCAACTACGCCTACGAAAAAGTCGCTGAAGAAAAATTTCCTTTCACGCAAGCCGACTTTCGCGTGGCGCTGACCAACGTGCGCTCGGCCAATCCGGATGCTGTGGTGGCGATCAATGCCAGCGAAGGCCTCGGCATGCCGGCACTGATCCGTCAGGCACGACAGGCGAAGACCCCGGGTACCCTGATCGCAGCGGTCGGCACGATCGCGCCGAGCGTGATCAACGTTGCGGGTGAGTCGGCGAATGCAGTGGTCGGCGCCGACATCTATTTCCCGGATGTCGAGCCGTTTGCTTCCAATCCTGCAAACAAGGCTTTTGTGGCGAAGTTTCAGGAGCAGCACAAGCAGACGCCCGACAAGTTCATGGCCTTGGGTGCCGCAGCACTGCAGGTGTGGGCAATGAGCGCCAATGAGCTCAAGACCCTCGATCGCGAGGCGATTGCCAAGCGGATTCGCGGCGGAAGCTTTCGAAACACCATCATGGGTGACATGAATTTCGCCCCGAATGGCCAGCTTGCCTCGCGCCACTATGTTTTCAGTGTCCAGAACCAGAAGATGGTTGTCGAGTCCAAGTGAGTGCAGTCCTGCAAAGCAGCCCGCCGCCTGTGTTGCAGGTCGACGGGCTGGGTGTTCGGTACGGGAGTCTGGTCGCACTCGATGAGGTGAGCTGGTCGGTTAGTGCCGGTCAACTGCTTGGCATCATCGGTCCCAACGGCGCTGGCAAGAGTTCCTGCTATGACGCGGTGACCGCGATGGTGAGCCGTGCCGGCACGGTTCATCTGCACGGCGAAGATGTGAGCGCCGTGCCAGCGCATCGCCTGCCCGAGCGCGGTCTGAAGCGGGCCTTTCAGCAAAATGCGTTCTTTCATGACCTGACGGTGATCGAGAACATGCTGGCCGTGATGAACGATGATCACGGCAGTGGTTTGCTCTCCAGCATCCTGACGCCCTGGGCTGCTGCTCGCCGGCGTGCGCAGGCGTCTCGCCTGGCGGTAGCAACCCTCGAACGCTTCGGAATCGGCAGTGAGTATCACGACCGATTACCGACCGCCGTGCCCTATGGCACACAGCGCATGCTGTCGGTCGCGCTCGCCTTCGGGACCGGTGCGAAAGTGCTGCTGCTCGATGAGCCGGGTGCAGGGCTGGGCGGCGACGACATGGAGCGACTCATTCATCTTTTGCTCTCGCTCAAGCGCGAGGGGCTCGCTCTGGTCGTGATCGAGCACCATATGGATCTGATCATGGCGGTCGCCGATCGGATCGTCGTGCTCGAGCAGGGCCGTTGTATCGCCAACGGAACGCCTGCCGAAGTGCAGCGCGATCCCGCAGTGCTCGAGGCCTATCTGGGACGTACCGAATGAGTGATCGCAGCGAGTCGATTGTTCTTCAAGCCAAGGGTCTGAAGGTGGCTTATGCCGGCAACACCGCGCTGTCGATCGATCAGATCGAGGTGCGGCGAGGCGAGGTTCTGGGCGTCGTCGGTGCCAACGGCGCCGGCAAGTCGACCCTGGTCAATGCGCTGGCCGGTTGGTCGCGAGGTGCCCCCCGCGTCAGCGGCCAGGTGATGCTCGATGGCGTCGACCTGAGTACGATGCCGCCCCATGACCGGGCCCGTGCCGGATTGCTGCTGGTACCGGAAGGCAAGCTCGTCTTCGGCGAGATGACCGTCGATGAGAACCTGAGCTCCCTGGTCGGCATGAGCCCGGATGCCGATCGTCGCTTCTATGATCGTGCTGCGGTCTTCGAACTCTTTCCGCGACTCAGTGAACGGCGTAACCATCTCGGGTCGCAGTTGTCGGGCGGCGAGCGACAGATGCTGGGAATCGGTCGTGCCCTCATGCTGGGTCCTCGGGCGCTGTTGCTCGATGAGCCTTCCATCGGGTTGGCGCCCCGTCTCGTCTCGACTGTGCTGCAGACCATGAGAACGCTTGCGTCAACCGGCCTGGCGGTGCTGCTTGTTGAGCAGAATGTTCGCGCCGCCATCGATGTTGTCGATCGGCTGGTCCTTCTGGAGCGCGGTCGGGTGGTGGCGCAAGGCCCGTCCGATGCCATGCGAAACGATCCCCGCATCGCTCAGGCCTATCTCGGAGCCAGCAGCACATGAATTTCGGTCAGCAACTGATTAACGGGCTGGTGATGGGGCATGCCTTCGCGCTGGTGGCGATCGGCTGGACCGTGTTGCTTGGAGTGGCGCGTCTGGTCAATTTTGGGCACGGGCAGATGTATATGCTCGGCGCCTTCGTGACCTGGTTTGCGATTGCGACGCTCGGGCTGCCCTATCTGGTCGCGATTCCTCTGGCTATCGTGGTCGGCGTGCTGGTCGGTCTGCTGATGCAGCGGATCATGCTGCAGGCCACGATCGAGCAGAATCTGGTCTCGATCATGATCATGACGCTCGGGTTCGGCTACGTGCTGCATGGCGCTGCGGCCCTGTTTTTCGGTTCAACCGGCCAGATCCTCGATACCCCGCTGTCAGTGAAAGAAATCGCTTTCGGCGATTTCTGGCTGACCTGGCAGGACGCCGCGATCGTGGTGGTCGCGATCGTCGAGTTCATCGTGCTCAAGCTGATCATCGACCGGACCCGGATCGGCCGGTTGGTGCGCATGGTGGCGGAGGATCCGAAGCTTGCCGAGCTCGCCGGCGTGAATATTCGCAACGTCTACCTCGGCGTGTTTGCCTTCGAGGGCGCCGCGGTGGCCTTTGCTGGTGCCATGGTCGGTCCGCGGACCCCGATTCTGACCTCGATGGGGTTCGACGAAGTGATCATGACCTTCGTGGTGGTGGTGCTGGGCGGTATCGGTAGCGTGACAGGCAGCTATCTGGCGGGCATTGCCCTGGGCCTTTTCACCGCATTTTTCGGTGCCATGGTCTCGCCGGCCTACACCACGGCAGCGGCCTTCGTGGTGCTGATCGCGGTGCTGGTCCTTCGTCCGGGCGGCCTTGCCGCCGGCGCCCGCTGAAACCTCGCAGAGCGATCATGATGACTCGATTCCAATCTCTGCTTGTGCCGGCGCTGGCGGTGCTGCTGTTTTTCGCACCTGCCATCGCGGGTGGCTCCGGTGCGATCTACAGTGCTTTCGTGCTGATGGCGATCTTTGCGGTGATGGCCTATGGCCTTGATCTGATCGTGTCCGATCTGGGTGAGGTCAGCCTTGCGCACACCGTGTTTTTTGCGGTGGGCAGTTACACCACGGCGCTCCTCTCGACTCGACTGGGCGCAGGCGGCTGGACGACGCTGGTGGCCTCGCTGGCAGTCGCACTGATTTTTGCTGCCATCCTGGGGTTGATCACTTTGCGGCTGCGGGAATTCGTCTTCTCCCTGGTGACTTATGCGATTGCTGTCGTTGCGGCAACCGTGGCGCAGAACTGGTCCTTCCTCGGAGGCTCGGACGGTCTCAGAGGTATTCCGCCGCTTGACCTGTCGTTCTTCGGCATCACGCTCAAAGCCGGCAATGACCGAGAGATCTGGCCCTTCGCCTTTGCGCTGTTGTGTGTCGTGCTCTACCTGGTCGAGCGCTTTCGTCGTTCACGGTTGGGGTCGGCCGCGATCATGTCCCACCTCAACCCTCGTCTGGCCATCATGTCGGGCGTCGACCCGCAGGCGGTGCGCCTGAAGGTTTTCCTTTTTTCGGCGCCCCTGACTGCAGCGGCCGGCTGGCTCTATGCCTATCAGCGGGCATATGTCAGCGCGGATATTCTCGACTCCTATTTTTTGATCCTGATGCTGACTGCGGTGGTGCTGATCGGTCGGCGTGTGCTGCTGGGGCCGTTGCTTGCGACGATACTGATCCTGTCGCAGGAGAAATTTCTGTCACTCGGCGGCTATGCCGACAAGATTGTTCTGGGCAGCGTTCTGGTGGCCACCCTTGCATTTTTCCCGGGTGGCCTGATCGGGCTCCTTGATCGTGTGCGATCTGCGCTTCGGGCCGGAGCTTCGCGCGCCCACGAACCTACCCCACGCGACAGGACTGTCTGATGGATACCTCCCCGATCGAGGGCATCGCCCTCAAGACCGTGACCGCCAACGGCATCACCCAGCGCTATGCCGAGTGCGGCAGCGGGCCGATGGTGCTCTTCTGTCATGGGTGGCCGGAGAGCTGGTACTCCTGGCGCCATCAGATGCTGGCAATTGCTGCCGCCGGCTATCGGTGCGTAGCGCCTGATATGCGTGGTTATGGCGGCACTGACGCGCCTGCTGAGATCGAGTGCTACACCCTGTTTGATCTGGTGGGCGATATGGTTGCGCTCATCAAGGAGTTGGGTGAGACGCAAGCTGTGGTGGTCGGGCACGACTGGGGGGCGCCGGTTGCATGGCACTGTGCTTTGTGGCGCCCGGATGTGTTTCGGGCGGTGGTCGGAATGAGCGTGCCATGGTCGCCGCGCGGCGGCATCGACATGCTCTCCTCGCTTCGCAAGCTCGGCATCACGCGGTTTTACCTCCAGTATTTTCAGGAGCCCGGGGTGGCCGAGGCTGAATTCGAGGCAGATGTGCGCGCCTCGCTTCGCCGCATTTATTTCACCGCCAGTGGCGATGTGACCGAGCAGGGCAAGGGCTTCGCGATGATTCCGCAGACCGGCGGCTTTTTTGCCAATACCGTCGATCCGCAGACCTTGCCGGCCTGGTTGTCCGAAGCTGACCTCGACTGGTTTGCCGGCGAATTCGGTCGTACCGGATTTCGCGGCGGTCTCAACTGGTACCGCAATCTCACCCGCAACTGGCGGCTGTCCTCGGCCTGGCAAAGCCAGCCGATCAGGCAGCCCTCGATGTTCATCGCCGGCAGCCGTGATGGGGTGCTGAAGTTTCCGGCCTCGATGCAGCAGATCGATGCTTTTCCTAAAACGCTGCCAGGCATTCGCGGCAGTCACATCATCGACGGCCCAGGGCATTGGGTGCAGCAGGAGCGGCCGGCCGAAGTCAACCGGCTGCTCCTGGATTTTCTGCGCGGGCTTTAGTCTTCGATCGGGCAGATTTACCCGATCTTTGCCGACCCTCAGCCTGCAGGACCTACGCCCTTCATCTCGATCGGCGCATAGTAGGCCTTCTCGCCAAGCGCATCGACCCGTGCCCAGAACTCGGGTCCGGCGGCGAGCCCGCGCGAATCCTTTTCTGCCGCCTGACGCCAGATATTCCAGGAGTCGGGATGCAGTCGGATGGCCTCATCGAACTGGACTTGCGCCTGGTCGGCCCGGCCGCCTCTGAGCAGATGCTGACCTAGCCGGAAGTGCGCATGCGCCTGCGCAATCGCCGGATCGGGGGGCACCAGCCGTGCGCTGGCCTCGCCCGCCTTGAGCACATGCTCGCTGGCAGTTCCTTTTTGCGCCCAGTCGCGTACTGCATCGAGATAGAGCGCCTTGATACGCTTGCGCTCGGCCATGATTGGCTCGGGCAATGCGCCATTGCTACGGTCCATCATGCGCAGCACGTCGGTCGAACCGGCGGTTTCGGGCGGTCGCACGATGCTGCCGTGCTCGTCGATCCAGATCGCCTGCGGCACGTTCACCAGGTTGAACAGGTCGGCCACATGGTGATCACGGTCGATCAGGCAGGGATAGGACGGTTTGGCCGCCTCGATCCAGGGCCTTGCTGCCTGCGCGTTGTCCATGGCGATGGCCAGGACCACGATGCCTTGCCCCTGAAGGGATTCGAACAGTGCCTGCCACACGGACAGGTCGGCTCGACACCCTCACCAGGACGCCCAGGTCGCCAGAAAAACTTTTTTTCCGCGGTAGTCGGACAGTCGGTGCAGATTGCCGTCGAGATCGGGCAGTGCGAAGTCGGGTGCCTCGAGGCTGGTGAGCGCCGAGGCGCGTTGCGCGGGGCCAGTGCCCAGCACCCAGGTGCTGGCGGTCGCATCGCGGACCACCGGCTGACCCATGTGACGCCACATCGCAGCGAGGTCGAGCTTGTCGTGCTTGACGACCGAATGTGCTGCGTCGCGAGGCAGCGGCACACAGACGTCATCGCGGCACAGGCCTTCGGGCTTCCAGGCCCAGCCGGTGGTGGCTTCGATGTCATGGCGATCGAGCCAGAGCGCATCGCCGCTGGCATGGGCATTGGGCAGCGTCGTTTCGCGCTGCTCGTGCAACAGGGTGAGCATGGTGATTTGTCCTTTCAGGTTGAGGTGTTGGGGGTCGAGCAGATCGCGGTTTGCTCGGCAATCAGTCGCTGCCCAGCCGCAGGCGACTCGGCATACGCTTTTCGACGGCGAACTTGAGCAGCGCGGCAACGCGATAGGGGGCATGCGCGAACTTGCCGTAGGGCAGAGTGAGAAAGAATGCCATCACCGCGCCGAGATGAATCGCCAATGTGAGCGGCATCGCCGGGCCGCTGCGTGCTGCCAGCAAGGCCATGCCGCTCGCACCGCATAAACCCAGCAGGGCGATGAAGGCGCGGTCCATCGGGCGGGTCGAGACATCACCATGGTCGGGGTGGCGCTTGAGGTTGAGCCAGAACAGGCCAGCCGGCCCGACAATCAGGCCGACACCGCCGATCGTGCCGAGCAGCACCGGCAGGCTCAGAAACGGATAGGGCGCGATCAGTCCGAGGCCGTAGTGATAGAGGGTGGCCACGCTGGTGGCGGCAAAGCACAGTCCGAAACCATAGGCGGTCAGGTGATGAAAGCGCCGGCGCCACAGGGTCGTCCCGTCGTCGGATTCAGGGCAGCCCTCGCCGTGTCCGCCGCCGAGATAGGTCAGGCTCATCGCGTCATGGGCGGCTTGCGCGCCGGCGGCCGCACCAATTGGCGCTGCAGCGCCTGATGGCGACAGGGGGCGCACGTCTCGCCAGAAGTTGAGCAGTCCCAGGATCAGCGCCAGGCAGGCAAATCCGAACACCGGTCCGAACATGCCGACCAGGATGCCGTGCGGAAAGATGGCGTAGAAGTTGCCGCCCTCGACCGTCTGCCAAAGCGTGCCGCGTGCGGCCAGCGTCGCGGCGAGAAAGGCAGCTAGTGCCAGCGTGAGCGCGATGGCGACCACCACCCCGTTGCGCTGGTAGAGGGCGCCGAATGCGCGCGGCCAGGCATAAGTCTGATAGGTCTGATGACGCACCTGGGCCATTGCCTGCGGCACATTGACCGCAAAGGCATTGGGCGGCGCGTATTGGCAGGCATGCAGGCAGGCGCCGCAGTTGTGACAAAGGTTGGCCAGATAGTGCACATCGGGCGCATCGAATTCGAGTCGCCGGGTCATGGCCGGAAAGACCGCGCAAAAACCCTCGCAATAGCGACAGGCATTGCAGATCTGCATCTGGCGGGCGACTTCGCTTTCGGCAGCGCCCAGGTGCACCATCGGCAAGCCCCCGGCCAGGGCACTGGCTTCGCGAGTCAGTGCATTGAGTGAATCAAGCGATGACATCGGTGGTGCGCTCGCAATGTTGCGCCGCCAGCAAGGCCTGCGCACCGGCAATTCGGCCGAAGATGGTACCGATCGTCATGCCGACGCCGGCGGTATAGCCCTGGCCCAATACATTGCCGGCCATGATCTCACCGGCAG
>CANKWX010000065.1 GCA_947487165.1 Burkholderiales bacterium
AAGATGACGGTATGACCCAAATCCTGGAGCTGGCGCATCTTGTTGAGAACGACGGTATGGCCGAGGTGCAGATCGGGCGCGGTCGGGTCCAGACCGAGCTTGATCCGCAACGGCTGACCGCTTGCCTCCGAGCGAACGATCTTGCGCAGGAAGTCCTGCTCGACCAGCAGTTCGTCGCAGCCTCGCTTGGCGATGTCGAGCGCCCGACGGGCGGAAGCGCTCACCGGCGATTCGGTGGGGGGCAAGAGGGAGCTGGATTCGGTCATGGGCGATACTGTGCAAGAGGGTCGAGCGGAACTGTTCTCTGTTACCATCGCGCCTGAAGGCGAAGCTCACCCCCGGGTCGTTGCTGCAGCGGCTGGACAGCTGCCGCTGGTTTGGTTTGGTTCGCTTCAGTTTGGTTTGGTTCGCTTCGGTTTGGTCCGGATCGCTTCATCAAACGCCTACGCGATTCAAACGCCTAGCCTCTGATATTAGCTTATGGCCTCAACAGCCTGCCCTGCGCTGTTTCGGCGGTGTTTTTAAAGTTCGACTACCAGGATCACAGCGTCTCGTCACCGATGCCACAGTTCAACGTCAAAACAGTCCTTCTTGCCATCGGCGGTATCTGCACGTTCGCTGCAGTAACCGCTTTTGGTGTTGCGCCAATGGCCGATTCTGCTGTGCCCGAGCAAAGGCTGATGAGCGAGCCGCTCCTGATCAGCACGGTCAGCGCAGCCGACTCCGACACGTCGTTCGTGCAGCACGAGAAGATCCGTCGTGGCGAGACACTCTCGTCACTGCTGGCTCGGATGGGTATCAACGATGACGAGATCGCTGCGTTTGTGCGTCGCGATCGTACGGCGCGCGGCTTGCTTGAGCTTCGGCCCGGCCGGACCGTCTCGGCAACGCTGTTGGCCGATCGCTCGGTCGAATCCCTGAATTATCGGCTCGAGTCCGAAGGCTCGCTCGAACAGGCCAAGCGCCTGGTGATCCGCCGATCAGACGGCAAGCTCGAAGCTGTCGAAGAGCCGCTGCCGCTTGAGCGCTCGGTCGAAATCCGCAGCGCTGAAGTGCGTCGGACGCTGGCTGAGGCACTCGAAGCCGCTGATATCCCCGATTCACTGGTCACCCGAATGGGCGACATTTTTGGCACAGAAGTCGACCTTCGCAAGGACGTACGGCGTGGCGACCGACTGCGGGTGGTCTACCAGACCGTCCGTGAAGCAGGCAGCCTCGAGCCGGCAACCGTGGAGCGAATCCTCGCGGTTCAGTTCCGCGGCGGTCAGCGCAAACTCGAAGCGGTCTGGTTCGATCGCGGTAATGGCAACGGCGACTACTACTCCTTCGATGGTCGCAGCCTGTCGCGCACCTTCCTGGCGTCTCCGCTCGAGTTCACCCGTGTCAGCTCCAATTTCACCGAGGCACGCCTGCACCCCATCTTCCGTGACTGGCGTGCCCACAAGGGCGTTGATATGCACGCCCCGATCGGTACCAAGGTTCGTACTACTGCCGATGGCACGATCAAGTTCATCGGACGCCAGAGCGGTTATGGCAACGTCATCATCGTCCAGCACAGCCCACGCTATCAAACGCTCTACGCGCACCTCAATGATTTCGCCCAGGGGCTCGAGCAAGGCAGCCGCGTGCTGCAAGGCGATGTGATCGGCAGTGTCGGCATGACTGGCTGGTCAACCGGCCCTCATCTGCACTTCGAGTTCCACATCGACGGTGAGCATGTCGACCCGATGGCCGCCATCGCGCAATCGGCGGTTCGCTCGCTCCAGGGTGATGAGAAAGTCAGGTTTTCGACCGTCGCAGCGCAACTCCGGAGTCGGTTCGGTCTGCTCGACTCCCAGCTCGTCGCACGCTTCGAATAGCGGTCGATCGCCCCGATGCGGTTCATCGGGCTGATGTCAGGCACCAGCGTCGACGCGGTAGACGGGGTGCTTGCCGAATTCGAGTCTGACGCCCCGAGCGCCTCTTTCACGACACTGGCTTTTGCCTCGCGGGCAATGCCCGAAGCGCTGCGGCGTTCCTTGCTCGAGCTTCAACAGCCCGGGCCTGACGAGCTGGCGCGCGCCTCACTCGCCAGCATTGCACTAACCGATCTCTATGCCGAGGTCAGCCTTGAGCTGCTCTCAACGCTCGGCGCCAATCAGACAGGAAGCGAACAAGGGGGTTGCGATCAAGGCGGCCCGGTGCAGGTTGCTGCAATCGGTGCTCACGGGCAGACCGTCCGACATCGTCCCGAACTGGGCTATACCGTTCAGTTGATCGATGGGGCACGCCTCGCCGAAATGACCGGATGCCAGTCGGTCGTCGACTTTCGAAGCGGCGACGTGGCTGCGGGCGGCCAGGGCGCGCCATTGGTGCCGGCCTTTCATGCGCTGGCATTCGGGTCGACCGCCCTGCGCCGTGCGGTGGTGAACATCGGCGGGATTGCAAATGTCAGCCTGCTGCCGGTTGGCGGAGGCACGGTCACCGGCTTCGATACCGGCCCCGGAAACCTGCTGATGGACGCCTGGTGCGAGCGCCATCTGGGTCAGCCTTTTGACCGGGACGGCGACTGGGCGGCTGGCGGCAAGGTCGACCATGTCTTGCTCGAGGCGATGCTGGCTGAGCCCTATTTCGGACTGCCGCCCCCCAAGAGCACCGGGCGAGACCTCTTCACGCCGGACTGGCTCGATCGCCAACTTGCCGTGAGCCGGTCGAAGGGCGCAGCCGACCTCACACCACGTGATATTCAGACAACACTGGCCGAACTGACCGCGCTGACGATCGGGCGGGTATGCCAGGCGTTCGGTGCAGGCGAAATCAGGGTTTGCGGCGGCGGCGCGCTGAACGCCCACCTGATGCGGCGGATTGCGCAGATCGCCGCGCCAATCGAAGTGAGTTCAACCGCCGCGATCGGCATCGACCCGCTTGCCGTCGAGGCACTGGCCTTTGCCTGGCTCGCCCGGCAGCGGATATTGAATCGGCCCGGGAACCTTCCGGCAGTTACCGGGGCTCGCGGGCCGAGAATACTGGGGGCAGTTTACCCGGCACCGCCGGGCAAAGGCTGATCAGGCCGAAAAAGACGACCCGCAACCGCAGGTTGAGGTGGCGTTGGGATTCTTGATCACAAACTGAGCACCCTCGAGACCGTCTTTGTAGTCGATCTCTGCACCCACCAGATATTGGTAGCTCATTGCGTCAATCAGCAGTGAGACACCGTTTTTCTGCATCACGGTATCGTCTTCGTTGGTTTCTTCATCGAAGGTGAATCCGTACTGGAAACCCGAGCAACCGCCACCCTGCACAAATACACGCAGTTTGAGATCGGTATTGCCTTCTTCTTCGATCAGCTGTCGCACCTTGTCGGCGGCGCTATCGGTAAAGACCAAGGGGGCGGGCATTTCGGCAACAGCATTCATCGTGGGTTCTCCTGACGTGAAGAGTGTAGCCGGCCCGGCGATACCCGCGCAGTGCGCAGGGTCGCCGGGATTGACAAGCGGCAGATCAGCGCTTGGAGAACTGCTTGCGCCGGCGTGCCTTGCGCAGACCAACTTTCTTGCGCTCGACCTCACGGGCATCGCGAGTCACCAGACCTGCGCTGGACAGGGCGGGCTTGAGCGTAGCGTCGAAATCGATCAGTGCACGGGTGATGCCATGGCGGACCGCGCCGGCCTGACCCGACTCGCCGCCGCCGTTCACATTGACGCGAATGTCGAATTCACCGACCAGATTGGCCACCTCGAGGGGCTGGCGTGCCACCATCCGGCCGGTTTCGCGGGCGAAGTATTGGTCGAGGGGCTTGCCGTTGACGACGATGTCGCCCTTGCCCTTCTTGATAAAAACACGTGCCACCGACGTTTTGCGGCGGCCTGTGCCGTAGTTGTATTCACCGATCATAGTGCGCCCTGGTGAGCATTAAGGTCAGACTTCCAGCAGCTTGGGCTGCTGGGCAGTGTGCGGATGCGTGCCCTCGGCATACACCTTGAGCTTCTTGATCATGGCGTAGCCAAGCGGTCCTTTGGGCAACATGCCCTTGACCGCCTTTTCGAGGGCTCGACCCGGGAAGCGCGACTGCATCTTGCCGAAAGTGGTCTCGGAAATGCCGCCCGGATACCCCGAGTGCCGGTAATACTTCTTGTCGGTCGCTTTGTCGCCGGTCACCCGAATTTTGGCAGCGTTGACGACGACAATGAAGTCACCGGTGTCAACGTGCGGCGTGAATTCAGGCTTGTGCTTGCCACGCAGTCGAGCGGCGATTTCTGCAGCGAGACGGCCAAGCACCTTGTCGGAGGCGTCGACGACAAACCAGTCGCGGCGGACTTCATGCGGTTTTGCGGAGAACGTTTTCATGGTCTGACGAGTTCTGCTAAGCCCTCTATCATAACCAAGTTAGCCTTCTTGCGTCAAAGAATCTGAGCGCCCGCTCAAACAACATCAGCTCGTGTCACTTATAAGAGGACAACAGAATGGAAACATTGGTCAGATGGACCGGCCCCGACACGATGTCGTTCGTTGCCGAGACCGGCAGCGGCCATGCCGTGGTCATGGACGGCGCGCCCGAAGGCGGCGGGCGCAACCTCGGCCCGCGCCCGATGGAGATGGTGCTGCTGGGCACCGGCGGATGCACTGCCTATGACGTTGTGCTGATCCTTCGCAAGAGCGGGCAGGATGTGCGCGGCTGCGAAGTGGCGCTGACCGCCGACCGCGCCGAAGCCGATCCCAAGGTCTTCACCCGGATCGGATTCCGCTTCACCGTGAGGGGCCGCGGTCTCAAGCCGAACGTGGTTGAGCGGGCGATCAAGCTGTCTCACGACAAGTATTGCTCTGCGACCGCCATGCTGGCCAAGACCGCCGAAATCACGATCGACTGGACGATCGTCGAAGACTGAGGTCCAAGCCCAGCCGCAAGCCCTCAGATTCGATGAGCGGTAGCAGTCATGACCCGGGCCGCCAGGCGCATCACCGCGCGCACCGGCTCGGGCATAGGCGCAGCGCCCAGCGCCTGGGCTTGATCGGCGTGCCCGCCCTCGTCACGGCGCATATGCTCGACGATTGCCCGCGAACCGACATCGGCTACCGGCAGTCTCTCGAGGTGATCCGCCAGATGACGCTCGACCTGACGCTCGGTCTCGACCATGAACCCAAGCGAATAACGATCGCCAAAACGCCCGGCCACCGCACCGAGCAACAGCGCGCCGCCATACCAGACAGGATTGAGCAGCGAGGGCCTCGCGCCAAGCTCGCTCAGCCGCTGGCGGGTCCAGGCGAGATGATCGCCTTCTTCTGCAGCCGCTTCCTTGAAAAACGCCTGCAGACTCGGATCAGCGCTGGTGGCCGCCTGACCTTCATATAAAGCTTGAGCGCAGACCTCGCCGACATGATTGACGCGCATGAGCGCGCCGGACTCACGGCGCTCGGCCTCGCTCAGCGCGACTGGAGCGCGATCGCCGACCTCAGCCAGTGGACGCGGTCGGCCCCCAGCGGGTGAGGCCGAGACTGCGCTCAACGCGCGGCCGAGGCTCGCCAGCAAACGGTCTTGTCGGGACAGGCGGCGCGAGGCTGATGCTTGAAGCAGACGCGGATTCATTCGGCTGATATTACGCCAGCCGAATCAGGTTGACCGACTGGCCAGTGCGAGAATCTCCGATCCGGCAGTCGTAGAACGACTCGCTCACCGGCGGCGCCTGAGCGCCCCAGCAGACCACTCCCGAAATCGCTGACGGGCTCGAGTACCCGGCGATCGGCCGACGGGACCTGCAAGGCCAAACCGCCAGCCAGACCCGAATAGTGTTGCTCAGACACGACAACCGAGATGAAATGACACCTCCGCGCCCAGCCTTTTCCTTTGCTCGCCCGTAATTTGTCAGCAGAATACCGTCAGCTTCCAGCCGAATTCGATTTCGGGGAGTTGCGGTTCCGGGCCTTTCCGGACGACTTTGGAATTTAGACACCTAGGAGATTGACCAATGAAAAAATCGCTTCTCGCAATTGCAGTCGCAGCCGCGCTGCCCGGGTTTGCGCAAGCCCAGTCGTCGCTCACGATGTACGGCGTCCTCGACGCGTCGGTTCAGTGGGGTAACTCGGACTCCAACAGCGCCTACACCATCACTCCCGCCACGTCCGCTTCGTACACGCCTGGTGCAACCGGAAACACCCTTGTTCCCGCGAAGCCTGCCAGCGTGACCAGAACCAACGGCTCGGCTGGTTTCCAGCTTGCCAACGGCGTCGGCATGGGCTCGCGCTTCGGCATTCGCGGTTCGGAAGATCTCGGCGGCGGCATGAGAGCCATCTTCACGCTTGAGCATGGCCTTGACGTTACCGACGGCGATACCCTGGGCAGCACCTCGACGGGCAGAGGCGACGCCGCCAACAACAAGTGGTGGAACCGTCAGGCTTTTGTCGGTCTTTCGTCGGGCTGGGGCCAAGTGACCGCCGGCCGCCAGTACACCCCGATTTTCTGGGCGCTGTACCCGGCTGACTTCTCTGAGTATCGTTATTACAACAACTGGGCAGCCCCGACCGGCGCGTCGATTTCTACGCTGATCCCGCAAGGTCCGGTTCGCCTAGACAACTCGGTTGCCTACAAGTCGCCCACTTTTGGCGGCCTGACTGTCTACGCGGTTTATGCCTTCGGCGAGAATCTTAGCGCCGGCAGCGGCGGCCCGACCGGCACGGACGCTATCGGTACCGGTGACGTTTACGGTATTGCAGCCGGCTGGCAACTCGGCGGTCTGTATATCGGCGGCGGCTTCCACAGCATTGACAGCAAGGCGACTTCAACCAACGGCAACGCCGTGGTTGGTGGCGTTCCGACGGTCGGCCAGAGTGTTGCTGCGATCGCTGCATCGTACAAATGGCAGAGCTTCGGTATCAGCCTCGGCTACACCCAGGTCAACCTCCAGCAGTTCTATGCAGGCAGCACCAGCGATGCGAATGTCAACAACATTCTGCTTAGCGCTTTCGCCATGGTTGGTACCGGCAAGGTCATTCTCAACATGTACCAAACCACCGGTAACGACTTCAAGTCGATCGTTGCTCCGGTTAACAACAATTCAACGAACTCGTTTGGTCTGACCTACGAGTACCCGCTGTCGAAGCGTACCTTCATGTACGTTGCCGGCGGCATGTCGGACTACTCGAACTTCCAGGTCAACGGAACGTCACGACTCAAGCCCCAGAACGTCGCACTGGGCTTCCGTCACCTGTTCTGATCAAGCGCGGGTCTGACGACCCGCCTTGTATCTGTCAGGCTGAGCGCCGGGGAAACCCGGCGCTTTTTTTTGGCCAGGTTGTTTTGGTCTGCTCAGACAGCGCAGTGCGCCAGCTAGACCGACAGCGGTGACACCGTCACATGGGCTTCGAGCTCCTGCTCGCCACCGCCCAGGATGACGCCGCGCAGCGGCGTGACATCCGAGAAATCCCTGCCCCAGCCCAGTGTCACGAAGTCCTGGTCGACGCGTCGGGCATTGGTTGGATCGATATCGATCCAGCCCTGTCCGGCACACCATGCCGACACCCAGGCATGCGAGGCATCGGCACCGATCAGTCGCGGTTTGCCGGGCGGCGGGTTGGTCAGGATGTAGCCGGAGACATAGCGGGCCGGCACGCCGATTCCGCGCAGACCGGCAATCATGATCTGGGCAAAATCCTGACAGACGCCGCGGCGTCGCTCGAAGACCTCGGCCAGCGGCGTGGTCACCGTGGTTGCGCTGGCGTCGAAGGCAAAGTCGCGATGGATGCGTGCGGCGAAGTCCTGCAAGGCCACGAGAAATGGCGTGTCCGATCGAAAGCTGCGCGCGGCATACAGGCTCGCGCGCCGCGAGCGCGGCACCTGCGGACTCGGCACGAGAAACTGCGCAATCTCACAGGCGGTGTGGGCATCGGGGGGCAGTACTGCGGCTCGCCAGGGCTGCATCACCGCGGGAGAATCGGGCGGTGCCGGCGCCACTTCAAGCTGCGATCGGGCAGTCACATCCAGACCCTCGTGCGGCGAGTGAACCGCAAACGCGGTCACCGGATTGCCGAAATAGTCGGTGCGCTCATCAACCCAGTCGGGGCGCGGCGTGATCTCGAGGGCATGGCTGAGCAAGCGTTGGCAGCCACGATGACGCGGTCGCAGATGCGCCAGTTGCCACGATTGCGCGACCGCCAGTTCGTAGTGATAGCGGGTCTGGTGAACGACCTGAATCCGGCGCGGCAATCGCTGATCGGCGGCACGATCTGGGAGGGTCGTGCGGCAGGGAAGCGACGGCGGTGGATGGTTCATGAACGGGGAGTCGCTTTTTGCAGGCTGGCCGTGGCGGATGCCCTGCTTCAGGCAGCGAAAGTCGCGATGTTAGTGGTCTGCGCCGGCGTAAAAAACCGCATCGAGAGGCGCTCGGACAGCGTCGCGGCGCCTTTTGAAACACTGTCGAGCCAGTCCGCCAGCGCGGCATCGGGCTCAAGCGCGGTCGGATCATCATAGCGACCGAGATTGGCGAGTGCCTCAGGCAGAAAATCGAGCGCTACGCCGCCGATGGCGCGATCGATGTGGACAATAACCTGATCGAGCCGCTTGAGCTGGAACAGCACCGAGCGCGGATTGGTGTCATCACGAATCAGCAGGTCGAGCACCGGCAGCCATTCGGGCTGGCCCATGTAGCGCGAGCGATAGGTGATGGTGGAGTCGCAGAACTCGAGCAGCCAGTCGAGCCCGGCTGAACGGCCTTCGCGCACAGCGGTCGACAGCGCGCCGCAGACCGCCCGCAGCCGCTCGATGCGCCGACCAAGCGACAGGAATCGCCAGCCGGTATCGCGGGTCATGCCGTCGAGCGTAAAACCGGAGAGCGTCACCAGGGCGCTCACCGTGCGGTCAAGCAAGGCAATCGCCTGCGGCAGGTCGCGAAAACCGTCGAATCCGGGGTCAAGCAGCAGGCGATTGATGGTGCGCCAGTGATCGGTTGACAGGCGCTCGCGCAGACTGAAGGCCAGGCGCTGGACCTGCTGCAGGCTGCCCGGCAGCGCACCGATGCGCTCGGCATCGAAGACCGCGTCGAGCAGTGTCGATTCGGAGGCATCGCTCTGGCCGCCCTGACCGCTCTGGCCGATGAGGCCAAGCATCCGGGCAAAGGCCAGCAGCGGCGCCTGCGCGGTGCGATCGTCGTCGTCGACCAGCAGGCGCGGCAGTGCCACGCGCAGCAAACGGGCCGAATCCTCGGCTCGCTCTGAATAGCGGCCGAACCAGAAAAGGTTTTCGGCTGCCCGCGACGACAGGGTGATCAAGTTGGATCGGACCAGATCGGTCGCATTGATGGTCGAGTGCAGCAGCGTGAGCGAGGCATTGACCGGCGCGGCCGACAGCACCCAGGTGTCTTTCGAAGCACCACCACGCTGCATGGTGATGATGCGGGCGTCGTGATCGGCCGAGACCCGGGTGAGGCCGCCCGGCATCACGCTGTAGCCGTCGCGCGAGGCGACCGCAAACACTCGCAATCCGACCGAGCGGGCCGCCAACTGGCCGGGACGCGCCGGATCATTGACCGGCGCCTGGGCGAGCTGCACCAGTTCCTGGGCGAACCAGTCGGCCGGGTTGCGTCGCAGGGTCTCGGCCAGCGCATTGGCCTGCGCGGCGTCAAGATCGGCACCGAAAATCGGCGCTGACGGATCGTGTCGATCAACCGGCTTGAACACCAGTTCGCGCATGCGCGGCAGCGCGTCGGCCAACGCCGCCGGTTCGCCGAGCCACCAGGTGGCCACCGAGGGCATCTGCAGCGGCTCGCCGAGCAGGCGCTCGCACAAGCCCGGCAAAAAGCCCATCAGGACGCCCGACTCGAGCACACCCGAACCGATGGCATTGGCGATGAAGACCGTGCCGCGTCGTGCGCAATCGACCAGCCCGGCAACACCCAAGGCCGAATCGGAGCGCAGCTCAAGCGGATCGCAAAAATCGTCGTCCTGACGCCGCAAGATGGCATGCACACGGCGCAGTCCGTCGACGGTCTTGAGCCAGACCTTGCCGTTGCGCACCAGCAGGTCATGGCCTTCGACCAGCGTAAAGCCGAGATAGCGCGACAGCAAAGAATGCTCGGAATAGGTCTCGTTATAGGGACCCGGGGTGAGCAGCACGCTCAGATGGGCGCCGTCGCCCTGTGGCGCCAGACGCTGCAGTGAATCACGCAGCGTCGCGAAAAAGCCGGCGATCCGCTGGGTGTGCAGGTCGCGAAACAGACGCGGAAAGATGCGCGAGACGATCAGCCGGTTTTCGACCGAATAGCCCGAACCCGAGGGCGCCTGGGTGCGATCGGCGATCGCCCACCACTGGCCGTTGGGGGCCCGGGCAAGATCAACCGCATACGAAAAGAGCGCCACGCCGCCCGGCAACCTGGCGCCGCATGCGGCACGCTGAAAAGCGCCGTGGCCCAGCACCAGTGCGGGCGGAATGCTGCCGTCGGCCAGCAGGGTCTGCGCGCCGTAGAAATCAGCGAGCAGCGCGTTCATCAGGCGGGCGCGCTGGGCGACACCGGCTTCGATCTGCGCCCACTCGTGGGCCGGGATGATCATCGGCAGACCGTCCAGCGACCAGGGTCGCGACTGGCCTTCGGGGTCGGCGTAGATGTTGTAGGTCAGGCCGCTGTCGCGGATCTCGCGCTCGATGCTGGCGGTTCGTTCGCGAACCCGCTCGGGCTCCGCGTGAGCGAGCAGATCGATCAGGGCCGCCCAGTGCGGGCGCGGCTGATCGCCGGCATCGAGCATCTCGTCGAAGCGCACCGACGTGCGCGAATAGTCGACGAGAAGATCACGCACGACGCAGGTCCAGTGTGAAGGGCGATTCGGGGTCGATGCGTGCCGGATCGACCTTCATGGCCCCCGGTGTGTGGCCCATGCGGAAAAAGCGCGCCATCCGGCGGGCCTGCGCCTCGTAGTCGTTGACCGGGAAGGTTTCATGGCTTCTCCCGCCCGGATGCGAGACATGGTACTGACAGCCGCCGATCGAGCGACCGTTCCAGGTATCGACCAGATCGACCGTGAGCGGCGCATGCACGCCGATGGTGGGATGCAGGCAGGACGTCGGCTGCCAGGCGCGATAGCGAACCGCCCCCACCTGCGCGCCCTCGGCACCCACCGCTTGCAGCGGAAGAGTGTGTCCATTGACGACCAGCGCATGGCGCCCGGCAACCAGACCGCGGGCCGACAACTCGATGCGCTCGATCGAGGAATCGACGAAGCGCACCGTGCCGCCGGCAGCACCTTCCTCGCCCATCACTGGCCAGGGTTCGAGCGCCATGCGCAGATCGACCTGCACGCCACCGGCTTCGAAGTCGCCAAGCCTGGGGAAGCGGAACTCGAAGTGCGGTGCGAACCAGTCGAGCTGGAAGTCATAGCCGGCCGCGCGCAGATCGTCGAGCACATCGCGCAAATCTTCGCGCAGGACCGACGGCAGCATGAAGCGATCATGCAGCGCCGTGCCCCAGCGCGGCAGCCGGGAGGGTACCAGCGGATCACGCCAGAATCGGGCGATGAGCGCCCGGATCAGCAGCTGCTGAAGCAGGCTCATCTGGGCGTGGGGCGGCATCTCGAAGCCGCGCATCTCGAGCAGACCCAGGCGGCCGCTGGCGGAGTCGGGCGAATAGAACTTGTCGATGCAGAACTCGGCGCGATGGGTATTGCCGGTGACATCGACCAGCAGATTGCGCAGCAGCCGGTCGACCAGCCAGGGCGGGCAGGCATCCCTACCCTGCGCCTGCAGCCGGGCAAGCTCGCCGAAGGCGATCTCGAGCTCGCGCACCGAGTCGAGCCGGGCCTCATCGATGCGCGGCGCCTGGCTGGTCGGGCCGATGAACAGACCCGAAAACAGATAGGACAGCGACGGGTGCGCCAGCCACCAGGCGATCAGACTGGGCAGCAGGTCGGGGCGACGCAGGAAGGGTGAGTCGGCGGGCGTGGCGCCACCGAGCACCACATGGTTGCCGCCACCGGTGCCGACATGGCGGCCATCGAGCATGAACTTCTCGGTGGACAGCCGGGTCAGGTGGGCGGCCTGGTAGAGCTCGGTCGTGCGGCTCACCAGCTCATCCCAGCTCGCGCTCGGATGGACATTGACTTCGATCACGCCGGGGTCGGGCGTGATGCGCAGCACCGCGAGGCGGGCATCGCGGGGCGGCTCATAGCCCTCGAATATGACCTGCAGCCCGGATTCGCTGGCGGCCGACTCGACCGCGGCGACCAGTTGCAGGTATTGATCGAGGGTCGCGGCCGGCGGCATGAAGACATAGAGGCGGCCATCACGCGGCTCGATGCACAGCGCGGTCCGGGCAACGCCCGAATAGGCGCCGCCGGCGGCGCTGCCCTGGCCGTCGCCGGCATCGCGCCCGGTCTGCTGAACGACGCGGGCAGGCGGCTCGGTGCGACGCGCGATCGCCTGGACGCCACGCGGCGCGGTCGGCTGGGCGACCGAGGCCTGCCGTGGATCCCAGGCCGCACCAAGCTGGGACTGATGCGGCGCGAGCGGCGCCTGCGGCTGGTTCGGATCAGCCGCGTGAACCCAGGGATAGTCGGTTTCGGCCACCCAGGGCAGCGAGGCCAGCGGCAACCGGTAGCCGATCGCCGAATCGCCGGGCGCCAGAAAACACCTGTTCATGCGCAAAGGCCAGGCGCTGGTCTGCCAAAGCTGAACCGGCTGCTTGACGCTGCCGGGCGCAGGCCGCGGGACGCTTGGGCGCGGATCGGGCTGGATCGGCAAAATCCAGCCGACCGGCTCGCCCAAGCCGTGCGCAAAGACACGATGCAGGCGCTCGCGCTCCATCGGATCGTCAAGCCTGGCATCGAGCACATCGACATTGACCGGCAATTGCTGTTCGCGGTGAACGAAATGCACCGGATCCTCATAGGCCTCGAAGGCTCTCTGCGGATCGACACCCAGCCGGGTGGCCACCCCCAGCACAAGCTCGCGGGCCTGGGCGATGGTGGAAACCGGGTCGGACACCGCGCAAGACGATGGCGGATGATCGTCGACCTCGATGGCGAGGACCGACAGATCGCCCACGATCGGCTCGCCGTCGCGCCGCCAGAACCAGTTGAGCGACCAGCGCGGCAGCTGCTCACCCGGATACCACTTGCCCTGACCGTAGTGCAGCAGACCCTGATTGCCCTGACTGGCGCGCAGCCGCTGCAGCAGTTCGGCGGACAGCCGGCGCTTGCTGGGGCCAAGCGCCTCGGTATTCCACTCGGCGCCGTCGCGGTCGTCGATCGACACGAAAGTGGGCTCGCCGCCCTGGGTCAGGCGCACGTCACCCGCGGTAAGGTCGGCATCGACCTGGCGCCCCAAAGCATCGATCGCCTGCCACTGCAGCGCGTCGTAGGGCTTGGTGACCCGCGGGGCCTCAAACACCCGCTTGACCGACATCGAATGGACAAACTCGCAACCGGCCGGCTCGACCAGCCCGGTCAGCGGGGCGGCCGAGGCCGGATCGGGCGTACAGGCCACCGGGATATGGCCTTCGCCGGCCATCAGACCCGAGGTCGGATCGAGGCCGACCCAGCCGGCGCCGGGCAGATAGACCTCGCACCAGGCATGCAGATCGGTGAAATCGTGGCTGGCGCCCTGCGGACCGTCGAGCGACTTCACGTCGGGCACCAGCTGGATCAGATAGCCCGAAACGAAGCGGGCCGCGAGGCCCAGGCCCCGCAGCAGTTGCACCAGCAGCCAGGCCGAATCGCGGCAGGACCCCGAGCGCAGCTCGAGGGTTTGCTCGGGGGTTTGCACACCCGGCTCCATGCGGATCAGATAACTGATGTCGTTTTGCAGGCGCTGATTGAGCCCAACCAGAAAATCGACGGTTCGCATCGGCTCGCCCGACACTTCGCCCAGCCAATGCTCAACGCGCGGGGTGACCGGCAGGCGCGCCAGATAGGGCGAGAGTTCGTCGCGCTCGGCCGCGTCGTAGCTGAACGGAAAGTTCTCGGCATGCGGCTCGAGAAAGAAGTCGAAAGGATTGAAGACCGCCATCTCGGCGACGAAGTCGACTTCGATGGCGAGTTCGGTGATCCGCTCGGGGAACACCGCCCGGGCGAGCCAGTTCGACTGCGGATCCTGCTGCCAGTTGAGGAAGTGCTCGGCCGGGGTAATGCGCATCGAATACGAGAGCACCCGGCTGCGCGAATGCGGCGCCGGCCGCAGTCGAATGACCTGCGGGCCGAGTGCGACCGGCCGGTCGTAGGTGTAGCGGCTCAGATGATTCAAGGCAACATGGATCGACACGGGTACAGCTCCCTCATGACCTGCTTTGGCCTGCTTTGGCCTGCAGCGGACGCGCAGCGCTTGTGGCAACTCGCCAGTCGCAGCGTCCAGCCGGGCCGATGCAAACCCCGTGCCATCAAGATCCCGAGATGATCGCCACCGGCCAGCCGACCGGCGACTGCAGCGCTATTGTCGCCCGACTTGCCGGTTCGAGTCGGTCTGTGCGATCAGCCCGGGCGGCGCCATCGAGGCGAGGCGGGCATCGCGCAGGGGCTTGTCGAGCGCGGCCAGCTGCCGGACGCTGGCATAGAACTGCGTGAAATCGCCATTCGACTGCTCGAACATCACCCGAAACGCCGGGACCAGATCGCTGTAGGCCCCCACCGCGGCCAGCCGGGCATTGTTGACCGGCTGAGCAAACCAGCGGTCGTAGGCGGTATTGCCGCCCCAGGAGTCTTTGAGCTGCTGGTAATCGGCGCGCAAGGATTCAAAGACCAGCTGCTTGCCCAGACGCTTGTCCTCATCCGACACCGGCCGGGAATAGACTTCGGCCAGCGAGGTTTTGTGCCGGATCAGCAGCGCAAGGAACTTGCGGCGTCGCTCGTCGTATTGCCGGAAAGCGAGTGCAGCCGCCGGATCGTTACGCTGGGCGAACCATTTCTCGACGCCGATCTCCTCGACCGCCGAGGCAAAGGATTCGTTGAACGTGGTGTCGCCCGGCACATAGACCACCTGATGCGCGAGCTCATGGAAGATCAGTCGCGCCAGTTCGCCCTCGGGGTATTGAACGAATGTCGACAGCAAGGGGTCGTCGAACCAGCCGAGCGTCGAGTAGGCCGGCACGCCGCCGACGCTGACTTCGAGGCGCTGCTGATCGAGCGCCTTGGCGAAACGTTCGGCATCGGTGCGGTCGTAGTAGCCGCGGTAGCTGACGCAACCGGCCACCGGAAAGCACCACTGCTGCAGATTCAACGACAGCTCGGGCGCGGCAAACACATTCCAGAGCGCATAAGGCCGCTGCAGATCGGCATAAGTGGTGTAACTGGCGTTATCCGGAAGCCCCAGCGACTTGCTTGCAAAGGCGCGCATCGCGCGTGCCTGCTCAAGGCGCTTGCGCAAAGCCGGATCGGTCGAGTCATCGGCAATCACGGTGGCGACCGGTTTGGCCCGGCTGATCAAGTCGAGATGGCCGAACATCGATTGCAGGTAGTAGCCCGGCCCGTCCTGCAGGCTCGAGCAGCCGCCGATCGCCTGCGCCAGCAGCAACAGCCCGGCCGCGGCGGCCAGCCTCAGGCCACCACGGGTGCTGCGCAGGTGCCGCTTCATGCCGGAGCCACCTCGACCAGACAATCGTAGAAAGTCGGCGCCCGCCCGAGGTCACTCAGCGCCTGAGCGGTGACCGCATTGACGTTGCGTCCGCCCTGGGTGCGCTTGTGCCACCAGATACCCCAGGCGGCGGCCACTCCCGGCCGGGTCCGGTCGCTGACCTTGCAGCGTGCGAGAAACGAGCCTCGATCATTGAAAACCCGCACCATTGCGCCATCGACCAGACCCCGCGCGGCCGCATCGTCAGGATGCAGATCGACCCCCGGTTCGCGCTCGGCGGCCCGCAGACTGTCGACATTGACGAAGGTCGAGTTCAGGAAATGGCGCGCCGGTGGCGAAATCATCGCAAGCGGGAATCGTGCCGCAAGCTCGGGCGCAGACTGGGCCGACTCGTAAGGCGGCAGGTAATCGGGCAAAGGGTCAAGGCCCATCGCGGCCAGGCGCGCCGAGACGAATTCAACCTTGCCCGAGGGCGACGGAAATCCCCCGTCGGCAAACGGCGCATCAGCCTCCTGCACCTTGGCGTAGCCGAGCTCACCGAGCACATCCAGGGCCGCGCGCGCTGCCTTCGGCCCTGCGCCGCCATGCTCGGCGGCGGCCTTTGCAAGCGCCGCAGGCAGTCGCGGGTCATTGAGCGCCAGCGCACTGGCCGCCACCGCCTCATCCGAATCCTGCAGGCAGGCGTCCTGAAAACCCATGCGGACCGCCAGACGCCGGAAGACTTCCGAATTCGGCAGCGCCTGGCCCAGCGGCGCAATCGCCGGCTGATTGGCCACCCACCAGCGATGGCCGTAGGTCTTATGCAGATCGTAGTGCTCGAGCTGCGTCGTGGCCGGCAGCACCCAGTCGGCATAGTCGGCGGTATCGGTCATGAACTGCTCGATCACGACGGTAAAGAGATCCTCGCGCTTGAAGCCGGCGATGACTTTTTCGCTGTCGGGCGCAACCGCGACCGGATTGGCGTTGTAGACGATCATGGCCTCGATCGGCGGATCGGCCTGGGCCAGCGCATCGCCGATGGTCGACATGTTGATCGTGCGCGGACGGCGCCCGGCAAGCAGATCGGGGCGCACCCAGGCCTGGTTGTCGACACCGAAATGGCCGCCCGACGACAGCAGCATGCCGCCGGCCACATGCCGCCAGGCACCGATGAGCGCCGGCAGGCCGGCCACCAGCCGGGCCGCGTTGCCGCCGCCGCGGGTGCGCTGCATGCCGTAATTGAGCCGGATCGCCGCCGGCGTGATGCTGCCGTAGTCGCGCGCCAGCCCGATCACCTCGGCCTCGGTCAGGCCGCAGGTGCGCGCCACGCGATCGGGCGTCCAGGCGGCGGCGCGAGCCGCGAGTTCATCGAATCCGAGGGTGTGGCGGGCGACCCAATCGTGATCGACCAGATCCTGTTCGATCAGCTGCTGGATGATGCCGAGCGCCAGCGCCCCATCGCTGCCGGGCAGCAGCGCAATGTGCTGGTCGCAGCGCTCGGCGGTGGCAGTGCGGTAGGGGTCGATCGCAATCAGGCGGGCGCCGCGTCGGCGCGCCTCCTGAGCCAGACTCCAGAAATGGACGCTCGAAGTGATCGGGTTGGAGCCCCAGATCAGGATCAGCCCTGCATTGGCAAACTGTTCGACATCCATTCCGACCGACCCGCCCAAGGTGTACGCCAGCCCTTCCTTGCCCGCCGACGAACAGATCGTCCGGTCGAGCAACGAGGCCCCGAGCCGGTGAAAGAATCGCATCGCCATCCCTTCGCCCTGCACCATGCCCATCGTGCCGGCGTAGCTGTAAGGCAGGATTCGCTCAGGGTCGCGAGCGGCGACTTCGGTCAGACGGTCGGCGATCGCCCCGAGCGCTTCGTCCCAGGTGGCCGGCTCGAACTGCCCCGAGCCTTTCGGGCCAACCCGGCGCAGCGGCACGGTGAGCCGATCGGGGGAGTAGGTTCTTTCGAGGTAACGCGAGACCTTGGTGCAAAGCGCCCCGTGGGTGGGCGGATGGTCGGGGTCGCCGACCACCTTGATCGCCCTGCCCTGGCGCACGGTGATCTGCAGCGCGCAGGTGTCGGGACAATCATGCGGGCAGGCGCCGCGAACGATCACATCGTCGGTCGAGTCGTTGTTTTCGGAGTGCATGAGAGCCGTCGCAAACAGGGTTAAAGGGCCAGACTCGGATGTTAAGCTAAGGCCTTTGAATCGGAGCAATCCAACCATGATGCTGGCAGAAGGAATTCTCGATCTGCAGTCGGAAATTCAGGCGATCCGACGCGACATCCACGCGCATCCCGAGCTCTGCTATCAGGAACACCGCACCGCCGCCCTGGTCGCAGCCAAACTCGCTGCCTGGGGCATCGAGGTCACCACCGGCGTGGGCGGCACCGGCGTCGTGGGCACCCTGCGCCGCGGCACCTCCACCCGGTCGGTCGGGCTGCGCGCCGACATGGACGCCCTGCCCCTTCAGGAACAGAACACCTTCGATCATGCCTCCCAGCACGAAGGCCGCATGCATGCCTGCGGTCACGACGGACACACCGCGATGCTGCTGGCCGGCGCGCGCTGGCTGACGATGCACGGCGGCTTTGACGGCATCGTGCACTTCATCTTTCAGC
>CANKWX010000066.1 GCA_947487165.1 Burkholderiales bacterium
GCCGCAGCCGTGCTGAAGCGGTCGCCAAAATGGCTTCGCAGCCGCGCGGCCAGCGCCTCGGGCAACGGACGTTTCAGGGACGCGGACAGGGCATAGGGATGATTCATGGTGGCCTCTGGGACACGAGCCTGGCGGGGCTGCCGGCTGGCGATGATTGACGGTGATGGCCGATGACTCGGCCGGTCGCGCTCGATGATACCCGCGGTCACTAATGCCCGCACGGCGCGGTTAGTCGAAGAGCCAGCGCTCGATATGCCGGGTCACCGTCATCGCGCCCGCACCAAGCATCGGCAGATGCCCGGCATGGGGCACGACATGGGCCGCAGCACCCCACTGCGCCGCGGCATGACGCAGGAGCGCGGGGGTGACCAGGGGATCCTCCCGGCCACCGATGGCCAGCACCGGCATGGTCTGCAGGACAGCCGACATCGACGACGGGCGCAGCCAGTCGCGACAGGCTGCAAAGGACTCATCGCGCAGGCGGGCAGCCAGCAGGTCGGCGAGCTCGCGCGAATGCCGGTCATCCCCTTGCGACAGCAGCCGCTGCAACAGGCTTTCGGGATCGGCTCGCACAGGATCGCCGAACATCAGCCGCGGGCGGCGTGCGATGACCATGCGCGACAGCGACGACGGGAAACGCATGAGCAGATCGCGCATCGCGCCCTCAAGGCCCTCGGGCGGCGTCGGCGCAATCAGCACCGCGCCATCGCGAGCACCGCGCTCGATCAGCCCTTCGACGATGCGCGCGCCCATCGCATGGCCGACCAGGATCTTCGGGCCGCTGAGTTGTTCCAGCATGCCGTGCAGGCGATCGGTGTAGCGTGCGATCGGAAATCGCGCGATCGATGCCGACCACTGCGCGTGCGGCCAGGCCTGGTGAAGGTCGGGGGCAAAGCAGCGCAGACCGAGTGCCTCGAAATGCGGCACCAGGTGCTCGGCCCAGATCCAGGGCCCGAAACAGGCGCCATGCACGAAAACAAGGGTGGCCGTTGCGCGATTCGGGTTGGGGGTCATCACAGGAGAGCCGATCGGATCGGACCGCTGATTATCGTGCCTCAGCACGGCTTACCACCAACTTCTGGCGATCTTCGACGACAATTGGCGTTTACCGACCCTGTCTGAGCCCATCATGCCCCGGATCAAGATCACTGCTGCAGGCCACACTTTCATCGCCGAAACCAACCCCGACGCCCCAAAAACCGTGGCCGCCTTCCTGGCGCTTTTGCCCTACCGGCAGAAGATGATTCATGTGCGCTGGAGTGGCGAAGGCGTCTGGGTGCCGCTTGGCGACTTCGAACTCGGCGTGGGCTTCGAAAACCACACCAGCCACCCGTCGGTCGGCGACATCCTGTTTTATCCGGGCGGCTTCAGCGAGACAGAGATCATCCTGGCCTATGGCTCGTGCTGCTTTGCCTCGAAGATGGGCCAGCTGGCCGGCAACCACTTCCTGACGATCACCGAAGGTCGCGAGAATCTGCGGGCCATGGGTGTCAAGGTGCTCTGGGAAGGCGCTCAGGACGTGGTCTTCGAGCTAGCCTGACCATGACGACCAAACCGCTCCCCTCCAGCGACCTGTGCCAGCTCGATGCCCTCGAACTGTCGGCCACGATTCATCGACGCGACGCCTCCTGCCGCGAGGTGATGCAGGCGTTTCTCGGTCGCATCGCAAGGCTCAATCCGCAAGCCAATGCCATTGTGTCGATGCGCGACGAGGCCGATCTGCTGGCCCAGGCCGACGCCAGCGACACGCTGCTCGCCCGAGGCGAGTCACTCGGCTGGATGCATGGTTTTCCGCATGCAGTCAAAGACCTCGAGCAGACCGCAGGCATTGTCACCACCTGGGGCTCGCCGCTCTTTCGCAACCATGTCCCGGCTGCCGATTCGCTGATGGTCTCGCGCATCAAGGCGGCAGGCGCGATCATCATCGGCAAGACCAACGTGCCCGAGTGGGGCATGGGATCGCACACCTTCAATCCGGTGTTCGGTGTCACGCCGAATGCCTATGATCCGAGCCGCACCTGCGGCGGCTCGAGCGGTGGTGCGGCGGTCGGCCTGGCCCTGCGCATGCTGCCGGTGGCCGATGGCAGCGACTTCGGCGGCTCGCTTCGCAACCCGGCCGGCTGGGGCAATGTCTTCGGGATGCGTCCGTCGCGCGGGCGCGTGCCGAAGTGGCCGGCCGATGATGTGTTTTTTGCACAGCTCTCGACCGAAGGCCCGATGGCGCGAAACATCCCCGATCTCGCCGCACTGCTGGCCACGCAGGCGGGCGCTGATCCGCGTCAGCCCTTGTCGCTGCCCAAGGATGCAGGCATCGGCCCCGACAGCCTCACCTGCGAGGCCGATCACTGGCGTACGGTGAAGATCGGCTGGCTCGGCGACTACGACGGGCATCTGGCGATGGAGCCGGGCGTCCTCGCGCTTTGCGAGCGCGCCTTGCAGGACTTCAGTGGACTGGGCTGCCATGTCGAAGCGACCCCGCTGGGCTTTGATGCCGAGTCGCTGTGGCGAAGCTTCTGCGCGCTGCGGTCTCTGTCGAACGTCGGACGATTCGAGCCGATCCATGCCGATCCCGCACGGTGGGCGCAGGTCAAACCCGAGACGCAATGGGAATTCGAGCAGGGGCAGGCGATGAGCACGAGCGAAGTTCAGCGGGCAACCGTGGTGCGCACCGCCTGGTATCAGCGGGTGCTGGCGCTCTTCGAACGCTACGACTTTCTGGCCCTTCCGACCGCCCAGTGCTTCCCCTTCGACCTCACACAGCGCTGGCCGGGCGAGCTCGACGGACGAGCGATGGACTCCTACCACCGCTGGATGGAAGTCGTGGCCGGCGTGACGCTGGCCGGACTGCCGGCGCTGAGTGTGCCGGCGGGCTTCGATGCGCGCGGCCTGCCGATGGGACTGCAACTGATCGGTCGGCCGCAGGCCGACCAGGCGGTCATGCAACTCGGCCATGCCTATGACCTGGCCACCGGCTGGGTCCGCAGCAGGGTCCCGGCAGCGGCCGGCGTTGCCTCCGACACGAAGGAATGAGCCCAGGCACTGCGCAGGCACTCAGGCCGCAAAGTTCTCGATAAAACGCAGCAGTACCTCGGTCGCGACATCGGCATCTTCGAGGGTCATCGTCTCGTCGGGGTGATGACTGATGCCACCGTTGCCACAGCGTACGAAGAGCATGGCAATCGGGCAGACCGCCGGAAACGACATGGCGTCGTGGCCAGCGCCGGAAGGCAGATGCCGCACCGGCAGCCCCTGGGCGGCGATCGCGTTGGCAAACTGCTGCTGCAGCCGATCGTCACAAGGTGAGGCAGTCAGCTCGAAAAAGGGCTCGAAGGCCAGTTCGACCCGACGCCGCGTGGCAATGGCCGCGAACTCGACGCGCAAGGCCTCGAGCGCGGCGTGGCGGGTGGCATCGACGCCTGAGCGCAGATCGACCGTGAACTCGACATCCTGCGGGATCACGTTGACCGCACCCGGCAGCACCGTCATCCGGCCGACGGTACCGACCAGCCCGGGCTGCACGGTGCAGTGTCGCTCAAGCGCCAGCACCATTTCGCTTGCGGCGGCGAGCGCGTCCTGTCTTGCCGACATCGGAACGGTGCCGGCGTGTCCGGCAAGGCCAGTCACGACGCAGCGGATACGGCTTGCACCCGCAATCGCGGTGACCACGCCAAGCGACAGGCCGGCATTGAGCAGCACCGGCCCCTGTTCGATATGCGACTCGATGAACGCGACCACGCCCTTGCCACGTCGATCGACGCTTGACACCGCATCCGGGTCGCCGCCGAACCCGCGCAGCGCATCACGCATCGAGAGGCCGCCGGCATCGGTGGCCTCAAGCCACGCCGGATTGAAAGCACCCGCCATCGCCTTGCTGCCGATCAGCGTGACGCCGAAACGCACGCCTTCCTCGTCGCCGAAGGCCACCACCTCGATTGCCACCGGCAGTCTGACACCACGCCGATGCAGATCGGCCACGCACGCGATCGGCGAGAGGATGCCGAACAGCCCGTCATAGCGACCGGCGTTGCGCACGGTGTCGAGATGCGAGCCGGTCATCAGCACCGGCGCATCGGCGACAGCGCCCTCATAGCGGCCCACCACATTGCCAAGCGCATCCCACTTCACCGACATGCCGGCCTCGCGCATCCAGCCTGCGATCAGATCACCTGCGCGCCGATGCTCGGGCGTGAGGTAGGCGCGGGTCAGGCGTGGTGCGTCTTGGGTGATCGCGGCGAGCAACTCGGCACGCGCCAGGATCGATTCGCCGAAGCGACAGGCTGTAGCGCTCATCGGGCGCTCACCGGACGGGCGCCGGATGGTGGGCGATCCAGTGGCGGGCGATATCGACCCGCCGGCAGATCCAGACCCGATCGTGGCGCTGCAGATGATCCAGGAAACGCTGCAACGCCCGAAAGCGACCGGGGCGCCCGAGCAAGCGGCAATGCATGCCGACCGACATCATGCGGGGGGTGTCGTCGCCTTCGGCATAGAGCACATCGAAGGTATCGGTGAGGTATTGCAGGAACTGTTCACCGGTATTGAAGCCCTGCGACGTGGCAAAGCGCATGTCGTTGGCATCGAGGGTGTAGGGCACGATCAGGTGATCGACCTCGACGCCGTCGGTGCGGGTAACCCGGGTCCAGAAGGGCAGATCGTCTCCGTAGTAATCGGAGTCGTAGAGAAAGCCACCATCGTCGGCCACCAGACGCCGGGTATTCGGGCTGTCGCGCCCGGTGTACCAGCCCAGAGGCCGCTCGCCGGTGAGCCGCTCGATGATGCCCATGCCGATACGCATGTGCTCGCGCTCGGTGGCTTCATCCATCGACTGATAGTGGATCCAGCGCCAGCCGTGGCAGGCGATCTCATGGCCGAGTTCGACGAAGGCGCGGGTGAGATCGGGATGGCGCTCGAGCGCCATCGAAATGCCGAAGACCGTCAGCGGCAGGCCGCGGCGCTCGAACTCGCGCAGGATGCGCCAGACGCCGGCACGCGAACCGTATTCGTAGATCGACTCCATCGAGAGATGGCGGTCGGGATAGGCGGGGGCACCGATGATCTCGGACAGAAACTGCTCGGAGCCCGGATCGCCATGGAGCACGCTGTTTTCGCCGCCCTCTTCATAGTTGAGGACGAACTGCACCGCCACGCGGGCATTACCCGGCCAGCGGGCATTCGGGGGGTTGCGGCCGTAGCCGATCAAGTCGCGCGGATAAGCTGTCATCGGTTGCGGCAAAGCCATTGGCCAATCCACAAAGTGTAGCGCAGCAGGCCGTCGGCTCGGTCGACAAGGACAAGCAGGAAAGGACTGCGGATAATCGGCGATCCCAACGAAGCGAGATATCCGATGAGACCTGCCATCCGCAGCGCTGCACCGCGGCTCGGTGCGCACAGCGCCGCCCCCCTGAGGGACTGACCATGATTCGAACGATGTCAGTGATTTGGCAGGGCTTTCGGCTCGCGCTGGGTCTGGCCCTGTTCGCGAGCGCAGCGTCGGCTCAAGCCCGCGACACGCCGATCCGCTTTCAGCTCGACTGGCGCTTCGAGGGGCCAGCCGCACTCTTTACCCTGCCCAACGCCCGCGGATGGTTTCGCGATGAGGGCCTCGCAGTGAGCATCGATGCCGGTGACGGCTCGGGCGGCACGATAGCGCGCGTGGCCAGGGGCGACTACGACATGGGCTTTGCCGATCTGGCGTCGCTGATGGCCTTCTGGGGCACGAATCCCGACCTGCCGGGCAAGCCGGTCGCGGTGATGATGGTCTACAACAACACACCGTCAGCGGTGATGGCTCTGAAAAAGTCGGGCATCAAGCGCCCGGCGGATCTGGCGGGCAAGACCCTGGGCGCCCCGGCATTCGATGCCGGCCGCAAGACCTTCCCGATCTTTGCGAAATCCAACGGGATCGATCCTGCCCGAATCAAGTGGGTCTCGATGGCACCCGGGGCGCGCGAGTCCATGCTCGCCCGCGGAGAAGTCGATGCGATCACCGGCTTTTACTTCACCTCGCTCTTCGATCTCAATGCCAGCGGCGTGAAGGATGAAGACATCGTCGTGATGCCCTATTCGAAATTTGGCGTGACGCTCTACGGCAGCGCCATCATCGTGTCCGAAGCCTTCCTCAGGCAGCACCCGGACCAAGTCAAAGCCTTCCTGCGAGCCTTCACCCGCGGCGTCAAGGCGGTGGTCGCCGACCCGCAGGCCGCCGTGGCGACGCTGCGCGACTACGATGCCGGCATCGATCTGGCGCGCGAGACCAAACGCCTGAAACTGACCCTGAACGGCTCGGTACTGTCGGCCGATGCGCGCGCCGAAGGCTTCGGAGAGGTTGATCCGGCACGACTGACGCTGATGGCGCTGCAGGTCAAGGATGCCTTCGGACTGACGGTCAGGATCCCGGCCGAGCGGATCTTCGGCACCGGCCTGCTGCCGCCGGCCAGCGAGCGAAAGGTGTTTCCGAAGTAAGGCCTTCGCCAAACGCCTAAAATAGGCGCTTCGCCTTCGCGCACACCATCGAGCAACCACCATGGGCCATCGCCTGACTCAGATCGCCACCCGAACCGGCGACGACGGTACCACCGGACTGGGCGACGGCAGTCGCACGCGCAAGGACAGCCTGCGGGTGGCGGCCATGGGCGATGTCGACGAGCTCAATTCGACGATCGGCCTGCTGCTCACCGAACCGCTGCCCGATGACATCCGGGAAGCGCTGCTCGACATCCAGCACGACCTCTTCGACCTCGGCGGCGAGTTGTGCATCCCGGGCTTCGAAAATCTGGCTGAGTCGCAAGTGGCACGGCTCGATGCCCTGCTGCTGCGCTATAACGCGACGCTGCCCCGGCTTCAGGAATTCATCCTGCCAGGCGGCTCACGGTCGGCCGCCATCGCGCATATCGCGCGAACCGTCTGCCGACGCGCCGAACGCGCGATCGTGTCACTCGGCGGCGAAGAGGCGATCCGGCCTGCCTGCCGCCAGTATGTGAACCGGCTCTCGGACCTGCTCTTCGTGCTGGCGCGCGTCCTCAACCGCCACGAGGGCGGGACGGATGTGCAGTGGCAGAAGGGTCGACGCCACGAGTGAGGGCAGCGAGCAGTTCGTCCGATAAACCGCTCCAGGCGGCAGCATCAGCCTTGGCCGACGGGGTGAGTTCAGCGTTCAGAGCACCCGACGCGCGAAGCGCCTGATTCACCGCGCGAGCACCCGCCTGCACGCTGTCGATGACCGGCACCGGCAGGCGCGAGCCCAGGCGGGCGGCAATGCCACCGAGCGCCGCACCACCCAGCACCAGCGCGCCGACGCCATCGGTGGCCGCCTCGCGCAGCGCAGCCAGCAGATCACGCTCGGCGGCTTGCGGATCGGCCATCAATTCGGCACCGCTGCGCTCGAGCACATGCACACCAGCCAGGTCGCGATCGAGACCCTGCGCGGCGGCAAAGCGCTGCAGCATCGGGCGCCAGGCCAGACCACCGGTCACGATCGCGTGACGCCCGTAGCGGGCAGCTTCGCGCAGCGATGCCTCGGCCAGTCCGATCACCGGCACACCGGCGATCTCGCGCAGCGCAGCAACCCCGGGATCGCCGAAGCATCCGACCAGGACCGCATCGCAGCGCCCGCCCGCCGCCCGATGGGCTGCCCAGGCATCGAGCAGGGCATGGGCCGCAATCGCATAGGAGGCTTCGCTCGAAATATAGGACGCACCGAACCGGGCAGTAACCGCCACAAGTTCGAGAGGCGCATCGAGCAGCGGCGCAACCAGCGACGACATCAGATCGGTCAACCCCGCGGAGGTGTTGGGATTGATCAGCAGCACGGTTGTCATCGGGCGGGCTCGCAAAAAGGACTCAGGATCGGCGCCGGTATTCTCGGGCAATTCCGGGAGGAGGTGATCCCCCAGATCCTGACGATCCGATTGCATGCCGCGCAGACCTGTACAAGCCGCCGGCCGCCGCCCGGCAAGCGCGCTCGACAGGTCCGCCGCCAGGGGTGATCAGTAGGTCTTGTAGGGCAGGAACTTGCCGCTCAGCACGACATGCACGCGATCTCCCTTGGGGTCGGGTTCGCGGGTGATATCCATCGAGAAGTCGATGGCGCTCATGATGCCGTCACCGAATTCTTCATGAATCAGCTCCTTGATCGTCGTCCCGTAGACACTGACGATCTCGTACCAGCGATAGATCAGCGGATCGGTGGGCACGGCGGTCGGCAGCGAGCCCTTGTAAGGCACCACCTGCAACCAGGCCATCTCGTCTTCGTTGAGCCCGAAGATGTCGCCGATCACAGCGGCCTGCTTCTCATCGAGCGTCATCTGCCCGAGGCAGGCGGCGGTTACCCATTCCTTGCTGTGACCGACGCGGGTCGCTACATCGGCCCACTTGATACGTTTGCTGACCTTGGTCTCGACAATTTTTCGGGTGACATCGTTGCGGTCCATTTCGATCGGATCTCCAGGCTAGGAATTGGCGGAAAGAGGGTGATGGCTTGGTGTATCCAGCGCAAGGTCATTGGCCGTACGCGAGTCGGCCGGAACATCGACCGCACCATCGGACAGGAGTCCGGGCGAGACCTCGATCGGGCCACTGGCCGCGGCCGACGACGGGTCAGCACCGCCCTGCTGGATGAGCTTGGAGCGGTGCACCAGAAAATCGACCAGATGATTGCGGATCCGGTAGAACTGCGGATCGTGATGGATGGTCAGACGCGTTCGATCGCGCGGCAGGGTGTTTCGCACGATCTCGGCAATACGCGCGCGCGGGCCATTGCTCATCAGCAGGATGCGGTCGGCCAGCAGGATCGCTTCGTCGACATCGTGGGTGATCATGAACACCGACTGATTCGTGGCCGCACAGATCCGCACCAACTCGTCCTGGATCACGCCGCGAGTGAGCGCATCGAGGGCACCGAAGGGCTCATCGAGCAGCAGCATCTTCGGCTCAATCGAGAAGGCGCGCGCGATGCCGACACGCTGCTTCATGCCGCCCGACAACTCCGCCGGTTTCTTGTTCTCGGCACCGGCCAGGCCGACCAGCTCGATGAAACGTCGGCAATGCGCTTCAACCTTGGCCTTGCTCCAGTCGGGCCATCGCGATCGGACCGCGAAGGCCACATTACCGAGCACCGTCATCCATGGCATGAGCGCATGCCCCTGGAAGACCACGCCTCGCTCGAGCCCCGGGCCCTTGACCTCGCGCCCGTCCATGAAGACGAAGCCGGATGAGGCCGACTCAAGCCCGGCAAGCACATTGAGGATGGTGGTCTTGCCGCAACCCGAGTGGCCGATGATGCAGACGAACTCGCCGCGTGCGATCGTGAAATCGACGTTCTCGAAGACCGGCACGGCCGGCGAGCCTGAGCTCGACGGGTAGCGTTTGGACAGCCCCTGCACCTGCAGGATGTGTTCGGCGCCGCTCATTCGCGCCAGGTCACAATGTGCTGCAATCGGGCAAAGACCAGATCAAGCAGCATGCCGACCACACCGATCAGCAGAATGGCAAACAACACGTTGGTGATCGACAGATTGTTCCATTCATTCCAGACGAAATAGCCGATACCGGTGCCGCCCACGAGCATCTCGGCGGCCACGATCACCAGCCAGGCAATTCCCATCGAGATGCGCATGCCGGTGAGGATGGTGGGCGCCGCCGCCGGCAGGATGACCTCGAAGGCGCGGCGCACCGGACCGACCTCGAGAGTGCGGGCGACATTGAGCCAGTCGCGCCGCACCGAGGCCACGCCGAAGGCGGTATTGATGAGCATCGGCCAGATCGAACAGATGAAGATCACGAAGATGCCGGAGGCTGACGAATCCTTGATGGTGTAGAGCGCAATCGGCATCCAGGCGAGCGGCGAGATCGGCTTGAGGACCTGGATGAAGGGATTGAGCGCGCCATGCAGAAGCGGCGACATGCCGATCAGAAATCCCAGCGGAATGGCCACCACGGCGGCCAGAAAAAAGCCCAGCCCAACCCGCCCGAGCGAGTGAGCCACCTGAATGCCGATGCCTTTGTCGTTGGGACCGTTGTCGTAAAACGGCGCCGACAGATGCTTGAGCGCCGCCTCGCCCATCTGCGCCAGCGTTGGCATGCCATCGGACTTGGTCGCGCCGGCGGACTTGCCCATCAACCTGGCGTACTCGTCATTGGCACCACCGCCCGCAACCGACGCACCCGAAGGGACTGTCGCGAGGTGATAGATGCCGAGCAGCAGCGCAAGTAGCAGCAGCGACAGCAACGTAGACCTCAACCCGAGGCTCATTGATCGATTCATGGCGTGTGGCGGCTCAGTGACGACGAATCAAGTGCGACGAATCGCGAAACTGTCGATGTACTTTTCGGGTTGCGCGGCGTCGAACTCCTTGCCCATCACCTTGAACTTCCTGTAGCCGTTGTCGGGCGCTTTCTGGTCGAGCTCCTTCATGTATTTGCGGGCGTCGGTCAGCAGGAAGACCTGCTGTGCGATGTCCTTGTAGGCGACATCTCCCTTGACATAGCCCCAGCGCTTCATCTGAGTCAGCATCCAGACCGCCATCGAATACCAGGGCACCGGATCGAAATCGGCTCGTGCCGGTTCGTTGCGCACACCGCCCAGGCCATCTGCAAAGCGGCCGGTCAGCACCTGCTCGACAATGGTCTCCGGCTGATTGAGATAGGCCGCCGGGGAAATGACCTTTGCGATCAGCGGCCGATTCTTGGGATCGCGCGCCATGGCGGCCGATTCGAGCACCGAACGGTAAAGCGCCGCGAAGGTATTGGGGTTCTGCTGGATGAAGCCTTCGGACATGCCGAAGGCACAGCAGGGATGGCCATCCCAGATCTCGCGCGACAGCAGGTGGATGAAGCCCACCTCGTCAAACACTGCGCGCTGGTTGAAGGGGTCCGGGCCAAGGAAGCCGTCGATGTTGCCGGCGCGCAGATTGGCCACCATCTCGGCTGGCGGCGTGACACGCAGTTGCACATCCTTGTCGGGGTCGAGTCCGGCCTCAGCAAGGTAGTAGCGCAACAGAAAATTGTGCATCGAGTATTCGAAGGGAATCGCAAACTTGAAGCCCTTCCACTGTTTGGGATCGCGCTTGTTCTTGTGCCTGATGCTGAGCGTGATCGCCTGACCATTGATGTTCTGGATGGTCGCCACGCGCATCGGCGCGGCCACCGACCCCAGGCCCATCGAGATCGCCACCGGCATCGGTGACAGGAAATGCGAAGCGTCGTACTCCTTGTTGATCATGCGGTCGCGTACCAGCGCCCAGCCTGCGGTCTTGTTCAGGGTAACGCTCAGGCCCTGACGTTTATAGAAGCCCAGCGGGTCGGCCATGATCAGCGGCGTGGCGCAGGTGATCGGGATGAAGCCGATCTTGAGTTCGCGCTTTTCGAGCGAACCGGGTTTGTCCTGCGCGATGGCCTGCATGGCGCCGATCGGCAGCACCGAGGCGATCGCGGCACGGGCGGTGTTGACGCCCACAGCCTGCAAGAAGCGACGGCGCAAGCCGTCTTGCGGGAACAGCGCCTTGACCAGCGCTGCTTCGACGAAGTCATCGGACAGGCGTTCGGCATTGATAGCGGCGCCATCAGCCGCTTCGGTCGATCTCACCCCGGCACGCAGATCAGGGCGATCAGCTTCATGCGCGCGGCCGCACAGACTGCAGGCCGAACCCAGTCGGCGATAGGCGTCGTATGGCTGGTAAATATTGGACATGGTGAAGATCCCGAGGGTAGTTGCCCAATCTCAATGCAAGCGCCGTGCCACCGAACCAAATCGGTCAGCACACGGCGGTTTTGCCTTGTCATCGGCCATTGTTCACAGAGTGCTCACACTGCGAGCGGTCGATGTCGAACGGTGGTCTCAGGCGGCGCGCACCAATTTGCGTCGCGACAGCACATCGCTGCGCAGGATTTCCCACAGATCGGGCACACCACGCCCATACGCGTGCGTCACGCACACGGTGCGTGCCTCGCTCGGGAACGATACGGCGCCTGGGGCTTACAACTGTTCAGCCGTCGCTGGGGCAGACCGGATGGTCAGCGGCAGTCCCGGAATCTTGACAATCCAGACCGGGGGGCACGCGTCATAGGGCACCGGCGTGCCGACAATCTGTCCGGCAATGGTTCGCGCCTGCCGCAGAATCGGCTCGATGGTGGATCCGAGTTGGCCCTGCACCTCGGCACAGTCGCCAAGGGCAAACACCGATTCATCGCTGGTGCACAGGCTGTGCGCATCGACCACGATGCCGCGCACCACCGTCAGACCGGCACGCCTGGCCAGTCGGATCTCGGGCTCGACACCGGCGGCGACCAGGGCGAGATCGAAGTCGGCACGGCGCTGGTGGCCGGCCGAATTCGACCACTCTAGAACGAGTCGCCGATCAGGATCGGCGTGCATCGGACCCGAAGTTCCGACCGAAGCTCCGACCAAACCACCAGCCAAACTTGCGGCCGAATCGGGCAAGGCAAACGCGCCGAGCGCGACACCGCCCTCGAAACTCACGCCGCGGGCGGTCAGGGCATCGCGCAGACGAGTGGCAGCAGGGGGGTCGAGGCGCGCGCCCAGCGGCAAGTCGAGCGCTTCGAGCAGGGTGACCTGCGCGCCGGCACAGGCGAAATCATTGGCGAATTCACAGCCGACCAGACCGGCACCGACGATCAGCAGCCTGGGCTTGCGTCCGACTGCGGCGGCAGCCAGCGATGCGGCAGCGAAGGCTGCACGCAGCGTCGCGTAGGCGGCCAGGTCATTGACCGCTAGCACTCGCGAGGCGGCCGGGCCCTGCAAGTCGGGACGGCGGGCCCGTGCACCAGTCGCCAGTATCAGATGCCGGTAACGAACACTGCCACGCGTGGTGAGCAGGCGTCGATGCGTACGGTCGAGATCGACCGCCCAGGCGCGCTCGAGCAGACGCACATCGAGTTCGGCTGCCAGGGCCGCGCCCGACTGCTCGCCAAGTCGCTCGACAGTCATGTCGCGACCGAGCGCCACCGACAGCGCAGGCTTGGAATAGACCGTGCCGTCGCAGGCGGTGGCCAGCGTCAGGGGACCACGGTAGCCGGCGTCGCGCAATGCTCGGGTCGCGCCCCAGCCGGCCGCACCGGCACCCACGATCACGACCGCCTCGCGGGACTGCGCGGCGAGCATGCCGGCGACTGACGCCCCTGACGCAGCCGCGGTTCGTGCCGCGCCCGCAGGCGCGGGCTCGATCGGCCGAAAATCGGCCTTGCCGACGCCGCAGATCGGGCATCGCCAGTCATCAGGAATGTCTTCGAAGCGAGTGCCGGGGGCGATTCCGCTGTCGGCGTCGCCCACTGCCTCGTCATAGACCAGTCCGCAGGCTTCGCACAACCAGCGCCGCAGCGCCGCAGCGCTGCGCGCCCCCTGCGGCGGCGGCCCGGCTGTCAACGCGTCCCCGCGCTCATCAGCCGATCGATCTCCTTGCGCAGATGCTTGATGGCCGGCGTCACGATCGCAACGAAATAGCCCTCGCGCAGCCGACGCTGCGCCGGCGATGCCAGGGCATAGCCCATCGCGCCGGTATGCAGCATGGTCGACTGGGTTGCGCGCAGCGTGAGCTCGGAGGTCATCAGCCGCGTGGTCAGCACGTCGGCAAACTGCCCGTCCGACGGATCGAGCACTCCTGGCGCGAGGCGGACCACCCGTTCGCGCAGGCTTGCGAGCTCATCCTCGATGGCGTCAGGACCATCCTCGAGAAAGACATTGACATGACCCAGGCGCAGGTTGGCATCGCGCATCAGCCCGATGCAGCCTTCGATGATGCCGGCGCCGATACCGACCTGCATCAGCACGAAGCCGTTGCGGATACGGCGCAGCCACGGGCCGATCGGATCGGCCAGGACATGGTCGTCCGGCACGAAGACCTCGTCGAACTGCAGGGCATAGGTGCCGGTGCCATCCATTGCCAGGAAGGGCGGCACCGCAGTCATGGTCAGGCCGGGCCAGTCGCAGGCAATCAGGGCCATCACTTCCTGGCCCGATCCGGTGGGCGGCTGACCCGCGGCATCGAGGGGTGAAAAGGCAGTGCCGAAGACATGGCCCGCACCGAGATTCGATACCCAGGGCAGGTAGCCGCAGACACGCCAGCCGCCTGGCACACGCCTGCCCTGCAAGGCTATGCGCTCAATTGAGGCGAAGTACTTCATCGGATTGGACATGCCGGTACCGCCCAGGATCGCACCCGAGGCGAGGCCCGGCAGCACGGTCTGGCGCAGCACGTCCGAGCGACCCTGCTCGACATACCAGGCGCAGGCATCCTGGCACCAGGTCATGAAGGCACTCGAACCGCAGCTGCGACCGATCGCGGTCATCGCATCGACCGCACCGACGATGTCGCACTTGCCATCGGCCCGCTGAGAGGCGAGATGGTGGCGGTAGGCACCCTGCTCGCCCAGCGCCCGCAGCGCTGCACCGGGGTACAGACCTTCCCGATCGATCTGGCCGATCAGCGGGTCAAGCGCATCCGAGACGGCGGCAGCAAGGGCCGACGAGTCAGGCAGATTCAATGCAAAGTCATTGGCACCCATGGCAGTCGGCGTCGCTCAGACAAGGGTGACATCGGTCGGAATCGGATTGCGAAAGCAGTTGGCCATCGGCGAGGCGAAGTCGGCCGCCTTGACGATCTCGGCCAGCACCTCGCGCGGCGCATCGGCTTCCAGGGTAATCTTTGCCCTGACCGCCTGAAAGCCCATCTGAAGCGGCTCCTTGGCAGCACCTCCCGCCCCCCAGGCCGAGGGATTGCCGATATCGCCTTCGAGTGCGACTTCCATCCGGCTGATGTTGACGCCTCGGTGGGTGGCCACCGCATGAATACCAACACACAGGCATCCGCCCAGACCCGACAGCAGGATCTCGGAGGGAGCAGGCGCGGTGTCCTGGCCGAAAAGATGCGGCGGCTCGTCGACCACGACCGGTGCATGATGGCCGACATAGGTCAGCGAGCGAAACTGGCCGTCGTAGACCGTGCGGCTGCGCACCGTCCCTTTGGCGCCAGGGTTGTTGCGACCTTTTTCGGCAAAGGCAGCAAGACCGACAGCATCGATCGGCTTGACCCAGGTGGTTTCGACGGTGGTGGCTGAAGGCAGTGTCATAGCGGGCGTCCTGGCAGGGAAAGAGTCGGGATCCCAGGTCTCATGCAAGCGCCGTGCCACTGGCTTCAAACCTCAACCGCAGTGGGTAACGCACCGCTCGGAACGCGCGATTCGTGTCGCCAGGGCAATCCGGTGCCTGATGTTTTCCGCATCCGACCCGAATGCCGGCCGCCGGTGCATCACAGTTTGGACAAAAACAGTCCAGATTGTTCACACACCGGCGTGCGCCTGTTCATTTCGGCGGATCGACCGCCTGCACTTTTTCCAGTCGATAGGTGAACTGGCGGCGGGTCATCCCGAGCAATTGGGCTGCCCGCGAGCGGTTGCCACCCGCCCGGCGCAGGGCATCGAGCACCCGCTCGGCGTCGGAAGGCAGAATCGTTTCATAGGGACGCACCAGCTCAACCCTCGCCTGCGCACCGTCATCGGCGATCGAGGGCCACGGTGCAGAGGACGCCGGGATCGACGGCGGATCTGGGGGGCGTGTCGGCGGCATCCGCAATGACAGATCGGGTTCGGCACGCAGTTGGGCGGCGACCGAGGCCGAGTCGATCAGCGACCCATGGGCCATCAGCACGATGCGCATCACCACGCTTTGCAGCTGCCGCACGTTGCCGGGCCAGGGATGGGACTTCATTAGCCGCATCGCCGGCTCGCTGAACTGGACCGCCTCACGGCGCCAGGCCAGACAGGCCTCATGCGCCATATGACGCACCAGGATCGGCACATCATCGGGACGTTCGCGAAGCGTCGGCAGCCGCAGCGGCAGCACCGACAGCCGGTAGTAGAGATCGAGCCGGAACTCGCCCTGCGCCACCAGGGTCGGCAGGTCGCGATTGGTCGCGGCCACCACCCGCACGTCGAGCTTGAGCTCGCGCCTGCTGCCGACCCGCACCACCACCCGATCCTGCAGCACCCGCAACAGCTTGGCCTGCATCGCCAGCGGCAGCTCGCCGACCTCATCCAGAAACAGTGTCCCGCCATCGGCCTGCTCGAATCGGCCCGGCTGGGCAGCCACCGCGCCGGTGAAGGCGCCGCGCTCGTGGCCGAAAAACTCCGACTCGAACAGACTCTCGGGCACGGCAGCGCAATTGACTTTGACAAAAGGCTTGTCGGCGCGCGGGCTGGCATGATGGATCGCACGGGCAAAAAGCTCCTTGCCGGTGCCGGAGTCACCCAGCAGCAGCACGGTGAGATCACCGGCAGCCAGTCGCCGGGCATTGGCGAGGCACTCCTGCAGAGGCGCCGAATCGCCGAGGATGCCGAAATTGGGCAGTTTCGCGCCGAGCCGCTGACGCAGGTCACGATTTTCACTCTCGAGCACCGCAGTACGCCGCTGCAACTCTTCGTTGACCCGAATCACCTGACCCAGCAGGGTGCCGATCGTCTTGAGAAGCTCGAGATCATCATTGAGTGCTCGACGCCGATGCCGCAAGCGATGCGCAGCCAGCACACCGCAGACCCGCTCGCCTTCACGCAGCGGCACCGCGATGAAAGAAACCGTCTCGGCCGGCAGCCTCGCACGCTCGACTGAACGGCACAGAAACTCCGGCTCGGCATCGATGTCCTGGATGAGCCGCGCCGCGCCGCTTCGCAGCACGCTGCCACAGACACCCTCACCCGGCGCAAAGCGCCCGCGAGCAGCCTCTTCGGCGGTCAGACCGTAGTAGTGCCGGATCGACAGCGCCTCATCAGTGGGATCCCACAGCAGGACCCGGCCACGGTTCAATCCGACCCACTCCGACAGCAGCCTAAGCGTCTGACGAATAACGAAATGCGGTTCGACACTGCGCCCGAGCAGCTTGGCGACTTCACGCAACAGCATCACTTCCTGCTGATGCCAGTCGGGGGAATCGACGCTCTCGACGCCGTCCGCCATCATGTTGCGAACACCATCGTGCTCAGCCTTCGCGGGCGGTCTCGAGGTAAGAGACCAGCTTGGCACTGGTCTGGCGCAGGCGATCGGACAGCAGTTGCACCAGCTTGAGCAGGATCTTGTTACCCAGCCTGGGTTGATCATGAAGGACCAGCATCAGGGCCTCACGGGTCAGCACTGCAACGCGGCTGGTCTCGAGCGTGACGCAGGAAGCAAAGCGCGGCTCGCCGTCGAACATCGACATCTCGCCAAGCGCGTGCCCGGCATGGGCCACCGCGATGCGCGACGGAAAGTTGAAGCGATTGCGCCGCAGGACATCGACCATGCCGTCCATCAGCAGGACCATGAAATCACCGGGGTCGCCTTCGTTGATGAGCGTCACGCCGACTGGCGCTTCGTAGACGAACATGAAGCCGCACAGCCGCCGGGTCTCTTCGATCAGAAGCCCGGAAAACAGCGGCGTCTTGGACATCAGCGCATGGACTTCGTCGGCATACTCGCTCGCGCGCCCGATCGGGCGAAGCCCCAGGGCGCTCAGTCGCTCGTGTGGTGTCTCACGCGCCGGCACGCGCGGCGCGCCCGAGGCTGCAGCGCCATTGGCAGAGGGGTCGACCGATGAAGCATCCATGGTGTCACCTTGAAATGAGTATTTCTGTATAGCACGAGCTTCGTGCCGACGCGATCAGTCGGCCAGCGCCACCCGCCGGGCGGTCACTGCATCGGCCAGGCTCTGCAGCAGGCCCACGGTATCGCCCCAGGCAATGCAGCCGTCAGTGATGCTCTGCCCGTAGGTGAGCGATTGCCCGGCCACCAGATCCTGGCGACCCGCGACCAGATGGCTTTCGATCATCATGCCGAAGATCCGCATTTCGCCCGCATTCATCTGGGCGACGAC
>CANKWX010000067.1 GCA_947487165.1 Burkholderiales bacterium
CATTGCGCACGGCCACATTCATGCCGCGGGCCTGGGCGTCCATCCGGACACCGATGCCCAGGCCGGCTGCGTCGTCCTTGGCCGAGTTGATGCGAAGTCCGCTGGAAAGCCGCTCGATCGAGGTGCGCATTGCACCTTGCGAGCTGTCCGCGTTTCGCTGAGCGGTCAGCGACAGTGTGTTGGTAGCGATGATTGCTGGCATGGTGTGACTCCTTGAAGGGTTTCGCCTGCGACGGATCGAGTGTTTCTTTTTTTCCCGGTGTGACCCGGTTGTTCACGGAATGAATCCCGATGTGTGGTTATCGGGCCGCACTCCGGCGACTTGAGAAACCTTTTGATCTTGGTGAACGACCATTCATCGCGTTTTGTCGGAAAACCCTTACGGGTTGTCGGATCCTCACCGACGAGCCGTACAGCGCAGCCCCGATATTCGAGACTTCGCTGTGGGCGGACACTTCAATCCGTCACAACGCAGACACAACACGGATCCCAAAAATGGAAAATCAAATCGACAACCGCTGGATGACCGAGATTCGCGAAGTCAACCTCAGCTATCTGATGCTGGCGCAGGGCATGGTCCGCGCCGACAAGGCCCAGGCGGTGTTCTGTCTTGGTGTGTCCGAAGCGGTTGCCGACATCTTGGCGGATCTGAGCCCGGCGCAACTGATCAAGATTGCCTCGGGCAACATGATGATGTGTCGCTTCCGCTTCGACGACGAGATGGTCTGGTCGCTGCTGTCCGAACATGGCCGGCGCAGCCCGCAGGGTCTCGACGGCAATGCCTCGCGTCTGCATGCCAGCATCGTGATGGCCGGCAACTTCGCAGAGGCTGTCTGAGATGGCCGCACGCAGCCTGCTCGACGAAAACCGCCAGATCAAGCGCGCCATTGAACTGATCAACCTCGGAGCACGCTTGCAGGTGCTCGAGTCCGAGACCGATCTGCCTTACGAGCGGCTGCTGCGACTGTATAAAGAAGTGGCCGGACGCTCGCCGTCGAAAGGGCAGTTGCCCTTTTCGACCGATTGGTTCATGACCTGGCAGCCCAACATCCACTCATCGCTCTTTCTCAACATCTACGAGTACCTGCAGAAGTCGACCGATATCGAGTCGATCGATGCGATCTCCAAGGGATGGCGTCTGTATCGCGACGAGGTGAGTGTGCATGGCGTCGAACCGCTGCTGTCGATCACGCGTGCCTGGCGTCTGGTTCGCTTCGTCGATTCGGGCATGTTGTGTCTGACACGCTGCAAGAAATGCGGCGGACGATTTGTCACCCATACCTTCGAGCTCGACCAGCAGTTCACCTGCGGTCTGTGCGAGCCGCCTGCCCGTGCGGGCAAGGCCCTGCGGGGCGGATCGATTCACTGATCGACCGACGGTGCTGCAGTGCCGCAGCGCCCGACGAAAGGCCGGCGGTGCTGCTCAAGTCGAATCGGGCAGCGCCGAAAAAAGAATGTGAGCGCCAGAGTGCGTCGGCCATGAGGGTTTGTGCCAGATGTTTGTGATCATCGGTTATGTCGTAGTGCTGGTGGCCGTCTTCGGCGGCTACTGGCTGGCCGGGGGCAAGTTCCCGGTGATCCTCAAGGCGGCTCCAATTGAGCTCGCGATCATCGGCGGCTCGGCCCTCGGTGCTTTCCTGGTCGGCAACAGTACGAAGGTCATCAAGGCCACGCTTGCTGCGGTACCGACCCTCTTCAAAGGGTCGAAGTACACCAAGCCGCGTTACATGGAGCTGATGGCGCTGCTGTACGAAATTCTTGCCAAAGCCCGTAAGGAAGGCCTGATGTCGATCGAGGGAGACGTCGAAAACCCTCACGATTCACCGCTTTTTCAGAAGTTCCCGAATATTTCGGCAGATCATCATCTGGTGGAGTTCATTACCGACTATCTGCGCATGATGGTCTCGGGGAACATGAACTCGCACGAGATCGAAAACCTCATGGATGGCGAGATCGAAACGCATCATCACGAAGCCCATGCTCCGATGAACGCGATCCAGGGTGTCGGTGACGGTTTGCCGGCTTTCGGCATCGTTGCGGCGGTGCTTGGCGTCGTCAAGACCATGGCATCGGTCGGCCAGCCGCCGGCCGTGCTTGGCCAGATGATCGCCGGTGCGCTGGTCGGCACCTTCCTGGGGATTTTGCTGGCTTATGGTTTCGTGAGTCCGCTGGCCAAGCTGTTGGAGCAAAAGGCCGATGAAGGACACAAGGAGCTGCAGTGCGTGAAGATCACGCTGCTGGCCAGTCTGCAGGGCTATGCGCCGGCGATTGCTGTGGAGTTCGGGCGCAAGGTGCTCTTTTCCACCGAGCGACCGTCCTTCCAGGAACTCGAAGCCCACGTCAAGCAGAAGAAGGCTTGAGCGATGGCCGGCGCCGAAAAGAAGCTCCAGCCGATCATCATCAAGAAGATCAAGAAGGGTGGTCACGGCCACCACGGCGGCGCCTGGAAGATTGCCTACGCCGACTTCGTGACCGCGATGATGGCCTTCTTTCTGCTGATGTGGTTGCTGGGCTCGACCACCAAGGGCGATCTGCGCGGCATTGCCGACTACTTCAATTCGCCTTTGCAGGTGGCGATGGCAGGCGGCTCGGGCTCGGGTGACAGCTCGAGCGTGCTGCGTGGCGGCGGTGAGGATCTCACTCGCACCGTCGGCCAGGTCAAGCGCGGCAGCGCTGACGGCGAAAAGAGGACCTATACCGTCAAGGCCATGGCCGCTGACATGCAGAGGATCGCCGACGAAGAGGCAAAACTGACCAAGAAGCGGATCGAGCAGTCGCTCGAGCGCAATCCGCGGCTGCGTGATGTGAAGAATCAGGTCAAGATGGATGTGACCTCGGACGGCCTGCGCATCCAGATCGTCGATGACAAGAACCGGCCGATGTTCGATTCGGGCTCGACCGTGGTCAAGCCTTACATGCGCGAGTTGCTCAACGAAATCGCCAAGGTACTCAATGATGTCGATTCGAAGGTGACCTTGTCGGGACACACCGATTCGTCACCGTTTTCAGCCGGTGACCGCGGCTACTCGAACTGGGAACTGTCGACAGACCGGGCGAATGCTTCGCGTCGCGAGCTGGTGGCCGGCGGCATCGCCGAAAACAAGATTTTGCGCGTGGTTGGCCTGGCGGCCATGGTTCCTTACGAACCGGCCAATCCGGATGCACCGATCAATCGCCGGATCTCGATCGTGGTCATGAACCAGCTCGCCGAAATGCGTCTGTTGACCGGCAATGAATTGCAGGCCGGTGACCTCGATGCATTCGAGAAAGTGCTGATCGATGCCGGAAAACTTCCGGCACCGGCGCCAGCCGCAGTCGTGCCGCAACAAACCGAGGGTGCTGCCCAGGACCCAACCGCGTCAAAGAGGTGAGCCGTGTCCAATGAAAACATGAAGTTCCTGATCGTTGACGACTTCTCGACCATGCGTCGAATCGTTCGCAACATTCTCAAGGAGATCGGGTTCGGCAATGCCGAGGAAGCCGAAGATGGGCAGTCGGCATTGCAAAAACTCAAGGGCGGCAATTTCAACTTCGTGGTCTCGGACATCAACATGCCGAACATGAACGGCTTTGAGCTGCTCAAGTCGATCCGGGCCGATGACGAGCTCAAGGGCCTGCCGGTACTGATGGTGACCGCCGAGGCCCGCAAGGAAGACATCGTTTCGGCGGCGCAATGGGGCGCATCGGGCTACATCGTCAAGCCCTTCACGAAAGCGACCCTCGAGGAAAAGGTTCAGAAGATTCTCGAGAAACATGCCAAGTGAGTGGGCGGGACCCGATCATGAAAGAAGACGACGCACTCTATGTCAATGTCGGACGCCTCACGAGGCAGCTGCACGATGCACTGCGCGAACTCGGCTACGACCGTGACCTCGAATCGGCAGTAGGTTCTCTGCCGGACGCCCGTTCCAGGCTGTCCTACATTTCGCGCCTGACCGGTGAAGCTGCCGAGAAGGTGCTCAACGGCGTGGACGAGACAAAACTCGAGATGGCGAAGCTGTCGACCGGTGCCATCGAGATGGCCGACGCATTACGGCGCGATCCGGTCTCGGCGGTGGCTTCCGGAAAACTGATGTGCTTCCTGAGTGAAGTGGGGCAGTCGGCGGCGCGAGCCGATGCGCAACTCACCGACATCATGCTGGCGCAGGATTTTCACGATCTCACCGGGCAGGTCATCCGCAAGGTGGTGGCGCTGGCGCAATCGCTCGAGACACAGCTCGTGCAACTTCTGATCGCCAGCACGCCGCAGGAAGAGGGCGTTGCCGTGGCCGCCGACCTGCCTGCTCCGACGAGCGAGCCGAATGCGGTGGCCGTTGCGGCGACCCCGCCAAGCATTCGAACTGCCGATCTCGATGGTCCGGTGGTAAGCGCCGATGGCCGCACTGATGTCATCACCGATCAGGCTCAAGTCGACAGTCTGCTCGAGTCACTGGGCTTCTGAGCCCACCGAGTCAGCTCGACACTCGTCGAGCGTCACAGGCCGTCTTGGCCGACCACCCATGACCGAATACCGCCCGCAAGGCGGCTGACCGCGGCAATCAGCCCGGCTCGAGTCCTGTTATTCGGGGCTTAGGCGGTGGTGATCGGCCGGAGAATCCCCTACAGGTTCTTTTTCGGCAATCATGGCTCAAACTTCAGAAGACAGCGACGAACGGCAGTTACCCGCCTCTGAGCGGAAGCTGCGCGAGGCGCGCGAAAACGGTCAGATCCCTCGATCACGCGAGGCGTCGCACGCGGCTGCGCTGCTGGCCGCCATCGGCACCGTTGCCATGTATGGGCCGCAATACGCCGACCGCGCGCTCGCACTCGTGCGTAATGGTCTGCAGTTTGATCGCGTGGTCGCCCGTGAGCCGAAGGCGGCGCTGAGCTTTGCAGCAGCCAGTTTCAATGAAGCCTTCTGGGCCACGCTGCCTCTGCTGCTCGCTCCAATCCTGGCCGGCGTGATGGCGACGATGGCGGTGGGTGGTCTGGTCTTCAGCATGAAGGTTGTGGGTCCGAATTTCTCCAAGATCGATCCGATGGCGGGCATCGCCCGACTGTTTTCCATGGATTCGCTGATCGATGTGAGCAAGCTTGCGGTGATCGCGGCTGCGGTCGGCACGGTCGGCGGATGTAATGCCTTGGGCAGCCTCGGGCGCTATGCCGCTTATGCGGGAATGCCCCTGCCGGCGGCACTCGCGACTGCCGGTGCCGATCTGCGTTCCGGAATGCTTGCGGTGTGCGCAGTGGTGATCGTGGTGGCCTTCATCGATGGTCCGCTTCAGATCTGGCGTCATCACAAGAAGCTGCGCATGACTGCTCAGGAAGCGAAGGAGGAGTTTCGCCAGTCCGAGGGCGATCCGCACATCAAGGCCAAGATCCGCCAGCGTCAGCGTGAGATGTCACGGGGTCGAATGCTGGCTGCCGTGCCGTCTGCCAGCGTGATCGTGACCAACCCGACCCACTTTGCCGTGGCACTCAAGTATGACGAATCCGGCATGGGCGCACCGAAGGTGATCGCCAAGGGTGCCGATCTGCTGGCGGCAAGGATTCGCGAAATCGCCGCCGAGTCGGGCGTGCCGATGCTCGAAGCGCCGCCGCTGGCCCGTGCGCTGTTCAAGCATGTCGAGCTCGATCAGGAAATTCCGGCGGTGCTCTATTCGGCTGTGGCACAGGTGCTCGCCTGGGTCTATCAGTTGCAGCTGCATCTCAACGGTGGCGGCGCGTTCCCGCGCGAGCCTGGCATTGCGGTCCCGAAAGGGATGGACCCCCAGGAGACTGAGCGATGAACACCCGCGTTCAACCGGCATGGCTGCCGTTCCCGCTGCCTGCGCTGCGCGCGCTCGGGGCGCCGGCGCTGATCATCATCCTGCTGGCGATGCTGGTGCTGCCGCTGCCCACGTTCCTGCTCGATGTGTTCTTCAGCTTCAACATTGCGGTGGCGCTGATCGTTTTGCTGGTGTCGGCCTACACCGTCAAGCCGCTTGAGTTCGCCGCCTTTCCGACGGTGCTGCTGATCACCACGATGCTGCGTCTCGGTCTGAACGTGGCCTCGACCCGGGCCGTGCTGATGTATGGCCATACCGGTCCGGATGCTGCCGGCAAGGTGATCGAGGCGTTTGCGCACTTCCTGATCGGCGGCAACTTTGCGGTCGGTCTGATCGTCTTCATGATTCTGACGGTGATCAACTTCGTGGTGGTTACCAAGGGTGCCGGCCGGATTGCCGAGGTGTCGGCACGATTCGCCCTCGATGCGATGCCGGGCAAGCAGATGGCCATCGACGCCGATCTCAATGCCGGCCTGATCGATGAGAAGGAAGCGCGCAAGCGCCGCAAGGAAGTCGGGCAGGAAGCCGACTTCTTCGGTTCGATGGACGGTGCTTCGAAGTTCGTTCGCGGTGACGCGGTGGCGGCCATCCTGATCCTGGTGGTCAATATCATCGGTGGTCTGGCAATCGGGCTGCTGCAGCACAATCTGCCGATCGAGCGGGCGCTCTCCAACTATGTCCTGCTGGCGGTGGGCGATGCGCTGGTTGCGCAAATTCCGTCGTTGATCATTTCGCTGGCTGCCGGCCTGATCGTGTCGCGGGTCGGTGATGAAGACGATATCGGCGACCAGGTCGGCAAGCAGCTGTTCTCGACGCCGCTCGCACTCGGGTTGACCGCGGGCGTGCTGGCGCTGCTGGGTGTCATACCGGGCATGCCGCATCTGGCTTTCCTGCTGCTGGCAGCCGCCTGCGGCTGGGCGGCTCACTGGATGACCAAGCGCAATGCCGCACAGGCGGCACTCGCCGACAAGCCGGAAGAGGCGCCAGTTCAGCCCAATACCGGCGAGGCCAGCTGGGAGGATGTGACACCGGTCGATGTGCTCGGCCTGGAGGTCGGCTATCGACTGATTCCGATGATCGAGCGCAGCGAAGCCAGCGATCTGCTTACCCGGATCAAGGGCGTGCGCAAGAAGTTCGCGACCGAGATCGGCTTTCTGCCGCCGGCGGTGCATATCAAGGACAACCTCGAGCTGCGGCCCAATTCGTATCGCGTCACGATCAAGGGTGCGATCGTGGGCGAGGGCGAGTCCTTCCCTGACCGTTGCCTGGCGATCAATCCCGGGCATGCGATGCTGCAGCTCGCCGGCACGGTGACGCAGGATCCGGCTTTCGGACTGCCGGCGATCTGGATCGATGAGGCGCGTCGCGATGAGGCGCAGATGGCGGGCTACACGGTTGTCGATGCGGCCACCGTGATCGCCACCCATCTCAATCACCTGATGGGTGTGCATGCGAGCAAGCTGCTTGGTCGGGTCGAGGCGCAGCAGCTGCTCGATCACCTGGGCAAATACGCCGGCAAACTCGCCGAAGAGCTGGTGCCCAAGCAGTTGCCGCTGGCCGTGCTGCAGAAGGTGCTCCAGAACCTGCTCGACGATTCGATTCATATCCGCGATCTGCGCACCATCGTCGAGAGCATGGCCGAGCAGGCACCGCGATCGCAGGATGCGTCCGACCTGACGCGCGAGGTGAGGGTTGCTCTCGCGCCGGCGATCATCGACCAGATCTATGGCCCCTCTCGTGAGCTCGAGGTCATTGCTTTCGATCCCAATCTCGAGAACCTGCTGGCGCAGGCACTTGCACCGGGCGCGCCAGGTGCGCTCGAACCCGGTGTGGCCGATCTGGTGGTCAAGGCGGCAGCAGATGCCGCCGGTCGCCAGGAAGATGCCGGCATGCCGGCCTGTCTGCTGGTTCCCGATCGAATCCGCGTGCCGGTTGCGCGCTTGCTGAAAAAGGCCGCGCCGCGGCTGCGCGTGCTGGCGCACGCTGAAATCCCTGACACGCACTCGATCCGGATTGGTCGGATCATCGGAGACGCGACATGAACGTGAAGCGATTTGTCGGACGTAACTCGCGCGAAGCCATGCGCAAACTGCGCGACACCCTGGGTCCGGATGCACTCGTGCTTGCCAATCGCCCGTGTGCCGAAGGCATCGAGCTGCTGGCTGCGGTGCCGGACATGCTCAATGGCATCGACGGTTTCGCCGAGCCGTCGGGCACGGCCCCGTCCGATGATTTTGCACAGGAGCAGGCGTCGGCAGTGCAATCCCTGTCGGGGCGCGATACGCCTGCGCCGCCGCCGATGAGCACCGTCTCGTTTCAGGACTATGTTCGCCAGCGGCTGCGTGATCGCAGTCGTCAGCCGGCGGCGGTGGCCGAGGCCGAGGCGCCTGCTGCGCCGGTTCGCGCACGCGCACCAGCACCCGCACCCGCACCAGCACCGCAGCGCGCTGCCGCAGCATCGAGTGCATCGCTATCCGGCTTCGGCTCGGCCGCCGATTCGCTGGGCGCATCGCTCAACGCTGCTGCCGCAAACCGGCCTGCGGCGCGCCAGCAGGCGGCTTCGCCGAGCCGCAGGCAGGCGGGCTCGCCGGTGCCACCGATCATCGGGCCGGCACATTCTTCCGAGGCGCTGGTGGCTGAACTGCAGGCGCTCAAGGGCATGATCACGAGCCAGTTTGAAGCCATGCGCTGGTTCGACGGTGTCGCCCGTGATCCGGTCCAGGGCCAGATGCTGCGAACCATGGTTGAAAGCGGCTTTTCGCTCAAGCTCGCGCGCTCGCTGGTCTCGCACTTTCCGCAGGACGGCACGGCCGCCCGCGCATCGCAATGGCTCTCAAAGGTACTGGCCCGAAATCTGCGTTGCCTGCCCGACTCCGAGACCTTCGAAGCCGGTGGCGTCTATGCACTGATCGGCCCGACCGGGGTCGGCAAGACCACGACCACCGCCAAGCTCGCCTCGCGGCATGTGCTGAAGTACGGTCCGCAGTCGGTTGCCCTGATCACGGTCGATACCTATCGACTCGGTGCCCACGACCAGCTGCGTGCATTCGGGCGCATCCTTGGCGTACCGGTTCACGTCGCCCATGACGCCGCGGCGCTCAACGATCTGCTGCGGCTTCGCACCAGTCGGCAGCTGGTCCTGATCGACACGGTCGGCATGGGACATCGCGACGAGCGGATCCGCAATCTGCTGGCCACCCTGTCGCGCGAGGAGATCCGTCATGTGGTGGTCGCCAGCAGCGCTGCCCAGGCCGAGACGATCGATGAGTCGCTGCGTGCTTATCAGGCTCGCAAGTCGCACGGCGTCATCTTCACGAAGCTCGACGAGGCGGCCCGCATCGGCGGTGCCCTCGATTGCGCAATCCGTCAGAAGTTGCCGATTCTGGGTGTCTGCGACGGGCAGCGCGTACCGGAGGACTGGCAGTCGCCGGACCCTCAGAAACTGGTCGCCCGCGCGCTCAAGGCGAGCCGCCCCAACTGGTTCGGGCTTGAAGAAGAGAGCCTGCCGACGCTCTTCGGTGTCGCCTCGACGCTACAGAGCGAGGCTGCTCATGCTTGAGCGCGGTGTGGATCAGGCGACCGGATTGCGCCGGTCGATGACGCCTCATGGTGGCCCGGTCTTGCCGGTTGCAGGCGCCGGCGAACATCCGGGATTTGTCGCCAGGCTCGCTCAGGCCCTGTGCGATGGCGGACTGCGCGTGGCACTGGTGAGCGACTTCGATGACGTGCTCGAGCAGATCAGCCGCGGTCAGCCGCGCAGGGACCTGGCGGCGATGCATTCGCTTGAGGTCGGCTCCGGTCTGCAGCGGCTAGGCGTGATCAGCGCCAGCGCGGATCTCACGCTGGTGGCGGTCGATGACGCCCGTCTGGCCCGCGGCCTGACAATGCGTGCCAGCGAAGCCATCGTTCTGGCGTCGTCCGATACTCAGGCAATCGCAACCGCGTATGCGCGCATCAAGGCGCTGGTCGGACTCGGGTCGGTCAAGGATGTCTGCACGCTTTTTGACCGGGGTAGCGCGAGCGCCGATGTGCGCCTGGGCCATGACCGCCTGGCGCAGACCGCTTGGCGCTTTCTTGGCGTCGACATCGCCTACGGCGGAGCCGCGCCTGACATTTCGATGCCGAGCGGATATCGCCGTCTGGCCGACGATCTGGCAGACTGGTCGCGAAACCGTAGCGGGCGTTGGGCTGGCCTGCCACACTGATGGCAGGAGAAATGATGTACACCGCGCGAGGAACCCTTGACCGAAGCACAGCCGTTGAGCGCTATGCACCGCTCGTGCGTCGGCTTGCCTCGCAGATGATTGCCAAGCTTCCGGCCAATGTCGAGCTCGACGATCTGATTCAGGCCGGGATGATCGGTCTGATGGATGCGCTGGCCCGCTACGAAACCGGCCACGGCGCTCAGTTCGAGACCTTTGCCACCCAGCGCATCCGCGGTGCCATGATCGATGAGCTGCGCGGCAGCGACTGGCTGCCGCGATCGGTGCGGCGCAACCAGCGTGCCATCGAGACGGCGGTCAATGCGGTCGAGCAGCGCACCAAGCGGCCGGCCACCGAAACCGAGATCGCGGCCCATATGGGCATTGCCCTGGCGGCCTATCAGCAGATGCTCGGTGATGCACATGGCGGGCAGTTGTTCTACATCGATGATTTTGGCGGCAGCGATTCCGAAGAGGGCTATCTCGATCGCCATGTCGGCGATGAGGCGTCCGATCCGGCTCGCGTCATGAGCGACGAGCGTTTTCGTGCCTCGCTTGCCACCGCCATCGACAATCTGCCCGAGCGCGAAAAGCAGGTCATGGGCATGTACTACGAGCACGACATGAACCTCAAGGAAATCGGCGCCGTGCTGGGCGTGACCGAATCGCGGGTCTGCCAGATGCACAGTCAGGCGGTCGCCCGCCTGCGCACCAAGCTCAAGGGCTGGTAGGCCGATCTGTCTGCGACCAAGATGATTTCCGGCCTGATCAGGCGAATGATCCCGAGTGCCGACAGCGCGCCGATGCCGGCCCCGGTGTCGACAGCCGACAGCGGGGCGCTCAGCGAGATTGCCCGACAGGCCGGCGAACTTGGTCGCGATGCGGCGCAGTTGCACGGCGCGATTGACGATCTCGCCGCAGGCAGCTTGCTGCAGAGCTCGGGAATGCGACAGCTCGCCGGCGATATGGAGAGTATCGATACCGCCAACCGCGCGATTTCGGACGCCTCGCAGGCCGGCAACCGATCGGTGCACGAGGCTCGCGAGGCGGTGTCCCAGGTGGCGCAGGGCGTGGTGAGCACGATCGATACGCTTCGCCATGTTTCATCGGCCGCCGGCGAAATCACACAGATCGCCTTGCAGACCCGGCTGGTCGCCTTCAATGCGTCGGTCGAAGCCAAGCGGGCCGGTGAAGCAGGGCGGGGTTTTTCCGTGGTGGCCGAGGCGGTTCGGGACCTTGCCGGCAAGGTCGAGGAGTCGGCCAAACTGATCATGGGTACCGTCTCGCAGCTTGATCGCCGGGTGGCCGAACTGTCGCGCGAGATCATCGATGACGGCGGACTCAGCAGTCCGTTTCATCGGGCATTGCACCGTGCCGAATTGTCGGTCGACCAGATCGCCGTGGCTGCCCGGCACAACGCCGAGACCTGCAGCGCGGTGCTTGATTCGGTCCGTCGGCTTGCCAGGCAAGTCGAAGGCACCACCGAGTCCCTCGCCGGCGCTCAGCACAACGCCACCTCACTGCTCGGTGTGTCCGAGTCGATGATCGAGCTGACTGCCTCCAGTGGCATTGAGACCGTCGATTCACCTTATATCGAGCGCGTGCTGCAGGTGGCCGGGCTCATCAGCCAGCGCTTCGAGACGGCGCTCACCGATCGGCTGATCGATCGCATCGACCTCTTCGACGAGGCCTATGTGCCGGTTCCCGGATCCAATCCGTTGCAGCACACCACCCGCTTTCTTAGTCTTGCCGATCGCCTTTTGCCCGAGCTGCAGGAGCCGGTCGTGTCGTCGTTGTCGAAGGTGGTGTTTTGCGCAGCGGTTGACCGCAACGGCTATCTGCCGACGCACAACCGCGCCTTTTCGAAGCCGCAGGGATCCGACCCGGTCTGGAACGCCGCCAATTGCCGCAACCGTCGGATCTTCAATGATCGGACCGGCCTGGCGGCAGGTCGGAATACCCGCAGGTTTTTGCTGCAGACCTACCGTCGCGACATGGGCGGCGGCCAGTATGTGCTGATGAAAGACCTCTCGGCGCCGATCACGGTGCAGGGACGCCATTGGGGCGCGCTGCGGATCGCCTATCAGTTCTGAATCGGGTGGATGAATCTGGCGGCAGGGCCGCGCAGCTCAGCCCTCAGGCAGCGTAGCCGCGCGACGGGCCTGAGCGGCGAGTCATTGACCCGGCCGCGTTGTAGACACCTGGCGCCTGGCCGACGCCCATGGTGGCAAGTGCCCTGGCGGCTTGAGCTTCGCCGCGCGCAGCCAGACCGGCATTGACTGCGGCCGTGCGCAAGGCGCTTCTGAGCCGGTTGACCGAACTGCCCTTTGCCGCGTCGCGTTGCCAGCCGGGGTTGTTCAGCAGCGCATGAATTTTTGCGTGCGCACCCTGCAGCGCACCAAGGTCGCCGGCAACAATGGCCTCACGCTGCGTGTGAAGCAATTGCTCAAGCGCATTCAGTGCCCGCTCGCCGGCTCCAGGATTGGCAGCTGGTGCGGCCGGCGTGCTCACGCGCGCTGTGACCCGGGGACGGGAAGGCCCAGCATCTGACTGGCGTTGTCGATCAGTTCATTGGCGATGCGCTTGGCATCGACCGGAAACCGGCCTTCTGCGATCGCGGCTCTGACCTGATCCACTTTCTTTTCGTCGAAAGGCACGGTGCCGGTGTTGACGACGGTGCTGGTCGCCGCACTCGACAGCGAAATACGGTCGACTGCGGTCGGCTCGGCGACCGGGCTTGTCGTCGCGCCCGACCGAACCGCAGGCGCCTGCTCGATATTTCCGGCGACGCTGCCAACCATCGGCGACTGAGTATTAACTGGCTTGATGTCCATGGTGTTCTCCTGAAGGGACGGCGCAATAACCGCCTCTTGTGGTGATTATCGGCCCCTGATTCCGCGACTTGAGTCCGATAAACGCAACATCCCCGACACATCGATGCATTTTAAGTGAATTAAATCCGGATTTCGACCGTCCGTCCGCGCAAGGTGCCACCAACGATGCGGCCGTTGTCCGTGCGCACCCGGATCGGTTGACCTTCCGAACCCGCGCCGAGCGCCTGGCCTTCACCCTGGATCACGAAGCCCCGGCCGATCATTTCGATCTTCAAGGGATCTCCTGAGGCCACGGTCTGTGCCATTCGCAACTGCTCGACTCGGATAACTTGCCCTGCGGCCACCGGACGGGTCAATGTCCGGCCGACGAGCTGCGCCGGATCGGTGACCGGCGTGCCGTGTTCACGGGTCAATTCGGCTTCAATGACCTGCAGGCTGCTCTGGGACGGGTTAGCGCCTGCGGCCATGGGTTCGGTCGCCACCACTGCCGGGCCGAAGACCGACACGGTGATCGGCAGCGAGACCGCCCAGTTTGCACCTGACAGGCAACGAACTCCGATTGAGGTACGTCCCCACAGGCGCGTACCCGGCAGGAGATAGGGCTCGATTCGGCCGCACGGCGCGAGCTGCAGTCGGGGGTCGAGCGAGCCGACCGCGATTTCGACACGCCCCTTGCCGGTGGGCATCTGCTGTTCGATGAAGGCCTTGACGCCATCGCCTGCGGTCTGCGCGCTTGCCGCACCCCAGATTGTGCAAAGCAGACCGGCGACCGCGCCCAGTCTGGCTGCGGCTGACAGGCGCGACGATAAGGCTGATCGATAAGGATTCATGTGGATGGATTGAGCCGATTTCGGATGAGGCCAGATTAATGGGTCGGGCCTCGCCGACTCCGCCCGATAAACGTCACCGACCCCCCGCTTTTCGGCGCTTAAGTTTCCTGGCCCGGGGCGACCATTGCCTGCATGAGGTTTCACCGGAGTTCAAAGCCATGCCCGCTCGTCTGACCGAGTCCATCGATTATCACGGCAGTGCGCTGATGTTGCGCGCCGAGCGCCAGAAGGTCCTGGCCGGCAACATTGCGAACGCCGATACCCCGGGTTTTGCAGCGCGCGACTTTGATTTCAAGGCGGCTCTGGCAGACGCCACCGGCTCGCAGTCGGGGCCGGCAATGGCCAGGCCGTCGGCCTCGGCCTTCGTCGTTTCGACCACTCATGGTGGTCACGTGGCTGCCTCGGGCAAGGGTGACACCGGGTCCAGCCGGATCGATTCGACCGCCATGAAGTACCGCAATGCCGAGCAGCCCAGCCTCGATGGCAACACTGTCGATCTCGACCGCGAGCGAGCCAACTTCGCGGACAACGCCCTTCGTTATGAAGCGGCCCTGCGATTCATCAACGGCTCGGTGCGGAACATGCTGTCCGCAATCCGAGGCGATTGAAGCGTCAGCGCGCAAGGAGCTACACCATGTCGATGATGAAGATCTTCAATATTTCGGGCAGCGCGATCTCGGCGCAGAGCCAGCGCCTGAATGTCGTGGCCAGCAACATGGCCAACGCCGAATCGCTCGCCGGCCCCGATGGCCAGACCTACAAATCGCGCCAGGTGGTTTTCCAGGCCGAGCCGACCAAAGACGGCGGCTCCGGCGTGAAGGTGTCTTCGATCATCGAAGACAGTGCCCCGGCAAAGCGGGTCTATGAGCCCGGCCATCCGATGGCTGACGGCGCGGGCTTCATCACCCAGTCCAACGTGAATGTCGTCGAGGAGATGGTCAACATGATGTCGGCCTCGCGTTCATACCAGAACAATATCGAAGTCATGAATACCGCCCGCCAGCTGCTGCAAAAGACGCTGCAGCTCGGACAGTCATAAGTCGCTCAGGCGCAGGAGAGTTCAGATGGCCATTTCATCCGTCAACGCCAACCAGACCGCTGCGGTCTCGAGTGCGGCATCGGCTGCCGCATCGGCAGCGTCCACAACTGGTGCTGCGCAAGCGTCGGGCGGCAATGCTTTCAATTCGATGGTCAACTCGATGATCGGCCAGAACATGTCGAGTGCCGCGGCTGCCTCATCGAGTTCGTCGGGCAACAGCACGTCGGCGACCGCCGATGACGGCGGCGCCGACCGCTTTCTGAAACTGCTGGTTGCTCAGATGAATAACCAGGACCCGCTCAATCCGATGGATAACGCGCAGGTCACCTCGCAGCTTGCCCAGATCAATACCGTCAAGGGCATCGATCAGCTCAACGGCACGATGGCCAAGCTGCTCGACCGATTTCAGACCGGCGGGCCGGCTGATGCGGTACCGATGGTGGGCCGTCAGGTCCTGGTCGCGGGCAATACCCTCGACCTGCCGGCCGATGGTGTCGCCAAGGCTGGTTTCGATCTGGCCAGCGGCGCCAGTGCGGTCACGATCGAGGTACTCGATGGCAGCGGTAAGGTCATCGAGAGTCAGGTTCGCAAGAACGTGCAGGCGGGCATCCAGACCTTCGAGTGGGACGGGGCCGCTGGCGGCAAGACCATGCCGGCAGGCACCTACGGGCTTCGGGTCACCGCCGTCAGCGGCGGCAGACCGGTCGATGCAATCCCCCTGACTGCAGCAACCGTGCAGGCCGCACTGAAGACTTCGAGCGGCACATCGCTGCAGCTCGGTGGTCTGGGTTCGCGCCCTTTGTCCGATGTGCGTGGCGTGCTCTGACGCCCTCCCATCGATTAACGACGAACTTTAACTTTTCTTGAGCAGGAGTCGACAATGGGTTTCCAGAATGGCCTTTCCGGTCTGAACGCTGCGGCACGCAACCTCGACGTGATCGGCAACAACGTCGCCAACTCCAGCACCGTGGGTGCCAAGACCTCGCGGGCGGAGTTTGCGGATGTGTATGCCAATGCGCTCAGCGGCTCGGGCAACGGTGCGGTCGGTATCGGTGTTGCGGTCAGCAGCATCGCCCAGCAGTTCACACAGGGGGATATCTCGACCACCCAGAATCCGCTGGACATGGCGATCAACGGCCGGGGCTTTTTCAGGACCTCGCTCAACGGCGCGGTTCAGTACACCCGCAACGGCCAGTTCCGGATGGACAAGGAAGGCTTTATCGTCAATGCCCAGAGCGCCAATTTGACAGGTTTTTCCGCCGATTCGGCCGGCAAGATCCAGGGAGGCGCACCCAACCCGCTGCAGATCAGCCAAGCCGACATATCGCCCAAATCGACCGCTGCGACGACTGCACAGTTCAATCTCGATGCCGGTGCGACCATCCCGGCCAACACATTTTCCTCGAGCGATCCCTCGTCGTATAACAACTCGAATTCGATGTCGGTCTATGACTCGCTCGGTCGCCAGCATCAGGTGACGCTCTTTTACGCCAAGACTGCGGCCAACAACTGGGCGGTGTACGGCTCGGCCGATGGCACCGAGTTGCCCACCCAACCTCTGACTAATCTGGCTTTCGATGCCACAGGCAGCCTGACTGCGCCGGCCGCACCGTTCAGCATCACCATCCCGGTGGGTGCCGATGCCGGCTCCAACCTGACCTTTACGGCCGATGTCAGCACCGCGACCCAGTTTGGCGCGCCGTTCAGCACGACCAACATCACACAGGACGGCTACGGATCGGGCCGGTTGTCGGGCTTCAGTGCCGACACCAGTGGCGTCCTCGTCGGTCGCTATACCAACGGTCAGACCAAGGCCCTCGGGCAAGTGGTGCTCGCCAACTTCGTCAATCCGCAGGGCCTCACGCCGCTGGGCAACAATGCCTGGTCGGAGGGGGCAGGGTCGGGCCAGCCGACACTCGGAGCCCCGGGAACCGGCACGCTCGGCCCGCTTCAGTCGCAGGCGCTTGAGAACTCAAACGTCGATCTCACTGGTGAGCTGGTCAACATGATCACCGCGCAGCGGGTCTATCAGGCCAACGCGCAGACGATCAAGACGCACGACCAGTTGCTGCAGACCATCGTCAATCTGCGCTGATGCCGTTCTTTACGATTGAGCAAGGGGGGCCGTCATGGACCGTCTGATCTATACCGCGATGTCGGGCGCCAAGGCCACGATGACGCGCCAGGACGCGCTCGCCAACAACCTGGCCAATGCCACCACGCCAGGCTTTCGTGCCGATCTCAGCGCATTTCGCGCGGTGCCGGTGCGCGGCGACGGTCTGACCACGCGGGTGCATTCGCTCGAAGCCACCGCCGGGTTCGATGCGGCGCAAGGGCCTGTCACCCAGACCGGGCGCGCCCTCGATATCGCGGTCAAGGGTGCCGGCTGGATCGCAGTCCAGGGTCTCGACGGCAATGAGGCGTACACGCGCACCGGCAGCCTGGCCGTGTCGGCCGACGGCACTTTGCAGACCCCCGCAGGACTGGCGGTGATGGGCGATGGCGGCCCGATCGTCATTCCGCAGGGTGCCGAGGTGGCAATCGGTTCGGACGGTACGGTCAGCGCCAAGGTGGGCACAACGCCGCCGACCACGATGGGAACGATCAAGCTGGTCAATCCCGGGCC
>CANKWX010000068.1 GCA_947487165.1 Burkholderiales bacterium
CGGGGCGAGCTGATGCTGGCCGATGTCGAAAGCTCGATCATGATCGCCGCGCAGCAACTGCAGCTTGGCGGAAATGTGCAAAGTGCACTGTTGGCCCTGCAGGATGCCGAGCAGGTGCTGGCAAGGTCCAATCAGCCATCGATGATCGGTCTGCGGCGTGTGCTTGCCCGCGACATCGAGCGTCTCAAAGCCATTCCTTTGGCTGATTTCGCTGCGGCGGTCAGTCGGCTGGATGCGTTGGCGTCGGTTGTCGATCGTTTGCCGATGGTGGCCGACGCGACCCGCAGCACGCCTGCAAGGCCCTTGGCCGAGGCCGAGACGTCGGGGTCGTCCGGTTTACTCGGACTGCCTCAGCGGGTGATGCGAACCGGCGTACTCGGCTGGGATGCCTTCATTGCCGAGATGCGCCAACTCGTCAGAGTGCAGCGCGTCGACCAGCCCGATGCGCTGCTGCTGTCGCCCGATCAGCGATTCTTTGCTCGTGAAAATCTGCGACTGCAGTTGCTCAATGCCCGGCTGAATCTGCTGGCGCGCAATCAGTCACTCTTCAGAGCCGATATCGACCGATCGCTGCAGTCTCTCGATCGCTGGTTCGATGGCTCGCAACCCTCGGTCGTGGCGGCGAGCAATTCCCTCAAGCAATTGCAGGCGGCACCGCTGACGCTCGAGATGCCCTCGCTGATCGAAACCATCGCCGCCGTGCGCGCAGCGCGCGCTGCCGGCGAAAACAGGTAGCCGCCCCATGCGCTGGCTGGTCTGGCTTCTGGTGGCGTTTGCCGCGGCGGTCGGCCTTTCGCTGCTGCTGCGATTCAATCAGGGCAATGTGGCCATCATGTGGCCGCCGTATCGCATCGATATCTCGGTCAATCTTGCCCTGGCCACACTGGCTGCCGCTTTCATCCTGCTGCATCTGGTGCTGGTCGCCACCGCGCGTGCCCTGGGATTGCCGCAGCGTGTTCGCGACTACCGGACCCGTCGACAGCAGGAGCAGGCAGGTGCCGCACTGCGAGATACTGTGCTCGCCTATTTCGATGGACGCATGGGACGCGTCGAACGCTTTGCCCGCACCGCGCAGGCCAGTCGCGATACCGCAGCGCCTGCTGCACTGATTGCCGCCCGAGCCGCCCATCGAATGAATGAGCGCGAGCGGCGAGATCAATGGCTCGCCGAGGTCGGCGCTGATCAGGGGGCTGCCAGTGCGTTGCAGATGACGCAGGCCGAACTCGCTGTCGACGACCGTCGCTCGGCCGACGCGATTGCGATTCTTGAGCGCCTGCAGGCGGGCGGTGCGCGACACATCGTCGCGATGCGTACCGCGCTGCGCGCCTACGAACAAGCCGAGCGCTGGGATGAGGTGATCCAGACATTGCGGCTGGTTGAAAAGCGCGACGCTCTTCATCCGGCTGCCGTGCGCAGCCTTCGCCTGAAGGCCCACGCCGCGCTGATGCGTCGCAAGGCTGGCGACGCAGTGGCCATTCGGACGCACTGGCGTTCATTGCGCGCCGATGAGCGCGCCGATGCCGACATGGCCGCAGCGACCGCTACGGCGCTGATCGAGGCAGGCGCCGATGAGGATGCCCGGCGAATCCTCGAGCAGGGACTCGACGCCACCTGCAGTGCCGAGCTGGTCAAGGCCTATGGCCGGGTGAGCGGGATTTCGCTTCGCGATCGTCTCGATCGCCTTGAGGGCTGGCGCAGACGTTATGGCGACGACCCCGACTTGCTGCTGACCCTAGGACGCGTCTGTGCCAACGATCAGCTCTGGGGCAAGGCCGAGGACTATCTCAGGCTCGCCCTGGCGCGCCAGGCCTCGGTCGAAGCCCATCTGGCACTGGCCGATCTTTTCGAGTCGCTCGAGCGACACGAGGAAGCGGCTGCCCAGTTCCGCCTCGCTGCCCGCATGGCGGCCGAGCCCGCTCCGCCCGAGCGATCATCCTGAGCGACCAGCTTTGGCGATCATCCGGACCGCACCCCTCGGACGATCAGGGCGACCCGCAGCGTTGGCTGACTAGACGCAACGTCCGCCATCGACCTCCAGGCAGGCGCCTGTGATGAAGTCGGCTTCATCCGAGGCCAGGTAGAGCGCCGCATTGGCGATGTCGCGCGGCTGCGAAAAACGTCCGAGCGGAATGCTGGCGATGAACTGGGCGCGCCGCGCTGGCGTGTCCTCGCCCATGAAGGTCGCCAGCAGCGGCGTTTCGCCGGCAACCGGGTTGATCACATTGACGCGAATGCGATCGGGGGCGAGTTCGACTGCCATCGCTTTGGAGATCGTGATCATCGCGCCCTTGCTGCCGTTGTACCAGACCAGCCCCGGACGCGGCCGCACGCCGGCAGTCGAGGCAATGTTAATGAAGACACCGCCGCCGCGCTCGCGCAGATGCGGGACGATGTGCTGCGCAGTCCAGAAAAGGCTCTTCACGTTGATCGCATAGACCCGGTCGAAATCGGCCTCGCTGACCTCCAGCAAAGGCTGGTTGCGGTGCGAGACGCCGGCATTGTTGACCACGATGTCGAGGCCGCCGAAGTGGGTTTTTGCAGCCTGCAGCAGACCCTGCACATCCGGGCCGCTCGAGACATCGCCGTAGGCAAAACGGGCGTCGCCGCCGGCCGACCGAATCGCCGCCACCACCCGCTCACCTGCGTCCCGCACCACATCGTTGACCAATACCCGCGCGCCCTCGAGGGCAAATCGCGTGGCGATGCCTTCGCCGAATCCCGACCCTGCGCCGGTCACCAGCGCGATCTTTCCCTGAAGTCTCATGTCGTCGTTCCTCCTGTCTGATGGTTGAACCTTGCGCTGCCGGTGCCGGCCTCAGCCATGGCGCATCGCCACCGTCTTGAGCCGGGTATAGCCGTAGAGGGCGTCGAATCCCTTTTCTCGACCATGCCCGCTGTGCCGAACACCGCCAAGGGGCAACTCCACGCCGCCGCCGGCACTGTAATGGTTGATGAAGACCTGTCCGGCCTCGAGCCGGCGGGCCAGCCGCAACTGGCGGGCACCGTCGCGTGTCCAGACGCCTGCGACCAGGCCATAGGGCGTGCCATAGGGCGTGCCATTAGCCAGTGTGATCGCCTCATCCTCGTCCTCGAAGGACGCTGCCGCCAGCACCGGACCAAAGACCTCTGCCTGCCACAGTCGGTTGTTGGCCGGTACGTCGCGAAACAAGACCGGTGCCTGGTAGTAGCCCTTCGGCGGCGCCTCGTCGACGACTTCGCCCTGAGCCATGATCGCGATCCCATCGGCCTGGGCATCCGACAAAAAGTCCCACACCCGCTGCTGCTGTTTGCGGCTGACCAGTGGCCCGAGATCGAGATCAAGATCGGCAGGACCTGAACGCAATTGCGAGAACTGCTGTGCGAGCCGCTCCAGAAGCGGTTCGTAGATCGCGCGTTCGATCAGCAGGCGGCTGCCTGCCGAGCAGGTCTGGCCGGCGTTCTGGAGGATCGCGCCGACCAGCATCGGCAGGGCTGCATCGAGGTCGGCATCGGCAAACACCAGTTGCGGCGATTTGCCGCCCAACTCGAGCGTGACCGGGCAATGGCGCGACGCGCCCGCCATGGCCACGCGCTTGCCGTTCTCCGGTGAGCCGGTGAAGGACAGATGGTCGATGCCAGGATGCTCGGCGAGCGCCTGTCCGGCTTCGGCGTCCAGGCCGGTGACGATGTTCAGCGCCCCGGCAGGAAAGCCGACTTCGGCGGCCAGTGCCGCGACGCGAGGCAGGGACAGGCAACCGTCTTCGGCCGGTTTGACGACGCAGGTATTGCCGGCTGCCAGTGCAGCACCGACCGATCGCCCGAAAGTCTGCATCGAATCGTTCCAGGTAATGATGTGGCCGGTGACACCGTGCGGCTCGCGCAGCGTGAGAACCGTGTAGCCCTCCTGACAGGGAATCGTCTGGCCGTGCAACTTGTCGGCCGCGCCACCATAAAACTCGACGTAGCGCGCCAGTGCGATGGCGTCGGCGCGCGCCTGCTTGAGCGGCTTGCCGGTGTCCTGCGATTCGATTCGCGCGAGTTCTTCCTGATGGGTCAGGATCGCCTGCGCCCAGCGGGACAGCAGCCGGCCGCGCTCGAGCGCGCTCAAGCGGCCCCACTGGCCGGTGAAGGCCTCTTTCGCGCAGGTCACTGCGGCGTCGATGTCGGCGCGATTGCCCCGGGCGATCTGGGCAAAGCGCTCGCCGTTCGATGGATTGAACACCGGCAGGGAGTCGTCCGACAGCGTGCTCACCCACTGATTGCCGATGAAATGGGCGGCGTGCGTCATCGATGGCAGCATAAGCAGTGGTCTCCTGAGGCGCGATGGTGATGCATGATTGATCCGGGCGCGAGCTCAGCCGCGACGCCGGCGATCTGATCTGCGGACGCAATTATCAGCCAAGGTGCAGTGCGACTTGCGTGCCAGTCATCCATGCGCTGATAAACTTCGCGCCGCGGATCCCTCCCCCCGCTTTGAGGCCAATCACTATGAATCTCGATCGCGTCGACTCCGGTCGCGACATCCCCAATGACTTCAACGTCATCATCGAAATCCCGATGAATTCCGACCCGATCAAGTACGAGGTCGACAAGGCGACCGGCGCACTCTTCGTCGATCGCTTCATGATGACCGCGATGCACTACCCGTGTAACTACGGCTACGTGCCTCACACCATCGCCGCTGATGGTGATCCGATCGACATCCTGGTGGTGACGCCCTATCCGATCGGCATCGGTGCAGTGGTGCGCTGCCGTGCGGTGGGTCTGCTCAATATGGAAGACGATGGCGGCATCGACCCCAAGGTGCTGGCAGTGCCGATCGACAAGGTCCTGCCGCTCTACAAGCACTGGCGCAGTCATGCCGATTTGCAGCCTGAACGCCTGCTGCAGATCCAGCATTTCTTCGAGCACTACAAGGATCTCGAACCCGGAAAGTGGGTCAAGGTCCTGGGATGGGGCAGTGTCGACGAGGCGGCCGAGGTCATGCTGGCGTCGATCGAGCGTTTCAACTCTGCGAAGGAAAAGCCCCACTTTTAAGGGGTGTGCGTTCGTTGAGTTCGTCGAGGTAGGCGTCGACGCCGCCTGTCTCGCGCTCGAGGAATCGCTCGATGGCGTCGGCGAAGGCCGGATGGGCCAGTCGATGATAGGAACATGTCGGTATCGGCAGAAAGCCGCGAGCCATCTTGTGTTCGCCCTGCGCGCCCCCCTCGAATCGCTTGATCCCGTTGGCGATTGCCCACTCGAGCGGTGCGTAATAGCTCGCTTCGAAATGCAGGCAGGGCACATGCTCGAGTGCGCCCCAGTAGCGGCCATAGATGGCATTGGCATCGCGCATCAGCAGCGCTGCAGCGATCGGGCGGCCGTCCATGCTGGCGCGCGCCATGAGCAGCGCCTCGGGCATGGTGCCGGCCAACTCCAGAAAGAACGCCCGGTTCAGATAGGGCGTGGAGTGATGCTGGGCATAGGTGGTCCGGTAGCAGCGTGCGAAGAAGGCCCAGTCAGCGTCTGAGATCGCCTGGCCTTCGAGCATCTCGACCACCACCCCGGCCTCGGCCACCTTGCGCCGCTCGGCGCGAATCTTCTTGCGCTTGGGTTGAGACAGGTCGGCCAGAAAAGCGTCGAAATCCGGCCAGCCGGCATTCATCCAGTGGAATTGGACGCCCTGGCGCCGCATCATTCCGGCGGCTTCGAGCGCGCTTGCATCAGCGGTTTCGGGAAACAGCACATGCAGGCCGGAGACACCGAGCCGATCGGTCTCGGCGATCAGCGCCTGCACCAGCAAGGTCCGCGCCTGATCGTCGCGAGCCAGCAGCCGTGGCCCCGGCACCGGCGTGAAGGGCACGGCAACCAGCGCCTTGGGGTAGTAAGGCAGCCGGTTGCGGTGATAGGCCTCGGCCCATGCCCAATCAAACACATATTCGCCGTAGGAGTGGTCCTTGAGGTACATCGGCGCGGCCGCGACCAGGCGGCCTGCGGCGTCATCGATGCACACCATGTGCTGATGCCAGCCCGATTCGCCGCCGACGCAGCCGGTAGTTTGCAAGGCGAACAAGAACGCGTGGCGGGTGAACGGACTGATCCCGGCCAACTGATCCCACTCGCCGGCGTCGACCTGCGCAAGATCGGTGACGACACGCGTGCAATAATCCCCGGACCCTGATGCTCTTTCGGAATCGCTCATGCCCACCCGGGTTGCAAGTGCCCAACTCAATCAGATCATCGGTGACTTCGACGGCAACTGCAGCCGTATCGCTGATGCCGCGCAACAGGCTCACCTGGCGGGTGCCCGGATACTGGTCACCCCTGAGTTGTCGCTCACCGGATATCCGCCTGAAGACCTGCTGCTGCGGGGCTCATTCTATGACAGGACCCGAGATGCGATGGCTGCGCTGGTCAGCCAGTCTCTCGCGTGGCCCGGCTTGCACCTCGTGGTGGGCCATCCGGCCGCCCGCGACGGGCATCGCTATAACGCGGCATCGGTGATTCATGCCGGGCGGGTGATCGGCGAGTATCACAAGCGCGAGCTGCCGAATTACGGCGTGTTCGATGAGCGCCGATATTTCGAATCGGGCTCGCAACCGCTGGTTTTCGATGTCGACGGTGTCACCTTCGGCGTCGTGATCTGCGAGGACTTCTGGTTTTCAGCCGCGCCTGCTGCCGCGCGCGCAGCCGGCGCGCAGGTGCTCCTGGCGCCCAATGCCTCCCCCTATCACCTCGACAAGCAGCACCAGCGCATGGACATCGTGCGCGAGACGGTCTGTGCGCAAGGCATGTCGATCGTGCTGTCGAGCCTGGTGGGCGGGCAGGACGAACTCGTCTTCGACGGCATGTCCTTTGCGCTCAATGCAGATGGCGAGCTCGCCGCTCAGGCGCGAGCCTTCGAGCCCGATCTGCTGATGGTCGAGGTCGATGGCGCAGGACGATTGTCCGGGGCGATCGAGCCGCAGCCGGCTTTCGAGGCTCAGGTCTACTCGGCGCTGGTGCTGGGGGTGCGCGACTATCTCGGCAAGAACGGTTTTCCGGGCGCGATCATTGGCCTGTCGGGAGGCGTCGACTCGGCCCTGACGCTCGCGATTGCGGTCGATGCACTGGGTGCCGACAAGGTGCGCGCCGTGATGATGCCGTCGCCCTACACCGCTGACATCTCCTGGATCGATGCCCGCGACATGGCTGCCCGCGTCGGTTGCCGCTATGACGAAATTCCGATCGAGCGATGTTTCGAGGCCTTTCTCGGCACCCTCGAGGGCGAGTTCGCCGGCCGTGAGCCCGACACTACCGAGGAGAACCTGCAGGCCCGTATCCGCGGCACCCTGCTGATGGCACTTTCCAACAAGTTCGGATCGATCGTGCTCACCACCGGCAACAAATCCGAGATGGCGGTCGGCTACTCGACGCTCTATGGCGATCTGGCCGGCGGCTTTGCGGTCATCAAGGACATCGCCAAGACCCTGGTCTATCGGCTGTGCGAGTATCGCAACAGCGTGTCGCCGGTGATTCCCGAGCGGATCATCACGCGTGCGCCGAGCGCCGAGCTGCGCCCGGACCAGACCGATCAGGACTCATTGCCGCCTTACGATCAGCTCGACGGGATCGTGAAGCACTATATGGAAGAGGACATGTCGGTCGAGGCGATCATCGCTGCCGGTTTTCCTCGGGACGCGGTGCTCAAGGTGGTCAGGCTGATGCGAATCAGCGAATACAAGCGTCGCCAGTCGCCGGTCGGCATCAGAGTGACGCATCGGGCCTTCGGTAGAGACTGGCGCTATCCGATCACCTCACGGTTTCGCGACTGAACAAGTCAACAAGGAAAATAAGGGACAGCCATGAAACAGATTACTGCCGTCATCAAGCCCTTCAAACTCGACGAGGTGCGCGAAGCACTCGGGCAGGTCGGCGTGAGCGGACTGACCGTGACCGAGGTCAAGGGTTTCGGTCGCCAGCGCGGCCACACCGAGCTTTATCGGGGCGCTGAGTACGTCGTCGATTTCCTGCCGAAAGTGAAGATTGAAGTCGTGGTCACCGACGAAGGCCTCGATGCCGCAATCGAGGCGATCATCGGTGCGGCCAAGACCGGGCGCATCGGTGACGGCAAGATCTTCGTGACAGCGGTGGAGCAAGTGATCCGTATTCGCACCGGCGAAGTCGACAACGAGGCTATCTGAGCTCGGCAGGTCTGAAAAGCCTTCGAAAACCGCGGATCAGCCAGCTCATCAGCACCGCAATCAGCACCAGGAAGATCGCCAGCAGCACCAGAAACACTTCAGGATGTTGCACGGCAAGCCAGCTGCCCGCCACGACTGCTGCATCTTCGGTGAACGACAGGGCAAGGTTTGAAAACGGTTCGGGCGAGGTGTTGGCGGCCGCGCGCGCGCCAGCCTTCGAGAAATGGGTGGCTGCGGTCAGCGAGCCGCCGAGGAGCGCGGCTGCCAATGCCACGGCCGAGCCCGAGTCACTGAAGACAGCGGCGGCGAGCGCGGCACCTGCCGGTATCCGGATGAAGGTCTGCAGGCTGTCCCAGAGGCTGTCGAGCCAGGGCAGTTTGTCGGCAAAGAGCTCGACCGTGGCCATGAACCCTGCTGCGGTCAGCACCAGTGGGCTGGTCATCAGTTCAAGGTGCTCGGGCAAGGCAAACCATCCGAAGCGCCCGGCCAACCCGAGTCCGAACATCACCAGATAAAGCCGCAGTCCGGCGCCCCAGGCCAGCGCCGCGGCCAGTGCCAGATCGGGAAGGTGCTGCTGCAGGGTCTGCATCATGGCGATTCACCGTTTTCGGGTTCTGGAGGGGGGCGGGCGCAGCAGGACGATCAGCGCGCCGCTGCCGCCGTCCGCGGGCGCTGCCTGGCAAAACGCCAGTACCTCATTGCGCTGCGCCAGCCACTTAAGCACTTTGCCTTTAAGCACCGGCTCCTTGTTGACCGATCCGAGGCCTTTGCCATGGATGACCCTGATGCATCGGCGCTCGCGTTTCATGCAGTCGGTCAGGTAGTTCACCAGCACCTCGCGCGCTTCATCGACCCGTAATCCGTGCAGGTCGATCTGGCTCTGCAAGACCCAGTGCCCTCTGCGCAGCCGTCGCACCACGTCGGCACCCACGCCCGGCTGGCGAAACGACAGGTCGCCGTCGGTATCGAGCAGGCGATCGATGTCGATCTCGTCGCTGATCGATTCGGCCAGCGCGCAGAGTTCGTCCTGCTCGAACTGACGGGCGACCGGCTCGAGCGCCGCCGCAGGCGGATCGACACGACCGCTCGGGGGCAGCGGCACGGCGTCTCCGACGCTGTTGCGAAACAGATGCGCCTCGCGTTCGCGCTGTTCGCGCTCGCGGCGGGCCAGCGCGTCGGCTTGCGCCTGGCGCTGCGCCTCATCCCGAAGCGCGTCGCGAAACGTCGCGAGATCAGCGAAGCCGGACGCGAGGCTGCGCTTTGGCATCATCGCTCCGCGCGACAGCAGCGAAAACCGGATCAGGCCTGCGCAGCCTGGCTCTCGAGCCAGCGTTGCGCATCCAGGGCGGCCATGCAACCGGTCCCGGCACTGGTGATTGCCTGCCGATAGACATGATCCTGGACATCGCCGGCCGCGAAGACGCCGTCGACGCTGGTCATGGTGGCCTGGCCCTGCAGACCGCCACGGGTCAGGATGTAGCCGCCCTCCATCTTCAGTTGTCCTTCGAAGATGCCGGTGTTCGGCTGATGCCCGATCGCAATGAACACGCCGTGCAGGGTTTTGTCTTCGGTCTGACCCGACTGGACATTGCGGATCCGCATGCCGGTGACACCCGAGGCATCGCCCAGCACGTCGTCGAGCACGCTGTGCCAGCGGACATCAACCTTGCCGGTCGCGACCTTCGCCATCAGCTTGTCGATCAGGATGGCCTCGGCCTTGAAGCGGTCGCGGCGATGCACCACGGTCACCTTGCTGGCGATGTTCGACAGGTAAAGCGCTTCTTCGACCGCGGTGTTGCCGCCGCCGATGACCGCGACTTCCTGATTCTTGTAGAAGAAACCGTCGCAGGTCGCGCAGCCCGAGACCCCCTTGCCCATGAAGGCGGTTTCCGACTCGAGCCCCAGATACTTGGCCGACGCACCGGTCGCGATGATCAGGGCATCGCAGGTGTAGGTGCCTGAATCTCCGATCAGTTTGAACGGACGCGCACCGAGCTCGACGGTATTGATCTGGTCGAAAATGAATTCGGTATCGAAGCGCTCGGCATGTTCGTGAAAGCGCTGCATCAGTTCGGGGCCCTGGACGCCCTTGGCGTCAGCCGGCCAGTTGTCGACATCGGTGGTGGTCATCAGCTGGCCGCCCTGTGCCAGTCCGGTCACCAGCACCGGCTTGAGATTGGCGCGGGCGGCGTAAACCGCCGCGGTATAGCCCGCCGGTCCGGAGCCCAGGATGATCAGACGGCAATGTTTTTCGGCGCTCATGTCAAACCTCTGGAGAGTGCATCTATGTTAAAAAACAATATCTTGGACGGATCACTTCAAGCATATCCTTGGATTTTGACTGAAGCTCGTGCAAAATCATACAAGCTGCGGTTCTCGCACCCGTCTGTCCCAGCACCAATCGGAGTCTCCATGGCCCACGAAGACAACAAGGCGTTTCTCAAGCGCGTGCCGCTTTTTTCCAGCCTCGGAGAGCGTCAGCTCGATGCCCTGGCGTCCGGAACGGTGCGGCGCACCTTTGCCCGAGGTCGCCTGATCGTCGCCGAAGGTGAGGCGTCCCAGTCGCTCTACATTCTGCTGTCAGGGCGCGCCAAGGTGCAGCGCTCCGATTCAGAAGGCAAGGAGGTCATCCTGGCCATCGTCGGCGCAGGCGAGTGCATCGGCGAAATGAGCCTGATCGATGACGCGCCGCGTTCTGCCAGTGTCGTGACGCTCGAATCCTGCGACTTCATGGCCATCAACAAGGACACTTTCAAAGAAATTTTGTCTGAAAACCACGATATCGCCCTGAAGATCATGAAAGGGCTGGTCAAGCGCCTTCGCGAAGCCGACAAGAAGATCGAGACCCTGGCGCTGCTCGATGTGTACGGGCGTGTGGCGCGCGTGCTGCTCGACTTCTCCGAAGAGGTCAATGGCGAACGGATCGTGAAGTCGAAGCTTCCGCGCCAGGAGATCGCCAAGATGATCGGCGCTTCCCGCGAGATGGTGTCGCGGGTCATGAAGGTGCTCGAGGTTGACGGCTATATCGTGCCGACCGGCGAAGGCCGCCTGCTGCTGCGCGAAAAGCTCGGCACTTACCTGCACTAGGCGTCGAGTGGCGCGCGCCTCAGCCATCGACGGCGTGTCGGGTCGAAGCGGCCCGGGCAACCGGTCGCTGCTTCCCGAACGGGCGCTGGTTCTGCTGCGTGAGGCCCGCTGGCTGGTGCTCTGCGCCACGGCAATGTTTCTGATCCTGATCCTGATCAGCTACAACAAGGGCGATCCGGGCTGGTCGCATGCGGTCGCGGGTCGCGACGTCCACAATTTCGGCGGGCGCCTGGGCGCCTGGCTTGCCGACCTGCTGCTTTATCTTTTCGGCGCCTGCGCCTATCTGCTTGCGGTCTTCATGCTGATGCGTGTCGTCTCCGGCTATCGTCACCTGAATGCCGCCCGGCTCGCTGATCGTCGTCAGGCGCTCGACGAGACCCTGTTCGGTTGGGATCGCTGGCTGGGGTTCGCGCTCCTGTTTTTCGGCTGCGTGGCGCTCGAGTCATCCCGCCTGGGCAGCTTGCCGATGCAGTTGCCGCTCGCCCCGGGGGGCGTTGTCGGCCATTTGCTTGCGCAGCCGGCACTGGTGCATCTGGGAGCCGCCGGCGGCACCTTGCTGATGCTGCTTACGACTGCGGTCGGCTTCTCGCTGGCCACCGGTTTGTCCTGGCTCACGATTTTCGAGAAAGTGGGTGGGGCGCTTGAAGGCGCGGTGTTTTTCGTCCTCAATCGCCGCGAGGCGCATCGTGACCGTCTCGCCGGCGAGCGCGCGGCGACGGTTCGCACCGAGACGGTCGAGGTCAAGCGCAAGATTCTGAGTGATGACCCCGAGCCGGTACGCATTGAGCGCGCGGCGATTGCAGTCGAACTCTCCGAGCGTGCACAGCGCGAGCGCCAGCAGCCGCTTTTTGCCGATCTGCCGGCCGATACCGAACTGCCGCCGATCTCGCTGCTCGATCCGCCGGTTGTCTCGCACGACACTGTGTCGCCCGAGACGCTCGAATTCACCTCGCGGCTCATCGAGAAAAAGCTCTCTGACTTCGGTGTCACCGCCAATGTCGTGGCGGCATACCCCGGTCCGGTCATCACCCGCTACGAGATCGAGCCGGCCACCGGCATCAAGGGCTCGACCATCGTCAATCTGTCGAAGGATCTGGCGCGTGCCCTGTCGCTCACCTCCATCCGGGTGGTCGAGACCATTCCCGGCAAGAGCCTGATGGGCCTGGAGCTGCCCAATCCGCGCCGGCAGGCGGTGCGACTGTCGGAGATCCTCGGATCGCAGGTCTATGCCGACTCCAACTCGCCGATCACGCTGGCACTCGGCCACGATATCGCCGGCCGTCCGATGGTCGCCGATCTGGCGAAGATGCCGCATCTGCTGGTGGCCGGCACCACCGGTTCGGGCAAGTCGGTCGGTATCAACGCGATGCTGCTGTCGCTGCTCTACAAGTCCGAGCCCTCGCAGGTCAGGTTGATCATGATCGACCCGAAGATGCTCGAGCTGAGCACCTATGAGGGCATTCCGCATCTGTTGGCGCCGGTAGTCACCGACATGCGTCAGGCCGGTCATGCGCTCAACTGGTGTGTGGGCGAGATGGAGCGCCGCTATCGCCTGATGAGCAAGTTGGGCGTGCGCAACCTGTCGGGCTACAACGCCAAGATCGCCGAGGCCGCCAAGCGTGGCGAACACATTTCCAATCCGTTCTCGCTGACGCCCGATGCGCCCGAGCCGCTGGGAAATCTTCCTGTGATCGTCGTTGTGATCGACGAGCTGGCCGACCTGATGATGGTGGTCGGCAAAAAAATTGAAGAGCTGATTGCCCGACTTGCGCAAAAGGCGAGGGCGGCCGGCATCCATCTGATCCTGGCCACGCAGCGTCCGTCGGTCGATGTCATCACCGGTCTGATCAAGGCGAACATCCCCACCCGCATTGCCTTCCAGGTCTCCTCCAAGATCGATTCGCGGACCATCCTCGATCAGATGGGCGCCGAAGCCTTGCTGGGGCAGGGCGACATGCTCTACATGCCGCCCGGCACCGGCCTGCCGGTCCGGGTTCACGGCGCCTATGTGGCCGACGAGGAGGTCCACCGTGTGGTGGCCCACTGGAAGGAGCGTGGCGGTGAGCCCGATTATGTCGAAGGCATGCTCGACGGCGCACTCTCGGGCGAGTCGATCGATACCGGCAGCGCGGTCGGTTTCGGTGGGCTGCAGACGACGCTTCAGGAAGCCGGTGTCGATGGCGAGTCCGATGCCCTCTACGACCAGGCGGTCGCGGTTGTCCTGCAGCACAAGCGGGCCTCGATCTCGCTGGTGCAGCGCCATCTGCGCATCGGCTACAACCGCGCAGCCAGGCTGCTTGAGCAGATGGAGAAGTCGGGCGTGGTGTCGGCGATGGCCACCAACGGCAATCGCGACATCATCGTGCCGCGTCGCGAAGGCGATTGATCGGGCCGGGGTAACATCGGTCGAATGAATCTGTCCCATATCTTCTCTGCCGCGCGCCTGTCGGTGCTCTTTGTCATCGTCCTGGCGCTGTGTCCATCGCTCGCGGCGGCGTCGGCCATCGAACAGCTTCGAAGTTTCGCCACTGGCACCACCTCGGCGCGCGGTGAATTCCTGCAGCAGCAGGTGCGTGCCAACGGCCGGCCGGGGGAGGCCTCAAGCGGCACCTTTGCCTTTACCCGTCCGGGGCGCTTTCGCTGGGAGGTGCTCAAGCCTTTCGAGCAGCTGGTGGTTACCGACGGCGAGCGGGTCCATTTCTACGACAAGGACCTCAAACAGGTGACTGTGCGCAAGGTGACCGATGCGGTGGGCGCCACACCGGCGGCGATCCTCTTTGGCGCCAACGACCTCGAGATCAATTTCACAATCAAGGATCTCGGCGTCAGCGAAGGCGTCGAGTGGCTCGAGGCGGTGCCGCGCAGCAAGGAGTCGGGCTTCGACCGCATCCGGATCGGCTTTCGAAGCGGTCTGCCGATCGCGATGGAGGTGCTCGATTCGTTCGGTCAGACCACCCGATTCGTCTTTCGTGCCATCGACCGCAACCCCAAGCTCGACGCCGGGCTGTTTCGCTTCACCGCGCCCCCCGGCGTCGACGTGGTTCAGTAGCGTCGTCATGGCTGTCGCCGACCTGTTTTCGCGCGACCCCACGCCACCGCTGGCGGAAGCGATGCGTCCGAAGGTGCTTGATGAGGTCATCGGCCAGTCGGATCTGCTGGGAGAAGGCAAGCCCCTGAAGCTGGCCTTCCTGTCGGGCAAACCCCATTCGATGATCCTGTGGGGGCCGCCCGGGGTCGGAAAAACCACGCTCGCACGATTGACCGCCAATGCCTTCGACTGCGAGTTCATCGCCCTATCGGCGGTGTTTTCCGGCGTCAAGGACATTCGGGCCGCCATGGAGCAGGCGCAGCAGAACCTGTCGCAGGGCAAGCACACCATCCTGTTCGTTGATGAGATTCATCGCTTCAACAAGTCGCAGCAGGACGCATTGCTGCCTTATGCCGAATCCGGACTGGTGACCTTCATCGGCGCCACCACCGAGAACCCGTCTTTCGAAGTCAACTCGGCGCTGCTCTCACGAGCCCAGGTCTATGTCCTGAAGTCGCTGACCGATGATGAGCTCAGGCAGCTCTTCAACCGTGCGAAAGCCAGGGTGCTGGGCGATCTGCAGTTTGAGGAGGCCGCCATCGAGACTCTGGTGGCCTATGCCGATGGCGATGCAAGACGTCTGCTGAATCTGCTCGAGCAATGTATGAGCGCGGCCGGTGCAGCCGGGGCAACAACGGTCGATGCCGAATTCATCCAGAACGCACTCACCCTGAATGCGCGGCGTTTTGACAAGGGTGGCGACGACTTCTATGACCAGATCTCGGCCCTGCACAAGTCGGTCAGAGGCTCTCACCCCGACGCCGCGCTTTACTGGCTCACCCGCATGCTCGATGGCGGAGCCGATCCCAAGTATCTGTCGCGCCGAATCATTCGCATGGCCTGGGAAGACATCGGCCTGGCCGATCCGCGTGCCATGCAGATTGCCAACGATGCCGCGCTCACCTTCGAGCGTCTTGGGTCGCCCGAAGGCGAGCTGGCCCTGGGGCAGGCGGTGATCTATCTGGCGATTGCCGCCAAGAGCAATGCCGGCTATACCGCGTTCAACAAGGCCCGCGCCTTCGTGAAGCAGGACAAGAGCCGCGAGGTGCCGGTGCATCTTCGCAATGCGCCGACAAAGCTCATGAAGGAGTTGGGCTACGGTCATGACTATCGTTATGCCCATGACGAGCCGGATGCCTATGCTGCCGGTGAAACCTATCTGCCCGATGGCATTGCAGCGCCGCACTGGTATCAGCCAGTGGCGCGCGGGCTTGAGGCCCGCATCGGCGAGAAGATGGACTATCTCAAGGGCCTCGACGACCAGGCCAACAAACCTGGGTAGCGCGTTGGCGACGCCTCACCGACGTTAGAATGCCGCCATGATCGATATCCAGTTATTGCGCAAAGACACCGATGGTGTTGCGGCCCGCCTGGCAAGCCGCGGCTACGCCCTCGACACCCAGGCTTTCCGAGCGCTGGAGGCCGAACGCAAGGAGGTGCAGACCCGCACCGAGGCTTTGCAGGCCCGTCGCAATGCCCTCTCCAAGTCGATCGGTCAGCTCAAGGCTAAGGGTCAGGACACTGCTGCGGTGATGGCTGAGGTGGCTGGCCTGGGCGACGAGCTCAAGGCCAGTGCCGAACAAAACGATCGTCTGCTCGCAAGCCTCGATGCCTTCCTGCTGACCGTCCCCAATCTGCCCCACGAAAGTGTGCCGATCGGCGACAGCGAGGCCGGCAATGTCGAGACGCGTCGCTGGTCGCCCGGTGGCACCGAGCCGCAGGCCCTGGCCTTTGTGCCGCGTGATCATGTCGATCTCGGTGAGCCAATCGGTCTTGATTTCGGCTCCGGCTCCAAACTATCGGGGGCACGCTTCGTCGTGCTCAAGGGCCAGATTGCCCGGCTGCACCGAGCGCTCGCTCAGTTCATGATCGATGTGCAGACCACCGAACATGGCTATACCGAGTGCTACACCCCCTACATCGTGAATGCCGAGACTTTGCGCGGCACTGGCCAGTTGCCCAAGTTCGAACAGGATCTTTTTTCGGTTCGTAAGGGCGGACAGGATGGCGAGGAAGCCGAAGGCGGCGCGCTTTACCTCATCCCGACCTCAGAGGTCACGCTGACCAATCTGGTGCGGGGCGAGATCGTGGCAGTCGAGTCCTTACCGATCAGGCTCACCGCTCACACACCGTGCTTCCGGTCTGAGGCCGGCTCGCATGGGCGCGACACGCGCGGCATGATTCGCCAGCATCAGTTCGACAAGGTTGAGATGGTGCAGGTGGTGGCGCCCGAGGCGTCCGGTGAGGCGCTTGAGCAGATGGTGGGGCATGCCGAGACCATCCTGCAGCGCCTTGAATTGCCCTACCGTGTGATGGCGCTGTGCACCGGTGACATGGGGTTCGGGGCGGCCAAAACCTACGACCTTGAAGTCTGGCTGCCCGCGCAAAATGCCTATCGCGAGATCTCGTCGTGTTCCAACTGTGAGGCCTTTCAGGCGCGCCGTCTGCAGGCAAGGTTTCGCAATGAGCAGGGCAAGACCGAGCTGCTGCATACCCTCAACGGTTCGGGACTGGCGGTTGGCCGGGCGCTGGTCGCGGTGCTCGAAAACCATCAGCAGGCTGATGGGTCAATCCGGATTCCGGTCGCGCTTCGCCCGTGGATGGGTGGGCTCGAGGTGCTCAGGCCTGTCGTCTAGGCGCTCAGGACGCCGGGCGCCTCAGGATTCGCGTCACTGCAATCGCGCTGATCGCACCGATCGCCGGTCCTGCAAATCTTGCGAGTTCATCAAGGCTGGTTTCGTAGAGTCCGAACATCGCCAGGATGGGGGTGAGCAGGGCAAGGACGATCAGCAGGCTCAGGGCGTGGGAGGGTTTCATTTCAGGACTCGCGGTCGGTGGCAGGCGCGCCCAGAGTAAGGCGTGAGTCGCGTTGCGACCGCTTTGGCGGCCGAGCGACCGCATGAGTGGTTCATCAGGGC
>CANKWX010000069.1 GCA_947487165.1 Burkholderiales bacterium
ACCGCAGTGACATTGAAGGTGATGGTCCTGGCGGTCGGATCGAGATCGATGCCGCCGTTGGCCGTGCCACCGTCGTCCTGCACCTGGAAGGTGAAGCTCGCATAGCCGGTGCCGTTGGCATTCAGACCCGGCGTGAAGACCAGCCTGCCGGCATTGATGTCTGCAACGCTGATGCTCTGGCCCACCGTCACTGCAATGCCATCGAGGGTCAGGCTGCCGGCGGTGGGCAGCGTCGAGATCAACACCGCCAGCAAGTCATTCGCCGGCGAGTCGTTCGCATCCGTAAAGCCGAAGTCGCTAGCAGCCAGGACCCGGGGCGTGTCTTCGGTCGCCGTGAGTGTGGCGCTGGTGCCCGACGGCGCATCGTTGACCGACGTGATATTGACCGTGCTCGTGCCCTGTGTGGTGAGTGCGCCGCCACTGCCCTGTGCCGAAGCATTACCGTCGCTGAAGGTCCAGACGATCTGCACGCTGGCGGGTGGTGCATCGCTCGTATTGGCGTAGGCCAGCGAGGAAAGCAGCTCATTGACGCGCGCCTGCGTCGCGTTGCTGTTGAAGACGATCGACAGCGTGCCGGCGGCGTTGCTCACCGTGCCGACCGTCACGCCCGAGAGCACCGCGTTGCCGCCGGTAAAGCTCAGGTTGCCCAGCGCAGAGAACACATCGTCGGCATTGGCACCGCCGTCGCGTGCCAGCGTGATCGATGCGCCGTTGTAATCGCCCGCGCCGTTGTTCAAAGCCGCCAGGTCAGCGTCATAGATCGCGACACCGGCATCGAGTGCTACCGCAGCCGCGCCCTCGGTGTAGCTCACCGATCCGCCAAGCGTATTGGCGGCGGTGCCGTTGAAGGTGGTGTCGAGCGAGCCGTCAGTGTTGAGGCGGATCAGGCTGAACGAATTGGAGGAGGTGCCCGCCACCAGGATCTTGCCGTCGGGCTGCAGGCTGACGCTGTAGCCGATGCCATCACCACTGCCCACCGGCACGATGCGCTTGCCGTCGCCATTAAAAGAAGTGTCCAGCGACCCGTCGCCATTCAGACGGATCACAGTACCGACGCCGGCGACGGAGTGGCCTGCGACCAGAATCTTGCCGTCGGGCTGCAGGGTGACGCTGCGGCCCATGTCGTTGCCGCTGCCGAGCTGCACGATGAGCTTGCCGTCGCTGTCGAAGGAGCTGTCCAGCGACCCGTCGCCATTCAGACGGATCAGGCCGAAGTCGTTGTCGCTGCCGTTGAAAGACTGACCTGCGACCAGGATCTTGCCGTCGGGCTGCACGGTGACGCTAAAGCCCATGTCGTCGCCGTTGCCGACCGGCACGAGAAGTGTGCCGTTAGTGCCAAAGGCGCTATCGGGAGACCCGTCGCCATTCAGACGGATCAGGCTGAAATCATTGTTGCTGCCATTGCTGGAGAAGCCCGCCACCAGGATCTTGCCGTCAGGCTGCACGGTGACGCTATAGCCATAGTCGTCGTAAAAGCCGACGGGCACGATCAGCTTGCCGTCGACATCGAAGGTCGTGTCCAGCGACCCGTTCGGATTCAGACGGATCAGGCTGAAATCATAATCGATGCCATTGTCGGAGAAGCCCGCCACCAGGATCTTGCCGTCGGGCTGCACGGTCAGGCTGTAGCCAACGTCGGCGATGACCCCGCTGCCAACCGGCACCAGGAGCTTGCCGTCGTCACTGAAGGAGTCATCGAGCGACCCGTCGGCATTCAGACGGATCAGGCTGAAATCCCAGTAATTGAGGGTGTAGGACCAGCCCGCCACCAGAATCTTGCCGTCGGGCTGCAGGCTGAGGCTATAGCCTGCGTCGACGCTGACGCCGACCGGCACGATGAGCTTGCCGTCGCCATCAAAGGAGGTGTCCAGCGACCCGTCTGCGTTCAAGCGGATCACACTGAAGTCAGCAGGCAAGCCGTCTACGTCCAGGGTGTAGCCCGCGACCAGGATCTTGCCGTCGGGCTGCACGATCGCGCTACTGGCGTAGGCTTCGAAGTTGCCGACCTGCACCATCAGATTGCCGGTCCCGGTCACCGGTGCAAAGGTCGGCGCATCGTTGACCGCGGTCACGGTCAGGCTCGCGGTGTCATCGTCCGCACTGAAATCACTGCCGAGGGCGATGTTGCCCGGGTTGGTGATGACCACATAGTCGCCGGTCGCACCGGTCGCCATGCCCCAGGCCCGGAAGGTGATTGCTGAATTCTGCGTGCCGCTCAGATCACCGAAGGGCAGCATGCGGATGCTCGCGGTCGGGCCGAGCAGCAATGCCAGTTCGTTGGCGCTGCTGTTGATCTTCTCGGCGTCGATGGTCAGCCAACTGGTGCCGCCATTGGTGCTGTATTGCCAGGTGCCAAGACTGGTGTCGAGGGCGGTAATCGCGATCGCTTCGCCCGCCGCAGCACCATTGGTGATGCTGCCGTCGACCACCAGCGCGGCCACGGTGATGCCCGCCGGGTTGGTCGCGCCTTCCAGGATGCTCGGCATCGTCGGGCTGGCGCTCGGGTCGAGCACCGGTACATCTCCAGGCAGCAAGCCACGCCATCCCGCCGGATCGCCATCGGCAAAGAGCGACCCCGCCTGGATCACACCAATGCTTGCCTCCAGCGTCCAGTCGCCACCGGCATCGGTTGATCCGGTGGGGTCGGTGCTGCCGGCGACATCGGCGCCGGTGAGTTCGGCCAGTCGCATGAGCATCGCGATGCCCGCGGGCGTTGACGCCACGTCGCAGCCGTAGATCAGCAGGTCAGCCTGATCGCCGAGCGCTGCACGCCAGGCGGTGAACTGGTCGGCCTCGGTCTCAATCGCGGCGGCATCGATGCGACGCCCGTTGAGTTCGATCGCGCCCGGGTCGCCATGCGACACGATGTGAATGGCGGCCACCTCGCGCTGACCGGCGAGTGCCTCGGTGATCTGGGCGAGTCCGTCTCGGGTCGAATCGAGCTCGATGATGTGAAAGGCTGCGTCGGGCCGGCGTGCGGCAATCGCATCGACCAGACGCTGGGCGTCGGGTACGCCGGGGTCGACGAAGACAAGTTCGGTGGGCCGTGCGGCGACGCTTGCTGGCACGGGCGACCAGGCCACCGCAGCGCTCGCTCGCACATCGGCGGCGTTAATCGCCTCGGCGGGCAACACCATCGAGGTCTGCTCGGCTGACGGGTCGCTTGGCATGACCGCATCAAGTTCCACGAGCGAGGAGGCTGCCGGCAGCAGTCCGGCGATGGCATCGGCCGAGTAGAGAATCCGCGGCTCGACCGACTCGGCAAGCGCCGGTTGGCGCGGCGCGGGCGCAGTGCGGCGCGCAGGCACCAGCAGTCCGGCGAGCGATCGTCGCCACCGTGCCATTCGGGACAGAAAGCTCATAAGGCGGGCCGCAAGCGCGCCGCCCTTACTGGGCTGATGCGCGGGGTTTGCCCTGCACGAAGGCAGGCGCAAGGCCGGAATCCGGCGTGACCGCGACCGGCCGTAATCCGGTGGGTGCCTGGGGCGGAGCAACCGGCGAGGGTTTGGGCGCGGACACATTGGCGCTCGACGGCGCTTTCAGGTCCAGTCCGAAATCAATCCGGCAGCGCGAGCCGGCCGGAATTTTCAGACCGGGATTGGGCAGGGCCAGCCGCACCCGGAAAGTGTTGCTCGCAGGCTCGAGCACCCGATCGACCACGGTGACCGTGGCAAACGCCTCGCGCACCGCACCAACCTCGGGCATGACAGTTGCCCGGTCGCCGGACTGGATCTTGCCGATTGCCTGCGCCGGCACCACCACCTCGACCCGCAAGGGATTGGTTTCGACGATGCGCAGGATCGGCTTGTCATCAACGTATTCGCCCACGCTCAGAAAGCGGTCGGTGACGACGCCCGAAATTGATGCGCGGATCTGCTTTCGCTCGACCTGGACTTGCGCCAGGCGCGCTTCGTATTCGGCTTGCTTGCGCCGCTCAATCGCCTGCTGAAGGCGGTCGTCGCTGACCTGCGACTCGGTTTCGGCTTTGTCGGCGGCGGCCTTTGAAACAAAATTCTCGGCGATCAGGCGATTGGTGCGGATCAGTTCGCGGCGGGCGAATTCGCGGCTGCGCTCGGCAGCCTGCACATCGCCGGTCTGACTCGCCTTGTTCTGCACGAGCTGCAGGTTGGCACGCTCGACATCGGCGGCCAGACGCGCGACCACCTGGCCACGGCGCACGACTGCGCCGCGATCAACGTCGATTGCCTCAAGCACACCCGGGGTGGTGGCTCCGAGCTGCACCACCTGATTCGGCTGCAACAGGCAGTCGATCGGTTCGGCAATCGCGGCAGATCCTGCGGCGAACAGGTATGCGAGCGCCACGACGCGTGCCACGCAACTCATGCGGGGCAAACACGTGTGACGTCGGCGAATCGCCTGTTCAACTCGAATCATTCGTCGATATGACCTAAGACATGGGATCGCTCGCGACCGACGTCCTGCTCATAGAGGCGTCGCCGTCCGTAAAAAGACTTCTTTTCTTCAGATAGCTGTATCGCCCGTAACAGCCCGGCTGGAAACCTTGAGGCGACAAGCGTCGCCAGACGGCCGGTCAACGGCAGGGGACCGTTGCTCGTGCCGGCAAGCGGCGCATCGACACTTGCCAGGGTTTCGACCGTGCCGGGTTCGCCCCGACGGCCGCTTCGGCCCTGCAACTGGCGGTCGAGCCGGCGTGAGGGCTGCAGACAGGTGGCGACCATGGCCAGACCGCCGGCGGCGATCGCCACGGCATCGAGGGCAATGTCGGTGCCGCGGCCGGCCATATTGGTGGCAATCGTCACGCGGCCTGAGATGCCGGCCTTTGCCACGATGTCGGCCTCCTCGCGATCGTGGCGGGCATTGAGCACGGTGGGCTCAATCCCCTCGGCGCGCATCGCGCCGGCGAGCTGTTCGGATTCGGCGACATCGCGGGTGGCCACTAATACCGGGCGCCCATCGGCCGCCAGGCTTCGCGTACGTTCGAGCACCGCGGCATGCAGGCTCTCGGTGGTCGGAAAGAGTCGGGTACCGAGATCGCGCCGACGGCTGCGATGGCGCGGCACGATGGCCGTGACCGTCAGGCCATAGGTGCCTGCAAGCTCATGGCGAGCCTCCCGAAGGGTTGCCGACAGACCACCGATGCGCCAATAGCGCGCGAAAAACTGCTGCGCGGCGATGCGACTTGCGGTCTCGTGAGGGGCGGTCAGCTCGACCCCCTCCTTGATCTCGATCATCTGGTGCAGGCCGCGCGACCAGGTGCGGCCCGAGGCGATCCGGCCGGTATGGCGATCGACAATCTCGACGCGCCCCTCGTGAACCAGATAGTCGCGATCGCGCTGGTAGCAATGCAACGCCGCCAGCGCCATGCCGATCCGATCGTGGCGGATCCGCTCAAGGCGCCATGACGCCTGCTCGGGGTCGGACAGCGCATTTTGAGACAGCGCATTGTCAAACTGTGACGCATCGCTGTCGGGCCCCTCAACGCCGGTGAGTTCGCGAAGGCGCGTCGCGCCGGCATCGGTCAGCCGCACGCTGCCCGCCTGGGCGTCGAGCAAATAGTCACGGCCCTGCCAGAGCAAGCGCGCCAGGCGGATCGCTTCAGCGGTGAAGGCGGCCTCCTTCGCCGACACCGGCACCGCCAGAATGCAAGGCAGGGTTGCCTCGTCGATCAGGATGCTGTCGGCCTCGTCGATCAGCGCGCAGCACAATCCCCGCAGAAGCGGTGGCGCACCGGCACTGTCGCGCAAGGCCTCGGCATGCGCTTCGAGGCCGCCGTGGTCGATGCCGGCCATGCGATCGCGAAGATAGTCGAACATCAGTTCGCGCCCGGTGCTGTAGACCACATCGGCCCGATAGGCGATTCGACGGCGCGCCGGATCATCGGACTGCAAAATGCGATCGACGCTCAGGCCGAGCGCCTGATAGAGCGGCGCAAGACCCACCGCATCGCGCTCGACAAGATAGTCGTTGACGCTGACCACATGAACCGGCGTGCCATCCAGGGCCTGCGCGGCGGCGGCCAGGGCGAGGGCGAGCGTCTTGCCCTCGCCGGTTGCAAGCTCAGCCAGGCCGCCATCGAGCATGGTCGCTGCCGCCTGGACCTGAGAAGGATAAGGATCAAAGCCGAGCGTGCGACGCGCGGCCACGCAGGCCAGTGCCAGAGCATCGAGTCGGGGCAGGCGGCCACCGGCCGCGCTCGAGCGCAGGGCATCGAGCGGCTGGCCGGCATGATCGATGGTCTGTGCCCGGCGCAGCACGGCGAGTGCGGCCCCTCTGCCGCGACGCCCATCGAGCGCACTGAGGCGATCGCGCCAGGCATCGGCGAGTCCACGGCGCAGATGCGAGGCGCGCATCGGATAAGGCCCCCAGATCGGCCCGGGTGCCAGGCGACCTGAAGGATCGTCGGCCTGCTTGCGAAACACGACCGATCAGCCTTCCAGGCGCCGCACGAAGACCCGCCGCAGCGAATCGACCATCTGCGCCAGCGCCGGGCGCGAGGCATGCGTGATGCGCACCGTCGCGGTCGCGCCGATACGCGGCAGCGGCCCCTCGGGCACGAACTCGACCTGATACCAGGGCTCGAGCGCGAACTGCCCGTCGGGGTCGGCAGGATCGGTAGCAATCGGTCCGCCGGCGCGATCACCCAGCGCAGGAGACGGCAAGACCCGGGTCGACTCGGGCGTCTCGGCGAGCAGCCGCAGACCGAGAACCTCGCCCGGATGATCGGCCAGCTGCGCCTGGGGCGCGCCCACCCGATCGGCCAGCCGTCGAACCTGGTCATCGCGGGCCATGGCCTGAACCCGCAGTGCACCGGGCTGCACCACATACATGAGCACCTCGCCCTGAACCGCCTGGCGCAAGGCCGGTCCGTCGGCATCGATGAAAGCGATCGAGCCTTCGGTAGCACTTCGCACCAGCAGCCGCTCGAGACGACGGTCAAGATCAGCCAGTTGCCTGCGCAAGCGATCAATTTCACCGGTCGCAAGCCCTGCGCCGGCAAGGTTCTGATCCATACCGCGCACCCGCTGAGACTCCAGTCCGCTCAATTGCGCGCGCAGCCGGTCGCGCTCGGCGACCAGCCGATCGCTGTTCAGACGCAGCAGGGGCGTGCCGGCGACCACGTGATCGCCCGGGCGCACCAGGACGTCGGCCACCCGCGCCGGTTCGGGGGCACGAATCTTTGCCGCCTCGTCAGTCACCACGACGCCCGGCAGGGTGGTGGCATCCGGTATCGGGACAGCCGTGACCAGGGCCAGCGGCAACATGACAGCGAGTGCCGTGCCTGCCATCGCACGCATCGGGCGCGACTGTCGCCAACGCGATGCCCACAGGTAGCCGAAAAGGGCCATGATCGGCCGGCCGATGGCAAACCACACGCCAACCACCACCAGCGCCAGTCCGAGCAGGCGCGAAAAGTCGGCAACCCACAGGGCCAGGATCCAGCTCATCGCAACCCTGTAGAACCACGAGGCAACCCCCCAGCCGATCAGCAGCGGCCACTCGCGGCGGCTTCCCGCAGGCGGCCTGACATGACGCTCGCCGGCGATCAGGCAGCGCGCGCCATACAGGAAGAGCGCCCGCGAACGCTCGGCGAGATTCGGTCGATCGATGGCATCCGAAAAGGCGAAGTAACCATCGAAGCGCAACAACGGGTTGCCGTTGACGAAGACCGTCGAGGCGCCGCCGATCAGCATCACCGCAAAGGCCAGCGTGCGCAGCAGGCCGTCGCCCACCGACAGCCACACCCAGAGCGCGACCACCGCCAGCAGCAGTTCGGCCACGATCCCGGCCAGACTCACCGCGACCCGGCGAGCCCGCGATTCGAAGAGCGCCGACGCCGAGGCATCGACATAAGGCACCGGCGTGAGCATCAGCATCGAGATGCCCATCTCGGTCACCTGCCCGCCCCACACGCGAACTGCCCAGGCATGCGCCATCTCATGGCAGAGCTTGACCAGCGGATAGACCAGCCACATTGCCAGCGCAAAGCCCGGCGTGCTCATCCATTGGCCGCCCCAGGCGGTGAGCTCAGACCAGCGCTGCGCGGCGACGAACAGGCCGCCGACAATCAACAGCAAATAGATGACGCCTGCCCAGCCGGTGTAAAAAGGCGCGGCATATCGCACCGTGGCATCGAGCAGGCGGCTCGGATCAACCAGCCCGATCTTCAACGACAGCGGGTTGGCCGCAGCCAGCAGCCGACGCCGCTCGCGACGGGTCTCGAGGCGGCTCAAGCGGACCAGATCGATGCCCTGCTCGGCAATCACCATCCCGGCCTCGGCGAGCTGCTGCACGAGGGTGACGATCTCCTGCTGCGAGGGCGCCGCATCGCCCTGCGAGCGCAACAGATCGTCCCAGAGGGCCGCGACCGACCGGACGCCATCGATGCGCCCGGCAAAGCGGTGCGCCATCAGGTTCAGGCGCAACTGTCGACCGGTGGCTGCATCGCGATAGACAAACCAGGGCTCGTCGCGCAGGACCTGACGCCCTACGCGCAGGGTCGGGCGCAGCATGAGAATGAGCCGACTGACGCGATACCAGTCGGCGCTGTGCAGCGGGTCATCGCCTGGCGCACGCGCCGCGGCGCGTGCCATCACAGACCCCAGGCCCACAGCTGCTGACGCAGCCACAGCCAGGGGCGTTCGGCCACGATTCGCCACAGCGAACGCTGGCCGGCCTGGATGCGGCCCATCCCCTGAAAGCCCGGGCGCAGAGCGGCATCAGACGCAAGCGGCTGTGCCTCGACCTCAAACACATTGCGACCGTCACGCACAATCGAAGTCGGCGACACGCGGGTGACCCGCACCGGCACTTGCGCACCACTGCTGGCCGCCAGCGACACCACGCCAGACTCGCCACCGGCGAGGCGGCCGATATCGTATTCGTCGACCTCCAGAATCACCCGGTATTCGCCTGCCGGCGCGACCGTGATCAGTGTGTCGCCGGATCGAACCGGCGCGCCGAGCGAGCGGGTCAGATCGCCCTGCAACACAATGCCGTCAAAGGGCGCACTGACCTTGAAGCGGGTCAGCTGGGCATCGGCCAGCGCAAGCTGAGCGCGCGCCTGCTGGGCCTTGGCCGAATGAACCGCGAACTGCACGCGGTCTTCGCGGGCCAGTGCCTCGGTGGCCTGACGCCCCTCCTGTTCGGCTTCGGTCGCCCAGCGCAGTCGCTCGATGGACAAATCGCGATCATCGAGCTCGACCAGGACCTGATCCGCCTTGACAGTGTCACCCGGTCGCACCGCCACGCGCAGCAAAAAACCATCGGCCGGTGCAGTCAGCACGCGTTGCACCGCGCCCTCGACACGCGCAGGCGCGCTGACCCGCGAATCGATCTCAAGACCCGCCAGGGCGAACAGCGCAGCCAGGCCGACAGCGCCGGCGGCCGCAGCCATTGCCTGGCGCGATCCTCCGACCGGCAGCAGGCGCTTGAGCCGGTCACCGGCATCAGCCATCGGATGCTCCGCGCGGTGCGCAAGCAAAAGGATCGGCGCAATAAAGGCGGCCACGTGCTGCAGTTCATCGATCAGCGGCTCGCCGATCGGATCGCGATCTCGCTCGCAGGTCAGCAGCGCAATGCACTGCCCGCCGTTGGCGAGCAACACGGTGCACAGTGCCTTGGCGCCGGTCTGCCGGGCCATCTGCCCGTGGGCAAACACGATCAGCGGTCGCGAATCTGGCGCAGCCGGCCAGAGAACGCTCGCTTCCTGGTCGAGGGCCTCGTGCATCGCTGCGGCACACGGAGCCATGGCCTCGGTATCAAGGCGAGCGACGACATTCTGCGAGATCGCCTGAACGACGACCGCTTTGTTCCGGACCCAGCCGAGACTGACCCGGTCGAACTGGTAATGACGGGCGACAGCGGCCACCAGCGCCTGTTGCCCGGTGACGAAACTGGTGGCCTGCAAGAGCGCAGCCTGCACTTTGAGGGCGCGCGATGAGGCGATCCGCTCGTCGAGCGCGACCGTTGCCGCGATTGTGGGCTCGACCGTGGCCGTGGTCGCCGACGCCGGCGCAATCGGCGCAGCCGCCGACACCTGGGACTGCGCCTGAGCCGGGGACTGGGCCTGCTCCTGGGGCAACACCTGTGCCTGGGCACGCACCGCCGATGAGACGATATCCGCCCTGGAGCCGACCGGGGTCGGCTCCGTGGGCAGCGCATCGGCAACGGAAGGCGCGTGGCGTTCCAATACGGTCATTCGAACGTTCCTGACTTGGCACGACCCGAGGGCGGTCCTTGCGGATTGAGGATAGTCAAACGATTCCGTTCAGCTGGGCAGCACGACCGAACCGGCGGTGCCCGCGGTCTGATCGAAGGACGGCAGGCGGTCGGGCGAGTTGTGCCTGAGCGACGTGCGAGCCAGCCAGACCGGGTTAACCTCACCCCCACCCATCACACATCGAGACAACCATGCTTTTCTACGATTCCGTCGGCCCCAACCCCCGCGTCGTTCGCGTCTTTGCCGCCGAGCGCGGCGTCGAGCTGCCGTCCACCAAGGTCGACCTTCGCGGCGGCGAAAACCGCCAGTCACCCTTTCTGGCCAAGAACCCGTCGGGTCAGCTGCCGGCGCTCGAGCTCGACAACGGAATGGTGCTCGCCGAGATCACCGCGATCTGCGAATACCTTGATGAGATCGGACCGGCAGGCAAGAGCCTGATCGGCAGCACGCCGATCGAGCGCGCCGAGACCCGCATGTGGGTGCGCCGCATCGACCTGAACATCCTCGAACCCCTGGCCAATGGCTTTCGCTTTGCCGAGGGTCTGAAGCTGTTTGCGCCGCGCATCCGCACAATCCCGGCCGCGGCCCCCGAACTGAAGCTGCTGGCACAGGAAAAGCTCGTCTGGCTAAACGGCCTGATCGCAGGTCGCACCTATGTCTGCGGCGATCGCCTGACGCTGGCGGACATCCTGCTGTTCGTGTTCGTGGAGTTCGGCGCAAGCGTCGGGCAACCCCTGGACCCGGCCAACGCCAACATCGCTGCGCTGATCGAGCGCATGAAGGCCCGGCCGAGCGCCGCGGCCTGAACGCGTCGCCTCGAAGCGATCAGCAGGGCTCTCAGGCCGGTCGCTTCATCAGTCGCATACCGGCACGCAGCCGCGCGCCGGTCGCAATGCCCTCGCACAGCTCGAATCCGCGGGGCGCCAGCACGATGATGGTCGAGCCATGCTCGAACCAGCCGAGCTCGTCGCCGCGCTCGAAACTCGCATCGCAGGGCATCTCGTTGGGGCCGCGATAACGCAGATGCATCAGCACGTCGAGCGCATGAAGACGCACGCTGGCCACCAGAATGGCGGCGACCGCCACCAGCGTCACCTGATGGCCGCCCTCGAGTTCGGTCTGCAGCACCGCCCGCTCGTTGCGGCAAAACAGGCGCTCCACCCGCTTGAGCGCAATCGGATTGACGTTCCAGGCATCGCCGCTGATGTAGGTCACATGGCGCAGACGACCGCGATCGGGCGCATGAAAACGGTGGTACATCGCCGAGGTCAGTCGCAGGGTCACATACATCCCGTCACGATAGCGCTCGGCCAGCGCCTCACTGCCCAGGAGCTCGACCATCGAGTAAGGTGAGCCCTTGGCCTGCAGTGCGCCCAGCCCTTCGAGACTGCCACAGGCGCCCACGATCGCATCGCAGGGGCTGTCAATGACCGCCGGGTCGGCATCAAACACCCGGGCACCGGGCACCAGCTCGCGGGTGAAGCAGTCATGAAGACTGGCAAAGCGCTGCTGGCGGGCATCCGACAGATCAAGGTCGGTAAAGAGCCGCCAGGTGCCGATCGACAGCCTTGCCAGCAGCGGGTTGCGGATCTTGCTGAACCAGCCCATGAAGCGGGTGAGGGCAATACGGGGCACCCGATTGGTCAGCAGAAAATTCAGGTCCTCCTGCAGCAGCAGACGATCGCGCCAGGCGGCAAGCGTTGCCGACAGCCCGCCCCGCGCTGGATCAGCGGCTGAAGACGCGGCAGGCGCAACAGTCGCCGGCGAGACCGCGGTCGCATCAGCATCAGGAAAGGGGCTCGGATTCGAATTTTTCATCAGGGTGTCAATAGAAAGAGTTACAGGTAAAAGACCAATCACTGCAGAGGTATTCGACGTTCATGGACGAAACCATCACGCTCTACGCACTGGCTGCCGCCGCGGCCGTGGCTGCATTGCCCAAACTGCGCCGCCGGCTGCAGTTGTCGCGCGCCAAGCACCCGTCGCTCGCCGGCCATTCGCGCATGGCCAAGCGGGTTGCCGGGCTGCTGCCGGGCTACAGCTACGGCGCCGACGAATTCTTCACCTCCGACGGTGCGCCCGCTGAGGTCGCCGAGAAGCGCCGCGCAGGCTTCGCGCTGATGTCGACCACCTTCAAGCGCCGCTTCGAGAAGTCGATCGCGATGACCAAGCGCGCGCGCGAGGGCATCTCCGATCTGCAGTTCACCGGCGCTTATCGGGTGCCCTTTCAGTACAGCGCGCTCGCGCGCGAGAACCTGCCGGTAGGCGCTTTCGTCGAGTCGAGCAGCGGCGTGACCCTCACCGATCTCGACGGCAACGTCTTTTACGACCTGACCGGCTCGTATGGCGTCAATGTCTTTGGCAACGACTTCTACAAGGCCACGATGGCCGAAGGCGCAGCCCGCGCGCAGGACCTGGGCGCGGTGCTCGGCAGCTACCATCCGGTGGTCGCCGGCAATGTCGAACGGCTGCGCCGCATCTCGGGCCTGGACGAGGTCTCGTTTCATATGTCGGGCACCGAGGCGGTCATGCAGGCGGTGCGCCTGACCCGATATCACACCCGCCGAACCCACCTCGTGCGCTTTACCGGTGCCTATCACGGCTGGTGGGAAGACGTGCAGCCCGGCCCCGGCAACCCGGTCAAGCCGCGTGACGTCTACACGCTGCGCGACATGGACGAGCGTGCACTCGGCGTGCTGCGCACCCGCCGCGATATCGCCTGCGTCCTGATCAACCCGCTGCAGGCGCTGCACCCCAACAGCCCGGCGCCCGGCGACTCGTCGCTGGTCGACAGTTCGCGACGCGCGGGCTTCGATCGCGAGGCCTATGCCAGCTGGCTGAAAAAGCTGCGCGAGGTCTGCACCGAGCGCGGCATCGTGCTGATTTTCGATGAGGTTTTCGTCGGCTTTCGCCTGGCCCCCGGCGGCGCCCAGGAATACTTCGGCGTGAAAGCCGACATGGTCACCTACGGCAAGACGCTGGGCGGCGGACTGCCGGTGGGCGTAGTCTGCGGACGCGCCGACCTGATGCGCCGCTGGCGCGATGAGCGTCCGGCCGACATCTGCTTTGCACGCGGCACCTTCAACGCGCATCCGCATGTGATGGGCGCAATGTCGGCCTTCCTTGATCGGCTCGAAGACGACGACATCAAGGCGATCTACGACGGCCTGGACGAACGCTGGAATGCCCGCGCCGATCGCTTCAACCAGGCAATGGCCGAAGCCGGCCTGCCGGTGCGCGTGGCCAACCTGTCGTCGATCTGGACGGTCTTTTATACCGAGCCCAGCCGCTACAACTGGATGCTGCAGTACTACCTGCGACAAGCCGGTCTGGCGCTGTCCTGGGTGGGCACCGGCCGAATGGTCTTCAGCCTGAACTACAGCGACGCCGACTTCGAGACGGTGCTGGCCCGCTTCATCGAAGCAGGCCAGCAGATGCGAAACGACGGATGGTGGTGGAGCAATCCCGAACTGACCAACCGGACGATCCGGCGAGGGATTTTGCGCGAAGTGCTGTCGACCCGCTTTCGGGGCACACACCGCGCCTGACCGCTGTCAGCCGTGCTTGCGAAGCGAGTCCATCGGATCGATGAGCTCGCCGCGCAGCAGGCGCAGCGGTGCGCCACAGTAAAGCTTGGTGTCATGGAAGGGGTCGGTGATGATCTTGGTGGCCCACACCAGACCGGTCCCAAGGCTCTGTTGCTTCCAGAGCTGGAGCACGCGAAACACCAGACCACCCACACCAAGGGCCAGCCAGAGCAGGCCGACGTCGCGCACGAAACCAACGGCATCGGTGCTCGGCTCGATCAGACCGAAGAAGCCACGGTCGAACCACAGGACGAGCGGCGAGATCGCCCAGATCGCCATCAGGACGACCTTGCGGCGCAGGTTGTAACCGACCTTGATCTCTTCCTTGTGCTCGTGGGTGACCCGATTGACGTCGTCGTAGCCCTTGGGCTCGAAGAAGAAATGTCCCGCTTGACGACTGGTCATCGAGACCAGCCAGGCCGTCAGGCCCGCCATCGCCGGATCGACGAACAGCAGGCAGTAAGAGGCGATGAAGCTCAGAGCACTCACCAGATGCAGCGACTGGTTGATCGTGCTGTGATGGTAGAAGCGGTGGTCGTCAAAGCGCTGGATGCGCAACTGTTCGAGGAAATCCTTCATCGTCTCTCCGAATGAGGTTTGGCAAAACACGGGATTTTTTTTCGGCTGACTCCGAGGGAGTGCCGACGGTGTGACCGGAGCATGACGTCGGTGTGTGAACGCGGCATGACAATTCGATGACCGTTCGTTTGCGATCCGACGGATGGCTATGGTGCCACAGTCGTCGGGATCGGCTGCACACACTGTCCTCAAATCGTCCTCAAACAGTCATCGAATTGTTTTGTTGCACCGCGATCATTGCGAGATGATTTCCGATGAAAGTGCTGCGTCGATCCAGATCGATGATCTGCCTCCCTCGCGACGCTCGCTGCGCGTCGCGGTCGTCACCGAAACCTACCCGCCAGAAGTCAATGGCGTGGCGCTCACCGCCGCGCAGGTGGTGCAAGGCCTGCAGCGGCGCGATCACCACATCCGTCTGATCCGGCCGCGCCAGCGCGCCGATGCCAACGGCAACGAGTCGCCCCGTCTTGACGAAGTGCTGCTGCGGGGCCTGCCGATCCCGCGCTACCCGCATCTGCGCATGGGCCTGCCGGCCAAACGCGCCCTGGTCGACCTGTGGTCGAAACAGCGGCCCGACCTGGTGCACATCGTGACCGAGGGACCGCTGGGCTGGTCAGCGCTGCAAGCTGCCACTCGCCTGAAGCTGCCGGTGTGCTCCGACTTTCGTACCAACTTCCATGCCTACAGCCGCCACTACGGCATGGGCTGGCTGCACAAGCCGATTGTTTCCTACCTGCGAAAATTCCACAACCGATCGCAGTTCACGATGGTTCCGACCGAGGCGCTGGCTGCCGACCTGCAGAAGTATGGTTTCAGGCGGCTGCGCGTTGTGGCGCGCGGCGTCGATACCGAGCAGTTCGACCCGGCACGGCGCAGCGCGGCACTGCGTCAGTCGTGGGGCTGCAGCGATCGCACCCGAGTGGTCCTGAGCGTCGGCCGATTGGCGCCCGAAAAGAATCTCGATCTGCTCTTTGACGCCTTCGATGCCATGCGTCGCATCGAACCCGATCTGAAACTGGTGATGGTCGGAGACGGCCCGCTGATGCGCGATTTCAGGGCCAGCCGCCCGGATGCGGTGTTCGCCGGCGCCCAGCGCGGCGTGGCGCTGGCCGAGCACTATGCCTCGGCCGATCTGTTCCTGTTCCCCAGCCTGACCGAGACCTTCGGCAACGTCACGCCCGAGGCGATGGCCAGCGGACTGGCCGTGCTGGCCTACGACTACGCAGCCGCCGCACAGCTGATTCGCCACAACGAAAGTGGACTGCTGGCGCCGCTCGGGCAGCCCGCGCGCTTTTGCGATCTGGCCGCGCAACTGGTCGCCGAGCCACAGCGGGCTCGCGACATGGGTTCGCGCGCCCGAACGATTGCCGAATCGATGAGCTGGGACCGCATCGTTTCGCAGGTCGAGGCGACCTACCTGCAATCGATGCAGACCTATGCCTTGTCGCCGGCCTAGTAAGGCTCGCGCAGGTTGACCGGGTCGACCACCCGCTTTCGCAGGCGGATGTTCAGCACCTCGACCATCACCGAGAAAGCCATCGCGAAATAGATATAGCCCTTGGGCACATGGGTCTCGACGCCGTCGGCGATCAGCACCACGCCGACCACCAGCAGGAACGACAGTGCCAGCATCTTCAGTGTCGGATGGTTGGAGACCACCCGTCCGATCGCCGGCGCAAAGAGCAGCATCAGTCCGACCGAGGCGACCACGGCGGCGATCATCACCTCGACCCGGTCGACCATGCCGACCGCGGTGATGATCGAATCGAGCGAAAACACCAGGTCGATGATGATGATCTGGACGATCACCGCGCCGAAGGATGCAGCAACCGCCTTCGATTCGCTGCCCTCCTCGCCTTCGAGCAGCTGGTGGATTTCCATGGTGCTCTTCCAGACCAGGAACAGCCCACCGGCGATCAGGATCAGGTCGCGCCCCGACACCTCATGCTCGAGCACCGTGAAGATCGGCGCGGTCAATCCGATCATCCAGGACAGCACCAGGAGCAGCCCGACACGCATGAACATCGCCAGAAACAGGCCGATCCGGCGTGCGACCTCGCGCCGTTCGGGCGGCAGCTTGTCGACCAGGATCGAGATGAAAATGATGTTGTCGATGCCCAGGACGAGCTCGAGCGCGGTCAGGGTCAGAAAGGCAATCCAGGCCGCAGGGTCGGCCAGCAGTTCCATCATGGTTGGTCTCCGTGAAGATCGCCAGACTAGGGAATTCACCCGAGCGAAGCAACAGGAGGGTTTTTCGGGGCGTCAGGAAGGCGACTTCGGCGCAATGAACCGATGCGAAGCGATGTGAACCGATACCGGGTCACCGTACACTTGTCATCAAACAGATAAAGCGGGAGCCTGCCTCATGACCGAAAACGCCCTGGCGCGCCTGCAACTGCCCCGTCGGGCCCTGGCGCTGGTGCTGGCCGGCGGTCGGGGCAGCCGGCTGCAGCAACTCACCGATATCCGTGCCAAACCGGCGGTCTATTTCGGCGGCAAGTTCAGGATCGTCGACTTTGCGATGTCGAACTGCCTGAACTCCGGCATCCGGCGCATGGGCGTGCTCACACAATACAAGTCGCATAGCCTGCTGCGGCATATCCAGCGGGGCTGGGGCTTCCTGAAGTCCGAAATGAACGAGTTCGTCGATCTGCTGCCGGCGCAGCAGCGGCTCGAAGAAGCGTCCTGGTATCGCGGCACCGCCGATGCGGTCTACCAGAACCTCGATATTTTCCGCAGCCATCGGCCCGACTTCGTCCTGGTGCTGGCCGGCGATCACATCTACAAGATGGACTACTCGCGCATGCTGGTCGACCATGTCGAGAGCGGCGCGCCCTGCACGGTA
>CANKWX010000070.1 GCA_947487165.1 Burkholderiales bacterium
AGAATGATCGACGACGGCCTGTTTGAACGATTTCCCTGCGACGCGGTCTTCGGCATTCACAACTGGCCCGGTATTGCGGTCGGCACCTTTGCCCTGACGCCCGGCCCGATCATGGCCTCGTCGAGCGAGTTCGAGATCACGATCCAGGGCAAGGGCACCCATGCCGCCATGCCCCATCTGGGCATCGACCCGGTGCTGGTCGCCACGCACCTCGTGCAGGCGCTGCAATCGATCATCACGCGCAACAAGCGCCCGATCGACACCGCGGTGCTGTCGGTCACCGAGATCCACACCGGCACGACCACCAACATCGTGCCCGACAGGGCCTCGATTCGCGGCACGGTGCGCACCTTCAGCATCGAGACGCTCGATCTGGTCGAGTCGCGCATGACCGCACTGGTCGAGCAGCTGCCGCCGGCCTTCGGCGCCACCGGATCGATGCACTTTCACCGCAACTATCCGCCGACCATCAACGACGCCACCCAGGCCGCCTTCGCAGCGAGCGTCATGAGTGAGCTGGTCGGGCAGGCGAACGTCGATGCCCGCTGCGAACCGACCATGAGCTCCGAAGACTTCGCCTTCATGCTGCAGGTCAAGGCCGGCTGCTATGCCTTCATCGGCAACGGCGACGGCTCGCACCGCGACTCGGGCCATGGCATGGGCCCGTGCATGCTGCACAACCCGAGCTACGACTTCAACGACGAGCTGATTCCCTTGGGCGGCAGCTACTGGGTCCGGCTGGTGCAGCGCTTCCTGCCGCTCGGCTGAAGCCAGGCCTCATCGAAAACCATCCGAGCTCGCGCCGCAACCCACCATGATCGCCTTCATCATCCGTCGTCTGATGCAGTCGATCATCGTCATGGGCGTCGTGGGTTTCGTGGCGTTTTCGCTCTTTCAGTTCGTGGGTGACCCGGTGCTGGCCATGGTCGGCCAGGACGCCACACCCGAGCAGCGTGCCGAGCTGCGCCGCGATCTCGGCCTGGACGATCCGATTCCGGTGCAGTTCGCCCACTTCGTGGGCCAGGCGGTGCAGGGCGATTTCGGCATGTCCTATCGGCAGAGCCGCAAAGTCTCGACCCTGATCAAAGAACGCTTTCCGGCCACCATCGAGCTCTCGATCGTAGCGGCGGTGCTGGCGCTGGTCATCGGCATTCCGATGGGCGTCTACACCGCCTTGCGGCGCAAGGGCTGGCTGGCCAATCTGCTGCTGGCGGTCTCGCTGATCGGGGTGTCGCTGCCCGTCTTCCTGATCGGCATCCTGTTGATTTTGGTGTTTGCCGTCATCCTCGGCTGGCTGCCCTCGTTCGGACGCGGTGAGACCGTCTCAATCGGCTGGTGGTCGACCGGGCTGCTGGGGCGCGACGGCTGGGCGCACATCATCCTGCCGGCGATCACACTGGCGCTTTTTCAGACGACGCTGATCATGCGGCTGGTACGCGCCGAGATGCTCGAGGTCCTGCGCACCGACTACATCAAGTTCGCGCGTGCCCGGGGGCTGTCCGATCGTGCGGTCTACTTCGGCCATGCGCTGCGCAATACCCTGGTGCCGGTCATCACGATCACCGGCCTGCAGCTTGGCGCAATCATTGCGTTTGCCATCATCACCGAAACCGTGTTTCAGTGGCCGGGGATGGGGCTGCTGTTCATCCAGTCGGTGCAGGTGGCCGACATCCCGATCATGGCCGCCTATCTGTGCCTGATCGCGCTCATCTTCGTGACCATCAATCTTGTCGTCGACCTGCTTTATTTCGTTGTGGATCCGCGTTTGCGCGTTGAACGCGCCGGCTCGTCCCACTGACCCGCTCACCTGATACCGGACTAGGAGACCCCCTTGAAACCATCAACCCGATTCCTCGTTGCGGCCGCAGCCGCGCTGCTGGCGTCTGCCTCGCAAGCCGTGACCCTTCGTACTGCCGACCAGGGTGATGCGCTGTCGATGGATCCCCATTCGCTCAACGAGACGACGCAGCTCGGCTTCACCGCCAATGTCTACGAACCGCTCGTCACCCGCGACAGCAAACTCGCGCTCAAGCCGGCACTGGCGACCGAATGGAAGCAGACCTCACCCACCAGCTGGGTCTTCACTCTGCGTCGCGGTGTGAGCTTTCACGATGGCCAGCCCTTTACCGCCGACGATGTGGTCTTCTCGTTCCAGCGGGCCGCCGACGCAGGCTCCGATCTGCGCGGCACGGTGGGCCAAGTCAAGGAAGTCCGCAAGCTCGATGAGCGCACGATCGAGATCACCACGACCGTGCCGCTGCCGATCCTGCCTGAGATGCTGACCTCGCTGTCAATGATGAGCAAGGTCTGGTGCGAGGCGAATAACGCCGGCAAGCCGGTCGACAAGCGCAAGGGCGTCGAGAACGCCGCCTCGGTGCGCGCCAACGGCACCGGCCCCTTCCGTCTGCGTTCGCGCGAGCCGGGGGTGCGCACGGTGCTGGTCCGCAACCAGTCGTACTGGGGCAAGATCGAAGGCAATGTCGAACAGGTGATCTGGACCCCGATCGGCAATGACGCCACTCGGGTCGCCGCTCTCAAATCCGGCGAAATCGACCTGATGCAGCCGGCACCAGTGCAGGACGTCGAGCGCCTGAAGCAGGACAGCAACCTCACCGTGCTGCAGGGCCCGGAGCTGCGCACGATCTTCCTGGGCATGGATCAAAAGCGCGATGAGCTGCTCTTTTCCAATGTCAAAGGCAAGAACCCCTTCAAAGACCGGCGCGTGCGTCAGGCCTTCTTCCAGGCGATCGACATCGAGGCGATCAAGACCCGCATCATGCGCGGTGCGGCGACCCCCACCAATCTGATGATCGGCCCGGGCGTCAACGGCTTTCTGCCCGACCTGAACAAGCGTGCAGCCTACGATCCGGAAGCCGCCAGGAAGCTGCTGGCTGACGCCGGCTATCCCAACGGCTTCGAGGTGAAAATGAACTGCCCCAACGACCGCTATGTCAACGACGGCGAGATCTGCCAGGCAGTGGCCGGCATGCTGGCGCGGGTTGGCGTGAAGGTCAGTCTCGAGGCCGAGAGCAAAGCCACCTACTTCCCGAAAATCCTGTCGCGCAACACCTCGTTCTATCTGCTCGGCTGGACACCGACCACTTATGACGTGCACAACACGCTCTACAACATCATGGCCACACCGGCAACCGGCCAGGGTGTCTTCAATCTGGGCAGCTATTCCAATGCCAAGGTCGACGAGCTGACCGGCAAGATCGGTACCGAAACCGATCCGGCCAAGCGCAATGCGATGATCGCCGAGTCGATGAAACTGCATGCCGACGATTTCGGCCATATTCCGCTGCATCAGCAGGCGCTGGCCTGGGCGATGCGCAAGAACGTGACCATCGATCAGCGCGGTGACAACATCATTCTCTATCGCACGGCCGTGGTGAAGTGACAGACGCGGTGAGCACCTCGGCAACAGGACGGTTTTTCGACAGCGACATCTTCTACAGCTTTCGAAGCAGTCCTGTGGCCGTCGCCGCGGCCGTCGTCGCGGTCTTGATGATCCTGGGGTCGGTGTTGGCACCACTGCTGGCGCCGCACGATCCCTTCGACCTGGCCACACTCGATCTCAACAACTCCTTGCTGCCGCCGGCCTGGGCGGCGCAGGGACAGGCGACCTTTCCGCTGGGCACCGACGATCAGGGCCGAGACGTGCTTTCGACCATCCTCTACGGCTCGCGAATCTCCCTGCTGGTCGGGCTGGCCTCGGTCGCGCTGGCGATGGTGATGGGCGTGACCCTGGGACTGCTGTCCGGCTTTCTGGGCGGGCGGCTCGATTCGCTGATCATGCGGACCGCCGATGTGCAGTTGTCGTTTCCGGCGATCCTGATCGCCCTCCTCATCAACGGCGTGGCGCGCTCGCTGCTGCCCGGCAACGCCAACCTCGAGGCGCTGTCGATCGGCGTTCTGATCGGTTCAATCGCGCTGGCCAACTGGGTTCAATACGCCCGTACAGTCCGCGGCTCAACCATGGTCGAGAAACATCGCGAATATGTGCAGGCCGCACAGGTGATCGGTGTCGGGCCATTTGCGATCATGCGCCGCCATGTGCTGCCGAATGTGCTCGGTCCGGTGCTGGTCATCGGCACCATCAATGTCGCCACTGCCATCATCACCGAAGCGACGCTGTCGTTTCTGGGCGTGGGCGTGCCGCCCACCACGCCGTCGCTTGGCACCATGATCAATACCGGCAACAACTTCCTTTATTCGGGCGAGTGGTGGCTGGTGGTCTTTCCGGGCCTGGCCCTGATCCTGCTGTGCATGTCAGTCAACCTGCTGGGCGACTGGCTGCGCGATGCGCTCAACCCGCGGCTGCAATAGGTCGGCACCATGAACAGGCCGGCATCATGACCAGCGAGAGCGTCCTTGCGACACCTCTGCTCGAGGTGAGAAACCTGCGGGTCGCCTTCACCAACCGGCGGGGCACGCTGGTGGCGATCGACGATGTCTCGTTCTCGATTGCGCCGGGCGAGGTGCTCGGTGTGGTCGGTGAGTCAGGCGCCGGCAAGTCGCTCACCGGCGCCGCGATCATCGGCCTGCTCGAGCCGCCCGGGCGCATCGTCGGCGGAGAAATCCTGCTCGACGGCCGGCGCATCGACAATCTCGATTCCACGCAGATGCGCCGCATCCGGGGCCGACAGATCGGTGCGATCTTCCAGGATCCGCTGACCTCGCTCGACCCGCTTCAGACCGTCGGCCGGCAACTGGTCGAGACCATTCGCACCCATCTCGACCTGAGCCCGACGCAGGCCCGCAATCGCGCGATCGAACTGCTCGACAGCACCGGTATTCCAGCGGCCGCAGCGCGCTTTGACCACTATCCGCACCAGTTCTCGGGCGGCATGCGCCAGCGGGTCGTGATTGCGCTGGCGCTGGCCGCCGAACCCCGGCTGATCGTCGCCGACGAGCCGACCACCGCGCTCGACGTCTCGATCCAGGCGCAGATCATTGCGCTGCTCAAGCGGCTTTGCCGGGAGCACGGCACGGCAATCATGCTGGTGACCCACGACATGGGCGTGATCGCCGAGACCGCCGACCGGGTGGCGGTGATGTATGCCGGACGGATCGCCGAGATCGGCCCGGTCGCCGATGTGATCCACCGGCCGCATCATCCCTACACCGTCGGCCTGATGGGGTCGATCCCGCTGATCGGCCATGCCCGTGAGCGGCTGGCCCAGATCGACGGCGCGATGCCGCGCCTGAACGCGATTCCGCCCGGCTGCGCCTTCAATCCGCGCTGCCCGATGGTGGTCGATGCCTGTCGCACGGTTCGCCCCGAACTGGTCGCAGCCGGCCGCTCGATGGCCGCCTGTCTGCGCCATGGCGCCCACCTACTGGTCCCGGCCACCGAATGAATCTGATCGATCGCTTCGGCGAGCACCTCGAGCGCGGGCGCGAGCCCACCGAGGCGCCCACCAGCGCCCCAACGACCACAGCCCCCGGCGGAGCCACGCCGCTGGTGGTGGTCGAGTCGATCGCGAAAACCTTCGACGTCTCGCCGCCCTGGCTCAATCGGCTGCTCGAAGGCAAGCCCCGCCTGCTGCTGCATGCGGTCGACGACGTGAGCTTCGAGATCGCCCGCGGCGAAACGCTGGCGCTGGTCGGCGAGTCGGGCTGCGGCAAGTCGACCATTGCCCGGATGCTGGTCGGCCTTTACAAGCCCAGCCGTGGTCAAGTGCGCTTTGACGGCGTCGACCTCTCGGACCTGAGCAGCCCCAGTGGACGCCAGATGCGCTCGCGGCTGCAGATGATCTTCCAGGATCCTTATGCCAGCCTGAATCCGCGCTGGAAGGTCGCCGACATCATCGCCGAGCCGATCCGAGTGCATCGGACGATGTCGGGCAACGACGCCATTGCGACCCGCGTCGAAGCGCTGCTCAAGCAGGTCGGCCTGACCGGCGCCGATGCCGCGAAATACCCGCATCAGTTTTCAGGCGGACAGCGTCAGCGTCTGTCGATTGCACGGGCGCTGGCCTCCAGGCCCGAGTTCCTGGTCTGCGACGAACCGACCTCGGCGCTCGACGTCTCGGTCCAGGCGCAGGTCCTGAACCTGATGCGCGACATTCAACGCGTCGATGGGCTGACTTACCTGTTCATCTCGCATAATCTGGCGGTGGTCAACCATGTGGCCGATCGGGTGGGCGTCATGTACCTCGGGCGGATCGTTGAGCTGGCACCCAAACGCCGGCTCTTCGAGATGCCGCAACATCCCTACACACGGATGCTCCTCGACGCGATCCCGGTCATCGACGGCAGTGGCAGGACGCGCACCGCGGTCTCCGGCGAAGTGCCGAATCCCTTGAATCCGCCGTCTGGTTGCACGTTTCACCCACGCTGTCCCCTGGCGCGGGATCGGTGCCGCAGTGAACGACCGCTGCTGCGCCGCAGTGCCGACGGTTCGCAGGTCGCCTGTCATGCGATCGAAGAAGACTGGAGCTGATATGCATCGACTGATCGTCCTGCTCGGCATGACGCTGCTCCTGGCGGGCTGCCAGACCGATCTGCCGCTCGCCGGTCTGAAGGCCCAGTACGGCGCGCCGCCATCGCGCTATCTCCCGATGGATGGGGTCGAAGTGCATTGGCGCGACGAAGGGCTGGGCAGCAAACCGCTGGAAGACTCGCCCACCTTGGCGACAGCGGGCACGTCGACCGCCGTCCCCACCGCCAACACCCCCAGCCCGACCGCTCCTGCATCCGCTGCCACACCCACCGCCGCATCCACCGCCAACGCGGGCATGCCCTCCGGGGCTTCGGCCTTCCCGCCCCCGGCCAAGCCCGCCGCCGTCGCAACGCCCGACGACGCGCCCACCATCCTGCTGCTGCACGGCACGGCATCGTCACTGCATACCTGGGAGGGTTGGGTCAAAGCGATGTCGCCCTCGTGGCGGGTGGTGAGGCTCGATCTGCCCGGCTTCGGACTGACCGGCCCCTATCCGTCGGGCGATTATTCGCCGGCCGCGACCGTCGATTTCCTCGAGCGGTTTGCCGATGCCGCAGGCCTGAAGCGCTTTGTCATCGCGGGCAGCAGCCTCGGAGGTCAGGCCGCCTGGCGATATGCGCTGCGCCGCCCCGACCGCATCAGCGGACTGATCCTGATCGATGCCACCGGTTATCCGCAGAATCTGTCGACCAGCACCGCGGTCGCGCTGCAGATCGCGAGCATGCCGGTCATCAGCGAACTGATGCGCTGGGCCCCGATCGACGGCATGGTCAGCAGGAGTCTGAAAGACGTCTATGTCGACGACACGCTGGTCACCCCCGAACTCGTCTCGCGCTATGCCGACCTGATGCGCCGCCCCGGCAATCGGGTGGCACTCGGCGACCGGGCCCGCAATGCCCCACCCTCGACCGGCTGGGAGCAGCTGCGCCAGCTCAAAGTGCCGACCCTCATCATGTGGGGTGGCCAGGACACCTGGGTGCCGCTGTCGATGGGCGAACGCTTCAAGATCGATATTGCGGACAGCGAGCTGATCGTCTACCCCAATCTCGGTCATCTGCCGATGGAAGAAGACCCGGTCACCACCGCACGCGATGCCCTCGATTTTTTGCGAAGACGCGTCCAGAGCGCTTCACCCGGCACACCGGTGTCGCCCGCTTCGTCGGCCGGCACCATGCGCAAGTCGCCTGCCCCGACCACCCCGACTCAGAAGTAGGTTCTGATCGCCCGGGTCACGCGATAGTCGTCGTCCACGCCCCAGATCAGTCGCCACTTGTCGAAGGTGGTACAGGGATGGGACACGCCGAATCCGATCAGATCACCCACCGCAACCGTATCGCCCGGATCGACCTGAAGATAGCCGTGCTGGTCGTTATGGCCAAAGACCCGCCAGTGCGAGGGAGCGGCCCGGGGCACTGAGTCGCCATGACGCATCCAGTGAAGGGCCAGCGGCAGATCGGCATCGGTTCCGACATCGCGACGCCCAAGCGTCACAATGACACGGTCGGGTTCGGGCCGCGACTGCACCGCCGCCCAGACCTCAAGTGCACCGCGAAGCCCCGGCTCGCCGACGCTGGCATAGAGCCCACGCTCGACGACAGACGCGGCAAAGCGGCGATACATGCCGTCATCGTGGGTCAGATAGCAGCCACTGCGCAGCACCCGCCTGACCGGTCGCGACAAAGCCGGCCGCAGGGTTTTCGCCATCAGATCGTAGGCCGACGAGCCGCCTGCCGAGATCAGCACCTCCTCGACCTCAAACAGGCCCTCGCGCTCGCAGGCCTGCGCCAGATCGCCAAGCCGGGTCATCCACTCGCCGACCAGTTGCGCATCGCGCACCGAATCGCCGGTGATGTTCAGGCCTTCATAGGCTTCGACGCCGGCCAGCATGAGGCAGGCGTTTGACGCGACCGCCCGCGCCAGAGCGAGTGCCTGCTCATCGTCTCGACAGCCGGTGCGCCCACCGGCGATGCCGAGCTCGACCAGCAACTCAAGGCGCGGGCCGCCCTGTGCGCCGCGCACAAGAATGTCGAGCTGCGCCAGCGAATCGACCAGAGTAATGAATCGAACGCCGGGATGCGCGGCGGCGAGTGCGCTCCAGCGCCGGACATCGGCAACCGTCGCGATCTGGTTGGCCATCAGCACCCGCAGGGCACCGGCTTCGACCGCGATCCGCCCCTGATGCACATTGGCCACCGTGATGCCCCAGGCGCCGGCGCGCAGCTGCTCGTCAAAGAGCTGTGGCGCGAGGCTGGTCTTGCCGTGAGGGCACAGGCTCACCCCCGATTCGGCCACGAAACGCGCAAACCACTGCGCGTTGTGCTGCAGGGCCGATTCGCGAAGCACGGCCACCGGCATCGGCAGATCGCCGCGCAGCAGTTGCAGATCGGCCGCACCGGCCTGCTCAACCCTGAAGGGCGATTGCTCGGGCGCAAAGCCCTTGAAGCTGGCGTCGAGCGTCTCGGCAAGAACTTGTCTGATGGTCGGCATGCGATCGATTATCCCGCAGCTTGCGGCCGATCGGCCCAGGAAGTCACCGGCCCAGAGATAGGCCTCAGTCTTGCGCGAGCGCTTCCGACAGGTCGGTGCCAACAGTCGTGAAATCGATCAGCAGCGCCTCGGCCGAGGCGTCATGAAGGGTATAGGGGTCAAAGCGGGAACCCACCATCCGACGCCCGAACACCGCCCGGTGCGCGGCATCGGCCGGCGCGAAGGCCATGTTCCAGGACGGAAACAGGCGCGACTCGATCGTACCGAACTTGAGCAGTATCAGATCGCGGTGGCGCGGATCTTGAACCAGCGAAGAATAGAGCGAGCTCAACTCGCGCTGCGAACCCTCCAACCCCTGCAGAAAATACTTGCTGTCGAAAATCAGCAGTCCGCTGATGCCCCGCAGTCCGTTGCGCAGCCTGGCCTGTGAGAGCAGCAGATTGATTGCGGCCGGATCGAGCGGCGTGGTGACCGTGCTGGCATAAATCAGGCGTGAGAGCATCGGGCTGTCCTTGTTTGAGCCGTTCTCGAATGCCGGAGCCGCGACCACACTCCGTGAACGACGAAGTCGATGAAAACCATGTTGTTACGATATTGACACGATTTCGCGTGACCAACCGACCGGCCAAACACACCAAACCCGGGGTTCGTCGGCCGATACCGGTCTACAGTGCGGTCTGGCACACCGCCGAACATGCCATCGGGCGCATTGGCATCCGGCACCGGCATCCGCCATCAATGCAATGGGAAAGGGTATGCGAGTCCTGATTCTGGGCAGTGGCGTTATCGGTGTCACCACCGCCTGGTCGATCGCCCGCCTGGGCCACCAGGTCACGGTCATCGACCGGCAGCCGGCTGCCGCGCGCGAGACCAGCTTCGCCAACGCAGGTCAGATCTCGCCCGGTTATTCGGCGCCCTGGGCCGCACCCGGCATTCCGCTCAAAGCCCTGAAATGGCTCTTTCAGCGCCATGCGCCGCTGGCCATCCGACCCGATGGCACGCTGTTCCAGTGGCGCTGGCTGGCAATGATGCTGGCCCAGTGCAGCGAGCGCCGCTACGCGGTCAACAAGGACCGAATGCTGCGGCTGGCCGAATACAGCCGCGACTGCCTGATCGCACTGCGGGCCGATCTCGACATCCGCTATGAAGGCCGGCAACTCGGCACGCTGCAGGTGTTTCGAAGCCAGGCGCAGCGCGCTGCGATCGACAAGGATGTTCAGGTGCTGCGCGCCGCCGGCGTGCCCTTCGAGTTGCTCGAGCCGGACGAACTGGCGAGCGTGGAGCCGGCACTTGCTACTGTTGCCGGCGATCTGAGCGGCGGGCTGCGCCTGCCCGGTGATGAGACCGGAGACTGCCGGCTGTTTACCGAGCGGCTTGCCGAGGCAGCGAGCCTGCTGGGGGTGCGGTTTCTGTATGAGCGCGACATCGGGCGCATCGAGGTCAACGGCGGGCGGATCACCGGTGTCGCGGTCAATGGCGCCGAGGGCGAGCAGATTCTGACCGCCGATCACTATGTCATGGCTGCCGGCAGCTATTCGCGCGGGCTGCTCGAGCCGCTTGGCCTCGATCTGCCGGTCTATCCGCTGAAAGGTTACTCACTCACGGTGCCGATCACCGATGCGTCCCGGGCGCCGGTTTCCACCGTGATGGACGAGACCTACAAGGTCGCGGTGACCCGGTTCGACCAGCGCATCCGGATCGGCGGCATGGCCGAGGTCGCCGGCTTCGATCTGCGTCTCGATCCGCGCCGCCGGGCGACCCTCGAACACGTGCTCAACGGCCTGTTTCCGGGCGCGGCCGACCTGTCGAAGGGCGAGTTCTGGACCGGTCTGCGGCCGATGACACCCGATGGCACCCCAATCGTCGGCCCGACCGGTTTTCCGAATCTCTGGCTCAACACCGGCCATGGCACGCTTGGCTGGACGATGGCCTGCGGATCGGCAAAGCTGCTGGCTGATCTGATGAGCGGCCGCCACACCGACATCAGCCCGAAGGGCCTGGGAATCGACCGCTATCGCTGACCAGACCGCGTATGGCCTGTGGTCAGTGGGCCTGCGGTCGGTTGGCCATCGGTCGATCCTGACCTCGACCACTGATCAGGGATTGCGCTCAAGCATCCTGATGTCGCCATACCAGGCTCGGATCTTCTGGCGGGTGTTGTCGCTGTCGGTCACCACCGCAACCCCAATCAGGCGCCCGGGCGCCTTGCCATACACACGCTCGAAATCAGCAACGATATCGCGCCGATAACTTCGCCACTGCCGAACGCCTTGCGCACCGCTCTCGACGACGATCTTGCGGATGCGCGTGGTGTGAGGATTGACAACCAGCGACTCGGCAGCGCGCCGGTTATCCCAGACATACATCAGCGTGGCATATGGCAGATCCTGCCCGCCGAGCAGCTTGACCCGCTCAAAGAACATCTGCTCCTCGATCGGCAGCGTGTCGACATCGCCGGCGAAAGCCAGCACCAGCCGTACCGGCGAGTCGTCGGCTGAGCGATCACCGACATCTGCGCCGTCAAGGGTGGCATCCACGCGCCAGCGCCATTCGAAAATCGGACGATTCCGGGGGTCGGCGTCGAGCCGGAATCTCAGCCCGGAGACCGACGCATCGGCGAGCGCCTCGACAACCCGCTCCTGATCGATCGAGACCAGCTGGTACCGCGTTGAACGCTTGGTGCTGTGGAACTGCCAGGCCGTCCATCCGTCCGGCGAGGGCACCTTCTCCGAGGTCGAAAACAGCGCGACCGTCTGGGCGAGTGGGCGGGTGCCGGTCACCGGCGGTGCGCCGCCCTCGGCGAGCGGGCCAGTGGCGACGCTGCCCGACCCGCCCGGCCCTGCGCAGGCAACAAGACCGGCACACCCGATCAATACAGCCGCCAGACCGACCCATTTCACCCAGATCACCCTCATCGCGACTCCTGTCGACTCCTGATTGGCAGGCGTCGACCGCCTGACCGGCAGCAGGCGATCAACGGCAGTTTTCTTTTGATCAGCTTACCCCTGCCAGGCTCGACACAGCGAAATACCCCGCTTGAGCGCCGGTATTCATCAGATCGCCAGCCGCCGACCGGACGACACTTAAACGACACAACACAGACACATATACGAAACACCCTCAGCACTCGAATGCCGGAATGACCTCAACACCCGACCCTTTTTTCGCCTCGAAGACTGTTCTGATGAGCGCGCTGGCCGCAATGGTGGTGGCGCTTGCCGGGCAGGTCGCCGCCATCGCGAACCTTGCAGCCGACTGGGTCGCCTGGCTGTCGCTGGCCGCCGGTCTCGCAGCCGCCGCCCTGACCGCCAGCGCTGTGGCCAAGCAGTCTCAGCGCCCACCAGCCGACGTTGGCCCGCTATCGGCGGCGGGCAGTGCGCAGGAGGCGAGTTTTGAAGCGCTGGCCGCACGCCTGAACGAAGCCCTTGCCCTGTGGCAGCGACATCTGCAGACCGCGCAGGAGCAGACCCGCGAGGCGACCGACAAACTGCTCGGCGGCTTCGTATCGATCATCCAGCAGCTCGATCAGGTCATCGACACCGGCAACGACACCGGTCAATCGCAGGGAAAAGACACACGCGCGCAGGTGCTGATCGAAGCCGAAGTCGATCTCAAGGCCTTGCTCGCGTCGCTGGACGACACCCTTCACTCCAAGGACCGGGTGCTCGGCACCATCCGCGAACTCGACGGCGCCTCGCGGGGCCTGCTCGGTCTGGCCGATGTGGTCGAAAAAATTGCCCGTCAGACCAATCTGCTGTCGCTTAACGCCGCGATCGAAGCCGCGCGAGCCGGGCCGGCCGGCGCCGGATTCTCGGTGGTCGCCGGCGAAGTTCGCAGGCTGTCGGCCGAGTCGGGCGAGATGGGCAAGCAGATCGGCGAACAGGTGCGCAGTTTCGGCGCCCAGGTCAGCGCCACGATGCGCGACGCGACAGCGCAGTCCGATCACGATCGCAATGCGCTCGATGTCAATGAGGACAGGGTTCGCAGCGTCATCACCCGTGTCGATGAGGCGGTCGAGTCGCTCAGTGCGCGTGCCGAGAGTTCCCGGGCGGTGTCGCAGTCAATCCGCAGCGAAGTCGAATCACTGATGGTCGCCTTCCAGTTCCAGGATCGGGTCAACCAGATCATTGATCAGGTGATCAATGCCTTCGATGGCGTCGCCGCCCACCTCGACGAATCGGCGCGCACCCATCGGATGCCCGCGCAGGAAGACTGGCATCGCACCCTCACCAGCGGCTACTCGACCGTCGAGCAAGCCACCAATCACGGCGCTGACGCCAAGCCTGCGAAAGCCCCCGTGCAGGCCTCCGAGGTCACCTTCTTCTAAGGTGGAACATGAAAAAAACCATTCTCATCGTCGATGACTCTGCCTCGCTGCGTCAGGTGGTGAGCCTTGCGCTCTCGCGTGCCGGCTATGAGGTTCTCGAGGGCTGCGACGGCAAGGACGCGCTCACTAAGCTCGACGGCCGCAAGATCCATCTGATCGTGAGCGACGTGAACATGCCGAACATGGACGGCATCGCCTTCCTGACCGCGGTCAAGGCGCATCCGAACTATCGCTTCACGCCGGTGGTCATGCTGACCACCGAAGGGGCCGACGCCAAGAAAGACGCCGGGCGCGCCGCCGGCGCCAAGGCCTGGATCATCAAGCCCTTCAATCCGCCGGTGCTGCTCGATGCAGTCTCCAAACTGTGCCTGCCGTGATCCGCACAGCCATCCGCACCGTCAACCGACCGGAGTCAGCCGTGAGCAACGACAACGACACCATCGACTTCGAGCTGCCTGACGATGTCGGCATCTATGAAGTCGGCGAGCTTTATCGCGAGCTCGGCGGCGTCCTGCAGACCTTCGTCGATGCCACCGGCAGCTCCGGGCGCCACACCCTGCGGCTGGGCGCACAACGCGTCGCAATGATCGATACCGCGGGACTGCAACTGCTCCTGGCGGTCGCCAAAGCGCTGCAGTCGCGTGGACTTGATCTGCATCTGATTGCGCCGAGCAGCGCCTTGCGCGGCGTTGTCGATCGCCTGGGCGCCAACGCGCTGCTCGATCTCCCACCGCTCGCGCAAGCAGCATGAGGACCGCTCCATGAGCATTCATTCGAATGACGATCAGGACTTCCTGCGCGACGCGCTGCCCTCCTTCATCAGCGAGTCGGTCGAACTGCTCGACCAGCTCGAGCAGCTGCTGCTCGAACTCGAAGACCGCCCAAGCGACCGCGAGCTGCTCGATGCGCTCTTTCGCTGCGCCCACACCATCAAGGGTTCGGCCGGTCTGTTCGGACTCGACGAGATCGTCGCTTTCACCCACCATGTCGAGACCTTCCTCGATGCGCTGCGCGAAGGCAAAACGCACCTCACCGGAAAGACCAGCGCGGTGCTGCTGCAAAGCGGCGACCAGATCCGTCGCCTGATCACGCTGGTCGATCCGGGCCGACGCGACACCGACGCCGCGCCCGATATCGCCGATCAGCGCGACACCCTGATTGCAGCACTGGTGGCGGCCCTGCCGGCAAGCGCGTTGCAGAGCACATCAACGCATCACGCGGCCGATGCCGGCGCACCGACGATTGCGGCGCCTGCCGGCGCCCATCGCATCGCGCTGCACTACAAGACCGACACCTTTCGGGACGGCTTCGATCCGCTGGGCATCCTCGACTATCTCGGCACGCTCGGGACAATCGAGTCGGTCAGCCTGGGCGCCGATCGCCTTCCTGCCTTCGACGCCTTCAATCCGGAAGACTGCCATCTCGACCTGAGCCTGGTGCTGCGCGGCACGAGCACGACCGCCGAGGTCGAGGCCGCTTTCGAGATGGTTCGCGAAGACTGCGAGATCAGCGTGAGCGCGATCGCCGATCCCGGCGCTGCCGACGCGCCCGATCTGCTTGCCGCACCGGCACCGGACACACAGCCCGACATGTCCGATTCGCCTGCGCCAACTGGCGCAGCATCAGCCACGACTCCGGCCACAGCATCGGCCACCACACCGTCCACTCTCGATAAGCGCGCCGCCGGCGAACGCCGTCAGGGCGACGATGCCCGCTATGTGCGAGTGAGGGCCGACCGGCTCGACGACGTCATCAATCTGCTGGGCGAACTCGTCATTGCCGGCGCCGGCACCGGTCTGCTTGCGCAAAAGATCGGCGATTCGGAGCTGATCGAATCGAGCCACCAGCTCGGTCGTCTGATCGAGGAGATCCGCAACGGCACGCTGCAGATGCGCATGGTGCAGATCGGCGAGACCTTCGGGCGCTTTCGGCGCGTGGTGCACGATCTGGCCGCCGAACTCGGCAAGCAGGTGCATCTCGAGATTGCCGGTGCCGAGACCGAACTCGACAAGTCGGTGGTCGAGCGCATCACCGATCCGCTGATGCATCTGGTTCGCAACGCGATGGACCATGGCATCGAGACCTGCGAACAGCGCCTGGTCGCCGGCAAGCCGGCAGCCGGCACGCTCAGGATCGCCGCCAGCCACGATGCCGGCGGCATCCTGATCAGCATCAGCGACGACGGCCGCGGCATCGACCGCGAGCGCGTGCTGAGTCGGGCGCGCGAACGCGGGCTGGTCTCAGCCGGCGTGACACCCAATGACGGCGACCTGCTGGCGCTGATCTTCGAGCCGGGCTTTTCTACCGCCGAACAGGTCACCAATCTGTCGGGCCGCGGTGTCGGCATGGATGTCGTACGGCGCAACGTCGAAAGCCTGCGCGGTCGCATCGATCTCAGCAGCACTCAGGGCAAGGGCACGACCATCGAAGTGCGACTGCCGCTCACCCTGGCAATCATCGACGGCTTTCTGGTCAGCGTCGGATCGTCCAAGTTCATCTTCCCGCTCGATGCGGTGGTCGAGGTCATCGAGAACCGGCCAACCGCCACTGCAGTGGATGCGCATGGCTGCAGCGTCGTCGAACTGCGCGGCCAGGTGCTGCCGGTGATGAGCCTGCGCGCCCTTTACGGCATCGAATCGCTCGAGCCCGAGCGCAGCAGTGTGGTCGTGATCCAGTCGGGCGGACGCCGTTACGGCGTCATGGTCGACGGGCTGCTCGGCCAGCATCAGACCGTCATCAAGCCGCTCGGACGCATGTTCCGCAGTCTGCGCGGCATGTCCGGCTCTTCCATTCTCGGCAACGGCGAAGTCGCACTCATCTTTGATGTGACGTCGCTGTGCCAGCTGGCCGAGCATCCGCCGCCGCCTCACACCGCCCCGCCCGTCAAACCCATGTCGAATGCGCTCAACCCGAAGCAAGGAGCAACACAATGACCACGCAAAACCCTTCCTGGATCGCACGCCTGGTGGCGGGCACCGAACTGCAGCAGGCCGCCGAGGCGCTGCACAAACACGAGCAGCAGCGTGTCGAACTCGAGACGGCGCTGGCCGAGATCAAGTCACGACTGGCCGATGTCGAGTCCGAACTGAAGGTGCGCACCGACATCATGAATGTCACCAGCATCGTTTCGGAGGCCGACAAGAAGGGCGACATCCTGAGCGTCAATGACAAGTTCATCGAGGTCTCGAAGTACAGCAAGAAGGAACTGATCGGTCAGCCGCACAACACCACGCGCTCGCCCGACATGCCCAAGGAGACCTTCAAGCAGCTGTGGTCGACGATCGGTCGCGGCGAAATCTTTCGCGGCATCATCAAGAACCGCGCCAAGGACGGCACACCTTATTACGTCGATGCGGTGGTCGCGCCGATCATGGGCGACAACGGCAAGCCGATGAAATACCTCGGTGTGCGCTACGACATCACCGACGCCGAGATCGAGCGGCAAAACGCCCGCGGCATCCTCAATGCGATCAACCA
>CANKWX010000071.1 GCA_947487165.1 Burkholderiales bacterium
AGCGCGAAATAGAGGCGGTAGGGCAGCAGGCGTGCGAACTTCAGAAAGCGGGTAAAGCGCTTCGGATAGTGCACCTCGAACTGTCCTGCCGCGATCCCGGCGAGGGTTTCGTCGGCCGCCTGGCTGGCGCTGATCAGGGCGGGCATGGTGTAGGGGTTGCCTGCGGTGGCGGGGGTATCGACATAGCCCGGGCTCACCAGATAGACGCCGACGCCGGCCGGGCGCAGATCGAAATAGAGAGACTCGGCCAGATTGATCATCGCGGCCTTGGTCGGGCCATAGACCAGCGCCTGCGGCAGTCCGCTGTAGCCGGCCACGCTCGAGATCAGCGCGATGCCGCCATTGCCCTGCGACAGCAGCATCGGCAGCACCGCGGCCAGCCCGTTGTAGACCGCCACCAGATTGGTCTGCAGCATCCGGTTGGCGGTGGGCAGATCGAAGGTCTTTGCCTGCATCGGCGTGTAGATGCCGGCCACCCACAGGACCAGGTCGATGCCGCCCCAGCGGGCCTGCAGCCCGGCGCAGGCTGCGGCTACCGCGTCGGCGTCGTTGACATCGAGCGGTACGAACTCGGGCGCCAGGGTGGGGTCCTCGGCGTCGACCGGCGGCGTCGGTGCACTGGCCATGACGTCGTGGAGCGCGTCCAGGCGCCTTGCCGACAGCGCGACGCGGGCGCCGCGCCGATGCAGGGTGCGCGCGAGCTCGGCGCCGATCCCGCTGGAGGCGCCGACCACCCAGACCCGGTATCCGGCCCAGCTCTCAATGGTGGGGTTGAGCGGCCCGAAAAAGGAGCGGCTTGGCGAAGGTCTCGGCGACATCGGGTCAGCGCTTGGTGAACGAGAGCAGGACTTCGCCCAGGCGCACGCCGAACTTGCTCATCGTGGCCCGGTTGAGCATGACGCGATCGTCGACCAGATACATCCAGTCATCGAAATCGACGTTCCAGGTCGTGCCATCGACCTTCAGCGCGAGCGTGTAGCGCCAGTTGAGCGCATTGCCGGCCGAGTTGCCCTGCGCCTCGCCGACCACGTCGCCGGCGGTGCCGATGTAGCGGCCTGCGGGCAGCTTGCGGATCGTCCAGATGCGCTTTTCTTTCGTACCGTCGCTGTAGATGAAGTCTTCGTCGAGCGTGCCGGTGTCGCCGACCCAGCTGCACTTCATCAGCACGGTGAAGCGGCGCACCACCTTGCCAGAACGGTCCTGGAAGACACCCCAGGCGTCGATATCACCGTTGAAATAGGTCTTGAGATCGAGAACCGGCTTCTCGGCCGAGTAGCTCGCCGGATCGATGCCGGCGCAGCCACTGGCGATCGCCAGTCCGCCGACCATGCCGGCGAGTGCGGCGCGGCGGGTAAGCGGTCGGCGATTCATGAGGTCTGGCCTCGGGCTCAGGGGTGTTGACACAGGTTCAGGGGTGAGCGATTCGGTCATGGTCGAGTCTCGGGGGAAAGGGTGTCGGGAGGCAGGGGAGCGCGCAGCAGCACGACCCCGGCAATCAGTTTGAGAACGCAGGGCAGCAGGGCATAGGTGGCCGACAGGGCGATGCTGCCGGAGGGCGATGACGCTGCGGGCAGGGCTGCCGAGACGGCCTGTGCTCCGGTGGCCGAGACGGCTGACGCCGCTGCAGAGGCAGACAGCTGGCCCGGGATGTAGCCCAGGACCTCGAGCAGCGGCAGTGCGAGACCGGCGGCCGCTGCCAGATTGACCTTGGTCGCCAGGTTCCAGATCCCGAAGATGCTGCCTTCGCTGTCGCGCGGTGCATCGTCTGCCGCCAGCAAATTGGCCAGGATGGCCGGCGGCATGGCCAGATCGGCCCCCAGCGCCAGGCCGGTCATCAGGCAGATCACCCCGAAGGCGAAGGTGTCGCCCGGGCCCAGCAGGAAAGCCCATCCGAACGCGGCAATCGATACCGCCATGCCGGCCAGCCAGGCCCGGCGCAGGCCGAGCTTTCGCGCGATGCGTACCCACAGGGGCATGCCGACGGCAGCCGCCAGAAAATAGAGGATCAGAAACATGGGTGCCTGGCCGGGCGCCTGGAGCACGTCGGCCACAAAGAACAGCACCAGCGTGGCCGGAATTGCGCTGGCGATGCCGTTGGCGAGAAAGGCCGCAAGAATCCAGCGAAACGGGCGATGGCCGGCGACCTGCCGCCAGCTGTCCGCGATCCGGGCGAGCAGCGAGGTCTTCGGGCTGCGCGATTGAACAGACGAGCCGCCGGTGGCTTGTGGGTGGGCGGCCACGGCCGGCATCGCAGGCGCTGGCGTGCCGATCGTCGGCAGGGGTGCGCGCATGATCGCCAGGGCCGCGATCGCGGCAGTCACGAAAAAGAGCGCAACCAGCCAGCCGGCGCGTTCGGGCACCAGCAGACTTGCCGACAGCAGCACACCGGCCAGGCCGGCCGCCTCGCGGGTGGCGGTGACGCGAACCCGTTCGATCGGCCCGCTGCCCAGCCCCGCGCCCCAGGTCTGATAGGCGATTGAGACCACCGAATAGGCCAGATAGGTGGCAATCGAGGCCAGCGCCAGCCAGGCAACCACCGGCACGCCCGGCGGGGGCATGAAGACTGCGGCATAGCCGAGTGCCAGCACCGGCAGCCCGAACAGGATCCAGCGGCGGCAGGTTTGCGGCTCGCGTTGTCGATCGAGCAGCATGCCGATTGCCGGATCGGCGACCGCATCAACCGCGCGGGTGAAGAACAGCACCGCGCCGACCGTGGCAAGGCTCAGTCCGAGCTGGTCGGCATAAAACGCAGGCAGCAGAACGAAGAGCGGTAACTCGAGCAGCGCCAGCGGCGCGCGCAACAGTCCGTAGGCGAGGTAATCGCCCCGGGTCACCGACCCGACCCCGAGGCGACACCCGCACCCCGCAGCAGCGATGCGCGCAGGGACGGTGCGGTCGTACGTTCGTCGAGCCAGATCAGAAAGAAGGCCGACGCGAAGTCGGGATCGTCGATTCGGCCGATCGGTTTGTCATTATGAAAAAAAGCCACGCCCCGCTTCGGCTCGAGGATGCCGGTGAGCCGATCGTCGGCGGCAACATTAGGTATCAGGCGCTTCAGTTCGCTCAGCCAGCGGCTGCGACGCGGCGCATCGCCATAGCCCAGCTTTTCGATTTCCTGCAGGCTGCGCTCGGCGATGGCCTCGCCTTTCAGGCCGGTGGCATAGCGCAAATCGAGCGCCAGCGGCTGGCTGGTCGGCTGATCGGCGCGCACGCCGGCGGCGCCGGTCCAGAGCTGGGCGCTGTAAACCTTCAGACCCAGCCAGCGCATGACGCCTTCGCCTGACAGTCGCGCGTCCGGCAGTTCGGCCTTGACCGGGGCTGGCACGATGTCGGCTCGGGCTGGCGACCACGGCGCGATCAGACTCGCGCCCAGCACGACGGCGCCCAGGAAGCGGGCAGCGGCCCGCGTGCGTGGTGTGCGCAGCGTCATGGCTCAGTTCTCCCGGCGCAGCGTGAACTGCACCACGTCGGTCGAGCGCTGGGCAAAGCCGGCTTCGCAGTAGGCAAGATAAAACTCCCAGGTGCGGGCAAAGCGCGCATCGAAGCCCTGAGCGGTGATTTGCGGCAAGGCCTCGAGGAAGCTGTCGCGCCAGATCGCGAGCGTGCGGGCGTAGTCGAGGCCGAAGCCGAAGGCATCGTCGAGCGCCAGGCCAGCCGATCGGGCCCGACGCGCAAACACCTCGGGCGAGGGCAGCATGCCGCCCGGAAAAATGTATTGCTGGATGAAGTCGGTGCCGCGGCGATACCGCTCGAAGAGCGTGTCGTCGATGGTGATGGTCTGCACGACCGCACGACCGCCGGGTCGCAGGCAGCGGCGCAGCGTCTCGAAATAGCTCGGCCAGTACCGCTCGCCCACCGCTTCGAACATCTCGATCGACACGATCGCATCAAATTGCCCCTTCTCGTCGCGGTAGTCCTGCAACAGGAAGCGTGCCTGCTCGCTCAGGCCAGCGTCGGCCAGGCGCCGGGTAGCCCAGGCGTGCTGCTCGGTCGACAGCGTCAGGCCGGTGACATGCAGGCCGTCGCGGGCGGCGAGTTCGGCAAATCCGCCCCAGCCGCAACCGATCTCGAGCACCCGGGCGCCGGGCGGCAGCGCGAGCTGATCGAGGATGCGACGGTACTTGGCGGTCTGCGCGTCCTGCAGCGAGCGGGCCGGATCGTTGCCGAAGAGTGCGCTCGAATAGGTCATGCTCGGGTCGAGCCAGACCGCGTAGAAGGGATTGCCCAGGTCGTAGTGCGCATGGATGTTGCGGCGCGACCCGGCTTTGCTGTTGCGGTTGAGCAGATGCTTGATGCGGTAGAGCGCCTGACCCCACCAGTGCCCGTAGATGGCCCGCTCGATGACGTCACGGTTGGCCAGCAGCACCTTCAGCAGCGCCGGCAGCGAGTCGGTTTGCCAGTCGCCGCTGATCCAGCTCTCGGCAAAGCCGATATCGCCGCGCGACAGCGAGGCGCCGAAGACCTTCCAGTTGGCCAGCCGGATCGAGGCATGCGGCTCGCCGTGACCGAAGCTGAGCGAGGCGCCCGCCGGGGTGGTGACCAGCAGTCTGCCGACCTGCAGTCGCTCGAGCAGCGACAGGATGGCGCGGGCCGCCGCCGGTGGGCGCTCGCTGGCGAGCACCGCCGCCAGGCCGGTCCTGGCTTCGCGCTCGATCAGCGGCGAGGCAGCAGGGTTCAGGAGAGCGGTGGAGTCCGGATCGAGCATCGATCGTCCGGGCGCAGAACGGTTCATGGAAGGCCTCTGGAAACGAATGCTTCTGGGGGTTCGGGTTTGCGGTGAAACGGCACCCGCGCCAGCCACAGGCGCAGTGCCTGCAGGTGAATGCGGGTGATGACGCCGATCGTGAAAAAGGGTTGGCCGATCAGCGCCCGTCGCACTGTAGCGCGACTCGCTGCCACCAGGGCGCCGCTGAAGCTGGTCAGCAGCAGCGGGCCCTGCTCGTCGTGGTAATCGATGCGGGCCAGCGCCCGGTCGGCGCGGTTGAAAAAGCGAAAGGTATAGCTGCCTTCGAGGCTGCAAAACGGTGACACATGAAAGACCTTGGCGGCCTGCATCGGCCGGCCCTGGGCAAGCGGGACGCCGTCGGGTTGGGCGAGCAGATAGCAGTGCCGCTCATTGAAAGTGTTGTTGACCTCGGCGAGCACCGCAATCAGCGCGCCGTCGGCGCGGTGACAGAACCAGAAACTCACCGGCTTGAAGGCATAGCCGAGCATCCGTGGAAAGGTGTGCAGCCAGATCGGGCCGTCGGCGTTCACACCCGCCTCCAGACAGCGGCTGCGGATCCAGGTCTCCAGGGGTGTGTGGCCGTCGCCGTGGTCGGCGGCGTGAAACGAGATCAGCCCGCGCCGCCCGAATCCGAACCAGCGCCCCAGCCCGAGTGCTGCGCGACGGGCGTTGTCACCGTCGATTCGCAGGCGCATGAAAAAGCCGGGATAGCTGAAGGCGTGATGGACCGGTCGCAGCCGCACATGCCGGATCGGCCCGAAGCCCAGTTGCAGCGGCGCGCCCTCGAGTGCCACGCGCTGCGGGGCGGTCAAGCGCTCAGGCGCGAGCGCGGTCTGCGGGCTGTGCATGGCGGTCAGGCGGCGGCTGCCAGTGTGTCGTCGGCGCCGCGCTGGGCCTTGCCGTCGCTGGTGGATTCGCCGATCGCGAGCAGGGCGCTGGCCACCGCCAGCCCGGATTTCAGGCCGTCTTCATGGAATCCGTAGCCCGTCCAGGCGCCGGCAAACCAGGTGTTGCGAACCCCCTGCACCTCGCCCAGGCGACGCTGCGCGGCCACTGCGCCGAGGTCGAACACCGGATGGGCATAGTCGAATGTCTGCAGGGTGAGCGACTCGCGCGGTGGCACGAGCGGGTTGAGCGTGACCATCACCGGCTGCGTGAACGGCAGGGGCTGCAGCCGGTTGAGCCAGTAGGTGACCGCGACCGACGACCGGTCGTCCGCCTCGCCCGAGCGCTCATCGGGCCCGGCGCCAAAGCGCCCCCGGCTCAGGTAGTTCCAAGCCGCCCAGGCCCGGCGCCGCTTCGGCATCAGGGCCAGGTCGGTATGCAGATAGGCACGATTAGGCTGATAGGGCACTGCGCCCAGGATGGCGCGCTCGTCGTCGCTGGCCTGATCGAGCAGGGCGAGCGATTGGTCGCTGTGGCAGGCCAGGACCACATGGTCGAAGCTTTCGCGGCCGTGATCGGTGATCACCGTCACCCGACGGTTCCCGGCGGCGTCCTGGTCGCGCTCGATGCGCCTGACCGGCGTGGCGCGGCGCACATCCGCAAGCCGGGCCAGGATGCGCTCGACATACTGGCGGGCGCCGCCCTGCACCGTGAACCAGCGCGGTCGATCGGCAATCTGCAGCAGACCGTGGTTGTCGCAAAAACGCGCAAAACTGCCCACCGGAAAGGCGAGCATTGCCCGGGTCGGACATGACCAGATCGCCGCGGCCATCGGCAGCAGATAGCCATTGCGAAACGGCGCGCCGTATCGGTTGGCGAGCAGCCACTCGCCGAGCGGCACGGCCGCTTCGGCCGACAGCGCCGGGTCGCGGGCGAGCGCGGTGGCCTGACGGTTGAACCGCATCAGGTCGGACAGCATCGACCAGAAGCGTGGCGACAGCGCGTTCGAGGGTTGCGCGAAGAGCGACGCCAGGTCGCTGCCGCACCACTCGAAGTCATGCGGCCCGACCGAGACCGAGAACGACATGTCGGAGGGGGCGGTCGGCACGCCGAGCGTCTCGAAGAGCGCGATCAGATGGGGATAGGTGCGCTCGTTGAAGACCAGAAAACCGGTATCGACCGGATAGGTGATGCCGCCGACGGTGGCATCGACGGTATTGGTATGGCCGCCGATATAGTCGGCTGCCTCGTAGAGCGTGACCCGGTGGCGCGAGGCCAGTCGGTGCGCGGTGGCCAGACCGGCGATACCGCCGCCGACGATTGCAATCTTCATTGGATCATCACCGTGCAAGAGACTGTTCGATGTCTCGGGTCAGTCGGGCATCGAGCGGCTCGACCGCGGTCGGATAGCTCGCGATCAGCTTGCCGTCGCGCCCGATCAGGTATTTGTGGAAATTCCATTTCGGCGCCGAGCCGCCGTCGCGCGCGAGCGCGACGAAGAAGGGGTCGGCTTTCGGGCCGGACACGACGGTCTTTGAGAACATCGGGAACTCGACGCCATAGGTGTTGAAGCAGAAGTCGGCGATCTGCTTGGCACTGTCGGGTTCCTGCTGGCCGAAGTCGTTTGACGGAAAGCCCAGCACCACGAAGCCGCGGGCCCGATAGCGCCGATAAAGCGCCTCCAGACCTTTGTACTGGGGCGTGTAGCCGCAATAGCTGGCGGTATTGACCACCAACATGACTTTCCCGGCGTACTGGCAAAGCCGCTGTGGCGAGTCGTCCTGCAGGCGCAGGGCGGTGCGGTTGAGCAGGGTCGGGCAGGCGGTGGGCGCCGAATCGGCAGCAAATGCAGGTTTGTCCAGGACAAATGGGCCCGCGACAAGCAATGCCAGCACGATTGCCGACCTGCAGAGGGATTTGCCGAAAGGATTGTCAATATCGAACAACGGTTTGTCCTGGCCAAATAGAAATTATCAGCCTTATACTAAGTGGCGAAGCCGGCTCGGTCAATGAATGTCCTGGACAATGCAAGTGGAATGACTGATACCAATGCGGTCGAGGCTGCGCCCAGGTCAATTGCCGCGGTCGAGCGCGACACCGGCCTGACCAAAGACACCCTGAGAGTCTGGGAGCGGCGCTACGGCTTTCCGAATCCCGGACGCGATGCGTTCGGAGAGCGACTCTACCCGATCGATCAGATCGACAAGCTGCGCGTGCTGCGCCGGCTGATCGACGCCGGGCATCGGCCGGGCAAGCTGATCCATCTGCCGATGCACGCCCTGATGCTGCTGGGCCGCCAGGAGCGCTTGCTGACGACGGCTGCCGCGTCGGTGCACACCGCCCCGGCAGGCTTTGCTGCGCCCGATCTCGGCGAATTCCTTGCCCTGATTCAATCGCGCCAACCCGAGGCGCTGCGCCGCTCGCTCGCCCAGGCGCTGCTGCGTCTGGGCCTTGAGCGTTTTGTGTTCGATGTTGCGGCGCCGCTCACTCGCCTGATCGGCGAGGTCTGGTCGCGCGGCGAGATTGAGATCTTCGATGAGCGCCTGAGCATCGAGTCGCTGCAGACCGTCATGCGGGGCGCCTTGGCCTCAATCAGTTCGCCCGGCGAGCCGCCCACCGTCATGCTGACCACCGTCCCCAATGAAGCCCATGGCCTGGGCCTGCTGATGGCCGAATCCCTGCTTGCGTTGCGGGGTTGCCGCTGCCTGTCGCTCGGGGTGCAGACGCCGCTGTGGGATATCGTGCTGGCGGCGAGGGCGCATCGTGCTGATGCGCTCGTCCTGTCGTTTTCGAGCGCGCTCAATGCTGCGCAGGTGATCGATTCGCTCGCCGAGCTGCGCGAAAAGCTCCCGGCTGCGACGCGAATCTGGGCGGGTGGCGACAGCCCGGCGCTGCGCCGTCACCGCCTGGAAGGCGTCGAGGTGCTGGCCGGTCTGCACGACATCGCACCGCAGATCGCCCGCTGGCGACTCACCACGAGTACCTGACGACAAACGCATTGAAAAATATGCGGTTGGCATATTCATCGGGCGTGTTCGGGTTGTAGCCGCCAAAAAACATTCGCAATCCGGCGTCCAGTGACGTTCCGTCGCCAAGCGACTTTCGCACGCCGACAAAGATATCGAACAGCCCGTCAAGGAATACATTGCCTGAGATGCCAGGCAGGAAGTCCGATCGGGTAAAGATGCTGTAGCCCTGCCCGATAGCGGTATTGCTTTCGATATTGAATGTTGGCAGGGCGATCAGATTGGTGCTGACGAATGAACTGCTCGGGCTTGATAGCCCAACTCTGGCGTAGCGAATGACTGCCGAGCCGCCAGCCCTGATGTAGCTGCCGGTGTCGCGTGCCTGAAACACCGGATAGTTGGCAGTAAATCGCAGGGTTGGAAACTGGTAGCTCAGGGTTGCCGAATCTCCTGCCTGGAATACCTGCCCCTGATAATTCAGACTACTCGTCAGTACGCCCGAGTAATTGAGATTCAGCGGCTGGATAACCACACCGTAATTCCAGTCGTTCTCTCGGGTGCTCCAGTATTCGAACCTGACATCGGCGGCGTTCTTTTTCCACCCCTCGGTGGCATTGCCCTGGTTGTAACCTTGAATCTCCATGTTCTGGGTCGTGATCACCCCGCCTTCAATCTCGAAGCGACTTTTTCGCTCCTGGGCAATGGCCGGATTGAAAGTCACGAGCGTCAATGCTCCGACCAGAAAGATCGGGCAGATTGTTTTCATCAGTAGAGCTCCGGGTGTCGATCGGGCACGCTTCAATCCTTGACGGCTGCTGGACCTGTGAACAGCGCCAGCACGCCGGTGTAACCATAAAGCCGGTGATCGGCAATCTCGCCGTTGGCAAAAAACCCCACCAGCGGGAACTCGCCGAGCTGCGACTGCAGCAGTCCGATCTCGACCGAGCCCGACCCGAAGAGCGCCCGACCGCGTGCGACGCAGGACACATAAATGGCGCCGCGAATTTCGAGCGAATCGGTTTCGAGTTCTTCGCGCAGTTCGGTGCAGATACGCATCAGGTCGGCGCGGGCCGCCTGAGTATCGCGGGTGCAAAAGACCGCGCGATCGCCTTCCTGCGGCACGGCTGCCACCGCCAGCAGCCGGTTATGCGGATCGATGCCCACCAGATTGCGCACGACATAGTCGCCAAAACCCGGGCGCGGGCCGCGCGAGGGCGCGTCACCGTCGGCCAGGCCCACCAGCAGGCCGTTGCGAACGCGCTCGGCCGGCAGCGCGCGCAGCAGGGTTGCGCCGTCGCTGCTGGCTCTCGCGGCCTCCGAGACGCCGAGGTCGGCCAGCAGCACGTCGAGTGCCGGGCGCCCATCGAGCGTGCGGATCAGGTTGAACTGGCAGGCCGAGATCACATGCTCGCCCGCCAGCGGGCTGCAGCCCTGGGTCACCCGCATCCGCAGGTCGACCTCGGATGAAAACACCACGCCCGACAGGCCGCCCGAGAGCACCTGATTGGCGATCTGAATCAGCGGCTCGACCTGCCCGCTGGCACCGCCACCGAACATCATGCCGCCGCCGACTTTGCCGGCCATGTCGCCGATCAGCTCGGCCAGATCGGGGGTGGCCGGATCGGCATGGATCAGCGCTGCCTGGGAGGCGACCGCGCCGCTTGGCGTGCGCTCGCCGGGCGGGGGCGGTGGCAGCGCACCCGAAAAGACCCGGAAGCTGTCAGCGGGCAGATCGAGCAGCATGATCGCGATCGCCGGCTCGCTGTCGTATTCGACACCGGTCGAGACGATGGCATGACCGCAGGTTCCGGCCCAGTCGCGCACGCCGGTACGTTCTTCGAGCAGCGCGACGATGTCGCTGGCATGGACCGCATACTCGGCGCTCAGATAGACCACGCCGAGATTGGCCTCCTTGGCCCAGCCGGGCTGGTTGATCCGGCCTTCGACCTGAGCAAGCGCCAGTTCGGTGGCCATGCGCCAGTTGGGATGGGTGGCGTGGCCGTACCGAAAGCGCGTCATGAAGCCCTGCGCTTGGCGGGTGTGGCGCGTTTCTGGGTGGCCGCGCGTGTGCCTGCAGACGCTGGCTTCTTGCCTGCCGGGCTGACTTTGGCGGCGGTTTTCGCGCGCGATCCGGTTGCTTTCCTGTCGCTGGGTGCCAGCCCCGGCACGAGTGACGCGCCGGCCGCCGCCTGAGCGATCTGCGAAAAGCTGTTTTGCAGCATCGACCACCAGGCGCCCGGGTCGATGCCTGGAGCCGATTCGGATTGCGCCGGGGCCTCCTGGGCCTTCTGGGTCTCCGGGGCCTGCGCGGGCTTGCTCGCCGCCTCGGGTTCGGCTTGGGCCGGCGGTGGCTTCATCGGCCAGCCGTCGGTCGAAAACGGCGAGGCTTTCGGTGCCGGGCTTGCGGCCTTGGCCATTGCGGCCATCTGGGACGGCATGCCGGCCTGCTCGCTGAATGCCCTGATCGCGGCGAGCGTGCCGCGCTGGATCTCAAGCCCCTGGATGGTGTTGTGCAGCATGCTCTGATTGACATTGAGCCACTGCTCGACCGCCTTGAGGTCGGCGATCCGCTTGTCGAGCTCGTCGAGATCGACCGTCGGCAGCATGGCGCTGGGAACATTGAAGTTCGACCAGGCGCGCTTGACCATCTCGACCCCATCGAGCATCTGCCCGAATCCGCCTGCGGCCATCTTGCTGAAGTCAAAAGGTCCGGGAATGGAAGTCATCGATCACCTCGTTTGATGTCGAAAGCTGGGCGATGGTGCCCGTTCAATAACCGCGTGCCGCATCGACCCGCTGGCGCAGGGGCTTGCCCTGTTTCAGCAGATCGACCGCCTCGATGAACTGCCCGATGACGGCGCCCGGATCGAGCTGACCGCCGACATGCGGCGTGAGGGTCAGATTGGGTGCATTCCAGAGCGGATCGTCGGCGGCCATCGGCTCGTTGACTTGCACATCGATGCTTGCGCCACCGAGCTGACCCGATTCGAGCGCCGCGATCAGATCAGGCTCGACGACCTGGCCGCCCCGACCGATATTCACGAAGATCGCACCGCGCGGCAGTCTCGCAAGCAGATCGGCATTGATGATGCCGGTGGTTTGCGCCGTCAGCGGCAGCGCGCACACCAGCACATTCGCCCGCGGCAGCGCGCGGGCCAGCCCCTCGGCGCCTGAGAATGTCTGGATGCCGGGCAGCTCGCGCGGCGTGCGGCTCCAGCCCGACACCTCGAAACCCATCATCGCCAGCGATTGCGCAATGCGCACGCCGATCGGGCCCAGCCCAAGCACCAGCGCCGGGATGCCCATCGACTTCGAACGGTGACGGCTCCAGTCGCGGGCGGCCTGCTGGGCTCGATAGCGGGGTGCCAGGCGCAGATGGTCGAGTGCGGCATGCACGACGTATTGCGCCAGTTCAATCGCCTGGGCATCGTCCGACACCCGCGAGACTGGCAGGGAGGCCGGCAGGTCAGGGGTGGCAAGCAGCTTGTCGGCGCCGGCGGCGCAGCAGTAGAGCAGCTCGAGATTGGGCAGCTTCGGCAGCACGCCGGCCGGCAGTCGCCAGGCAATCAGCCACCGCACCGACAGCGGGTCGACCTCGTCGAGCGAGGTATGAATCGGGTGCGGGAAACCGCTTTCGCGCAGGGCGCTGACGAAGCCCTCATGCGGAATCGGCTTGCTCATGATCAGGACGGACATGTCTCTCTCTCATCGGGGTATTTATCCGATTATCGCCCAGACATTCCCCTGCCCTGGAGAACCGCCGCGAAGTGTGATATCCGGTCGACCATGAACCTTCCGACTGCGCACTTCGCTACCCTTTGCAAGTACGCCGGTATCAGCTTCATTGCCGGTGCGGTCAACCATGGCTTTTTCAGTGGCGAGCGTTCGCTGGTGACCGCCGCCATCGGCGTGCTCGTCTACCTGGTGGGTGGCATCCTCGAGATGCGGGCCTCGCCCGACGGCAGCCAACGCTGGGTTGACCTGCTCGGTCTGGGCATCGTGTCGTCGATCGGCCTGGGTTTCTTTACCGGCGGGCTGCAGCACTTTCCCGACTCGCCTGCCCGCAGTGCCTGGGTGGTGCCGCTGGGTTTTGCGATGAGTCTGCTGGCCTACTGGCTGATGCAGGGTCGCGACCGGGCGCCGCTTCGTACCGTGCTCGGTTACGGTGTGGGTACCGGCGCTGTGGTGCTGGCCGGCAGTCTGATCGCCTGGCAGATGCTGCCCGACGCCGGCGGCGATGGTCACGACCATGACCATGCCTCGCACTCGCACGAGGCTTCCCCTGCGCCTGCGGCTGTCGCACTCCCCCGGCCATCAGCCGGCGTAGCGTCACCCCAGCCGGCAGACAGTGCCTCGGTGCCGGTGCGCGAACTGCGCATCGAGATGGATGACACCATGCGGTTTTCGCCCTCGGCGCTTACAGTCGTTGCCGGCGAAAATGTGAAGCTGGTGGTCGTCAACCGCGGCAAGCTGACCCATGAATTCGTCATCGGCACGGCTGCCGAGCTGGCCCACCATCAGCGCGAGATGCAGTCAGGCAGTGCCGCGCACCATCATCACACCGACTCGGCGATCAGTGTTGAGGCAGGTCAAAGTCGCGAGGTGATCCGCCGCTTCGACAAGAGTGGTGAACTCGGCGTTGCCTGTTTCGAGCCGGGCCATTACGAGGCCGGCATGAAGGGCACCCTCACCGTGTTGCCGCGGTCCTGAAGCCTGGTGCGGCGTGGCCTGCGCAAGCGCCGCGACGCCGCAGTGTTCAGCGTGATTTGTCTGTCGCCGACCTGACCACCCGCTGCTCGATCGCACCGAACACCGACTGGCCATCCGACCCGAACATCTCGATCTTCACGGTATCGCCGAAGGCCATGTAGCCGGTCTGCGCGACACCTGACTCGATCATCTCGAGCGCCCTCACCTCGGCGATGCACGACCAGCCCTTCGAGGCGTCCTTGTTCGAGACCGTCCCCGAGCCGATGATGCTGCCGGCACGCGTGCGCCGTGTCTTGACCGCATGCGACAGCAGCTGGCGGAAGTCAAACACCATGTCCTCGCCAGCCTGCGCCTCACCCACCTTGCGGCCATTCCAGTGGCACAGCACCGGTCGATGCACCTTCCCGTCGATCCATGCCGTGCCGAGTTCGTCGGGTGTCACCGCCACCGGCGCAAACGCGGTGGCCGGTTTGCCATGAACAAAGCCGAAACCCTTGGCCAGCTCGTCGGGGATCAGGTTGCGCAGGCTCCAGTCGTTGGCCAGCATCAGCAGCCGGATGTGATCGGCGCACTGCTCGGGCGAGGCGCCCATCGGCACATCGTCAGTGATCACCGCCAGCTCGGCTTCGAAATCGATGCCCCAGTCTTCGCTGCCAAAGAGGGCCTGGTCGCACGGCCCCAGAAAATCGTCGGATCCGCCCTGATACATCAGCGGGTCGTGCCAGAAGCGATCCGGCATCTCGGCTTTGCGGGCGCGTCGCACCAGCTCGACATGGTTCACGTAGGTCGAGCCGTCGAGCCACTGGAAAGCGCGCGGCAACGGTGCCATGCACTGGGTCGGGTCGAATGCGAAGGCATGTCGGGCGCGCCCGGCATTGAGCGTGAGCGACAGATCCTCGAGTTGGGGTGCCATGAAGGCCCAGTCATCGAGCGCCCGCTGCAGGGTCGGCGCAATCGACTGGGCAAAGTGCGCGGTGGCAAGGTCACGGCTGACCACGACCAGCTGACCGTCGCGGCTGCCGTCCTTCAAAGTGGCAAGTTTCATCTTTGGCTACCTCTGCATGCCGCGTCAGACGGCGTCGCAGGATAGCAAAGGCGGTCGACCACCGACCTGTAACAGAGGCAAGCTGACGTCATCCCGATGGATGATCTGCAATGGCCCTGCTTGCAGCACTGCGCCCCCTCCGGCAACGCCCGCAGCCGCGTCGATCGCTTCATATGCGCTCGCCTTGCGCCGTTCATCGACTGATCTGACCTCGCGCGAGATCGCATGATCGGCGTGATGAACGCCATCCGTCCCCGAGCCCCTGCCACATCGATTGCGAGCTCCGGCTTCGCAAGCGATCCGATGACCCCCCTTTACGCCCGCGCCGACCGCTGGCTGCTGGCCGTGCTGGCGATCTGCGAGCTGGCCGCCATCGGTTTGTCGCTCTATTTCAGTCGACTCGACCTGGCGCTCGGCGTCGGATTGCCGGTCGTTGGCATCGCGGCCTTCCTGGTCATGACCCAGCCGGGCCAACTGGCGACGCGGCTCTACATGGCCTTCGCCTTCATGGCGATCACCGCGCTGCAGATCCAGTTGTCCAATGGACTGAACGAGGCGCATTTCGGGGTTTTCGTCGGTCTGGCCTTTTTGCTGGCCTATCGCGACTGGAAGCCGATCCTGATGGGAGCGGTGACCATTGCCCTGCATCATGTGAGCTTCAATCTTTTGCAGCAGTGGGGCTGGGGACCGATCTGCTTTGCGCAGTCGAGCTGGGCGCTGGTCGCGTTGCATGCCTCGTATGTGGTGGTGCAGTCAGCGCTGCAGATCTTCATGGCCCTCGAACTCAGTCACGACGCCCGCCTGGGCACCGAGCTGGCACGAGTGACCGAATCGATGCGCGGCAATGCCGATCGCCTGTGCCTCGACCTGTCCTCGGTGCGGGTCGAGACGCCGCTCGGGCGGGCATTGCACCAGTCGATCGAGCGGATCAGTGCGGTGATGCAGGAGGTCGAGGCCTCGGCGGCATCGGTGCGTATTGCTTCGGGCGAGATCGCGCAGGGCAACGGTGATCTCTCGGAGCGCACCGAGCAGACCGCCGCCAATCTGCAGAAAACCGCTTCGTCCATGGAAGAGTTGGCAGCGACCGTGCGCCAGACCGCCGAGCATGCCGAACGGGCAGAAGCCTTGTCACTCGCAGCGTCCAAGGTGGCGGCTGATGGCGGGCAGGCGGTCGAGGATGTGGTCTCGACCATGGCCGGCATCACGCAAAGCAGCCGCAAGATCGGCGACATCATCGGCGTGATCGACGGCATCGCGTTTCAGACGAATATCCTCGCGCTCAATGCCGCGGTCGAGGCTGCACGCGCCGGCGAGCAGGGTCGTGGCTTCGCAGTGGTGGCGGCCGAGGTTCGGTCGCTGGCCAAGCGCAGCACCGATGCCGCGCGCGAGATCAAGCTGCTGATCGAGGAGTCGGTGGCCCGGGTCGAGCAGGGCTCGCAGCGGGTGGGCGAAGCCGGTGCAACCATGCGGCGCATCGTTGAATCGGTGCAGGAAACCGGTTCACTGATTGCCGAGATCAGCCGTGCAACCCACGAGCAGAGCGAGGGTGTGGCGCATGTCAATCAGGCGGTCGGCGAGCTCGACGGCATGACCCAGCAGAATTCGGCGCTGGTCGAGCAAAGCGCCGCGGCCGCGCTCAGCCTGAAAGATCAGGCCGAGCGGCTGTCGCATGCGGTGGCCCAGTTCGAGGTCCGGCGGTCCTAAGGCCGCCGAGCCTGGTCTCAGTCGAGCTTGATCCCGGTCTGCTCGGTCAGCCGTACCCAGATCGGACTTTCGTCGCGCCATCGCTGCTGGGCCACCGCGGTCGTCGTCGGCTTGGCATCGATGGCGAAGGCCTCACGCAGGGCCAGTCCCTTGGGCGACTCGGCCGCTTCAACAAACAGATCACCCATGCGCTTGACGATGTCGGCCGGTGTGCCGGTGGGTGCAAGCATGGCCAGACAGCCGTCGAGCTTGAAGACCTGCCCTTCAAAGCCCTGCGAGACGAAGGACGTCACCTGCGGCAATTTCGGCGACTTTTCGCTTCCCACCGAGGCAAGCACCCGCACCGTCCCTTTGGCCAGATGCGGTGACAGGGCGACATAACTGCCGATGCCCCCTTGCACCACGCCCGAGACCACGTCGATCCACATCGGGCCCTCGCCCTTGTAGTGGATGACCTCGATCTTCGTGCCAAAGCGTGCATTGAAGTCGGCCGCCGCCAGATGCGGGACCGAAGCCTGACCATAGCTCGCCATCGAGGTCTGCTTGGTCTTGGCGATCTCGACCCAGTCCTTGACGGTCTTGGCCGGCGAGTCGGTGGGCACCGCCATCAGTAGCGGCCCGACCGGCAGCAGCGAGATCGGCGTGAAGTCCTTGTCGGCCTCGAAGGGCAG
>CANKWX010000072.1 GCA_947487165.1 Burkholderiales bacterium
CACTTCGTTGCGAAAGGTCGTTTCTTCCGTTGAGTAACCCAGATCCATTGTTTTCGCTCCTGATGTTGACCGATCAGCCTCAATAGGCCGTAGCCGACTAGTGTCCGTCAGGCCGATAGGGCAACGCAAGTGCGCCGCGTCAGGCCCGACCCCTAATGGACCTACAGCCCCAAGGTCATCTTGGCGATGATGTTGCGCTGGATCTCGTTGGAGCCGGCATAAATCGTCGTCTTGCGATAGTTGAAATAGCGCGGCGACATGCGCGAGCGATAGGCATCGACGCTGCCCTCGTCCACGCCGACGAAGGGCTGGGCATCCGGGCCGATCGCCTGCATCATCAGCTCGGTGATCGACTGCTGGATCTCGCTGCCCTTGAGCTTGAGCATCGAGACCTCGGCACCCGGAGGCTGGCCGGTGCGACGCATCTTGTCGAGAAAGCGCATCGAGGTGAGCTCCAGCGCCTGCAGCTCGATCTCGGCGCGGGTCAGGCGATCACGAAAACGCGGATCCTGCATCAGGGGCTTGCCGTTCTTGGTCTCGGTGGCGGCCAGCGCGCGCAGCGCCTGCATCTCGCGCTTTGAATTGCCGACATTGCCTGAGCCCATGCGCTCATGACCAAGCAGATACTTGGCCACCGTCCAGCCCTTGCCTTCTTCATGGACCAGGTTTTCGACCGGCACCTCGACATTCTCGAAGAAGACTTCGTTCACTTCGTGGCCACCGTCCATCAGGATCAGCGGGCGCACGGTGATGCCGGGCGTTTTCATGTCGATCAGCAAAAAGCTGATGCCTTCCTGGCGGATCTTGGTGTCGAAATTGGTTCGTACCAAACAGAAGATCCAGTCGCCATAGTGACCGAGCGTGGTCCAGATCTTCTGGCCATTGACGACATATTTGTCGCCCTTGCGATCGGCACGGGTCTTGAGCGAGGCAAGGTCGGAGCCCGAGCCCGGCTCGGAGTAGCCCTGCACCCAGAAGTCGTCGCCCATGCGGATACGGGGCAGGAAGCGGTTTTTCTGCGCCTCGGTGCCAAAACGCATCAGCACCGAGGCGCACATATTGGGGCCGAAGTTGGGCAGGTTGGGCGCGCCGGCCAGGCCGAACTCCTCATTGAAGATATAGCGCTGGGTAATGTCCCACCCTGTGCCACCCCATTCGACCGGCCAGTGCGGCACCGACCAGCCCTTTTCAGCCAGGATCTTGTGCCAGCGAATGATGTCTTCTTTGGCCATCGACCGATAACCGGTGACCTTGCCGCGAATGTCTGCGGGCAGGTTGTCGGCGAGCCAGCCTCGTACCTCGTTGCGAAACGCCTGTTCCTGCGATGAGTAGGCGAGATCCATTTTGTGTCTCCTGGTTGATGCGTGAGTTTCGTGCTTTAGATCGTTCGTGAGTTCGGGCGCGGGCAAATGAAAACCGGCATAGCCTCGCACTGTCCTCCACGGGCGGGCAAACAGGCAAGCCGCTGACATCGCGGCAGAGCATTTTCGAAACCGCCACGCGGCAAGCGAGGCAGTGATGCTCATAATCCCGACACAGGGCGTCTGATTCGATCCCACACGGAGACCACCATGGACTACAGCCAGTGCAAGACCATGCGAATTGCCATCGCTGATGGCATCGCGCGCGTGACCCTCGATAACGGCGAGATCAATCTCTTCGATGGCCAAATGTTCAAGGAGATGTCGCAACTCGCCGGCGCCTTGGCCGAAGACGATTCGGTGCGCGTGGTGATCCTGCACTCGGCCAACCCGGATTTTTTCATCGCGCACTTCGATGTCGGCCAGATCCTGAAATACGCACCCGATCGCGAGGTGTCGACCACCGACCTCAAGCCCTTTCACATCATGTGCGAAGCGTTTCGCACCATGCCCAAGGCCACGATCGCGGTCATTGAAGGGCGGGTCGGCGGCGGTGGCAGCGAACTGGCCCTGAGCTGCGACATGCGCTTTGCGCTGCGCGGCAAGGCGGTCTTCAACCAGCCCGAAGTCGCGCTCGGCATCCTGCCCGGCGGCTCGGGCACGGTGCGTCTGCCGCGATTGATCGGACGCTCGCGTGCACTCGAGGTCATCCTAGGCTGCGATGATGTCGATGCCGATCTGGCGCAGTCCTGGGGCTGGGTGAACCGGTCGATGTCTGCCGAAGAACTCTGGCCGCATGTCAACCGGCTGGCCGCGCGCATCGCGTCTTTTCCGCGCCATGCCGTCATTGCCGCCAAAGCCTCGGTGCTCAATGCCGACAAGGCGGTTCGCGACGATCTGATCGCCGAAGGCACGCTCTTTCAGGGCACGCTCGCCGGCGAAGGCACACGGCAGGCGATGGAGCGCTTCATGAGCACCGGCGGTCAGACACCACAGGGCGAAGGGCGTCTGGGCGCGCTCGCCGGCGAGCTGCACAAGCCGCGGTAATTACGCCGACCCACACCACCCACCCCATCAGAGGAGACCCACCCCCATGGCAACATCCCTTTACGACCTGAGCGTCGCAAGCTATCTGCAGATCCTCCCGGCCGTCTCCGGCTTTCTCGACAAGGGTCTGGCGCACTTCACCGCCGCGGGCATCGACCCCAATGAGATCGTGCAGGCCCGCCTTGCACCCGACATGCTGCCCTTGAGCTTTCAGATCGAAGCGGTCGTGCATCAGTCATTGGGCGCGATCGATGGCCTCAAGGTCGGCGTCTTCGGCCCGCCCGGCGATCTGCCGGTCCGCGACTACGCTGGGCTCCAGACGCTGGTCAAGGACACCATCACCGCACTGCAGGCGATCAAACCGGCCGACATCAATGCGCTGGAGGGTCGCGACATGGCCTTCGAGATGCGCGGCCGGCAAGTGCCCTTCACCGCCGAGACCTTCGTGATGTCGTTCTCGCTGCCGAACTTCTATTTCCATGCGGCCACCGCTTACGACATCCTGCGTCAGAAAGGTGTGCCACTGGGCAAGCGTGATTTCCTGGGCCCGATGCGCACCCGGCCTGCGGCTGCCTGAGCATCGCGAATCGCACCTGCCACCAGCCAAGCCGGCGCGCGGCGTGTTTCGTCGAGGCTGCGTTCAGCTTCGACGCGCCGCGCGCTGGTGGCGAATCATGTAGACGCCGGTCGCAATCAGCAGACCAATCCCGATAGCGCCCCAGGCATTCGGCAGGTCGCCCCAGACGAACCAGCCGATCAGCAGGGCCCAGAAAAGGCCGATATACCGGAAGGGCGCGACCACCGACATCTCGCCCTGGCGCATGGCCGCGATGCTCGCGTAATAGCCGGTTGACAGAAACACCGCGGCGATCGACAGCAGGCCCACATCGCGTGCGCCCATCGGCGTCCAGCCTTCCACTGCCAGCACGCCGCAGGCCATCAGCCACACGACGCCGGCGGTCGTCAGGGTCACCAGAATCGACGGCGTAGCCGCCGGCACTTTGCGCGTGAGCAGGTCGCGGCAGGCGTAAATCAGCGTGGCCAGCAGCGTCATCCAGGCATACACGTTGAAGCCGTCGAGCCGCGGCTGAATGACCGCAAGCACGCCGAGAAATCCGATGCCGATGGCGATCCAGCGGCCGGCATCAACCCGCTCCTTCAGGAACACCATCGCAAGCAGTGCAATGAAGAGCGGCGACGACTGATTGATCGCGGTCACATTGGCCAGCGGCAAGTGAAAGAGTGCCGCCAGATAAATGAAGGTGCCCAGCCCCTCGCAGGCACCGCGCACGATGATCCAGGGGCGCACCACATCGGGCAGCCGGCTCATCGCGCCCATGCGCCAGGCCACCAGACTGATGAGGCTGATCGCCATAACGCCCCGCACCACGATGATCTGCGCGGCCGGCAGGCGTTCACCGATGGCCTTGATCATGGCGTCGTTGGCGATGAAGGCGGTCATCGCCACCACCATCCAGATAATCCCGGTGCGGTTGGCGCGAGCCTGTTCGGCGGTGCTCAATTCAGTAGCCGAAACAATGTGCCGGCAGGCAAGCCGTTGACTGAACTCATGCTTATCGTCCCCCTGTTGTGTGCTGCAAGTGTGCAGCAATTGCGCTGCAGGCTGTCAGGCCTTGGCATCCTTGCGGTTTGCTAATGAGCGACGAGCGACTAAAGTTAGGCCACACAAAGCAAGCTTCGCGCGATATCTGCGCAGTCGACTACCAAGGCACTACATGCTCATCGTCTCCGGCCGGCTGATCCTCAAACCAGGTACGCGAGACCAGTTTCTTGCCTGCTGCGAGCCCAGCATCCGCATGGCAAGGCGCGCGCCGGGATGTCTGGACTTCGCAGTGTCAGCTGACACCATCGAACCCGACCGAGCCAATGTGTACGAGGCCTGGACTGACGCGAAAAGCCTCGCGGCCTTCCGAGAGAGCGGCGCTGACGATCCGTCGTTCTCTTTTATCGTTCACGCCGACGTCGAACGCCACGAAATCTCGCAGAGCGGTCCGCCATGAGACGGCTGTCACCCCAGTGGTCTACTTACCGCAATCGCGCTAAAGCGAGGGAATGACGCGGTACAGCCTGACCCCGTGCTCAAGCGGAGCGCCAACGGCGGGGGACCAGACCTGATCTGGCGGTACGCGGTGTGAACCGCCCCGGGGCGGTTCACATTTGTCGAGCTGCAAGGCTGCCATTCACGAATCGTCTATCCGCTTCGCCGCAGCGATCAGGCCTTTCTTTTTCGCAAGGCGGCAGCCAGCGGGTGCATCCGGTTCAAGATGCAACGGCTGTTAGTGTCTTCAATCGGGAGGGCGCGACTCCTGCCAGCCCCAGCATTGCCGGCTGCGGTTGCTCTGAATGACGCATGTCGTGAAGGAGCCCGCGCTCAGGCCAATCGCCGGGGCAATCTGCTCGCTTGCGCGCACGGGGATATTGCTGTTCGTGGTGCTTGAATTGCCCAGCTGTCCATACCGGTTCCCGCCCCAGCAAAAGGTGGTGCCTGTGACAGACAGTGCGCAACTGTGGCTGCTGCCACTGCTCACCGACATGAAACCGCTGCCCAGCCCCTGCACATCGACAGGCGTCGTGCTGGAAGTATTGGTGCCGTTTCCGAGTTTTCCACTATCGTTGCTCCCCCAGCACTTGACTGCGCCGCTTTGGGTGACAGCACAGCCATGGGCCGAGCCCAGGCTGATAGAAATGACAGTGCCCTCAAGACCGCTGAAGAGCACGGGCACGGTCGAGTCGTAGCTGCTACCCCAACAAAAGACGCCCGCCCCTCTGGTCACCGCGCAGGTATCCGATCCGCCCGCGCTGACCGCAAGCACACCCGAGTCCAGACCGGACACGCTGACCGGAACCCTGCTGGAGCTTGGGGTGCCACTCCCGATACCCAGCGAGCCGAAACTGTTGCTACCCCAGCACTTCAGGGCACCCGCGCTCGTCACGGCGCAGGTGTGGTCTGCGCCCGAGCCGATGGCCACCACCCCGGTCGTCAGGCCGGTGACATCGGTCGGTGAACTCATGAAAGGGTCTGCGCTGCCGTTACCGAGCTGACCCGAGCCGTTGTAGCCCCAGCATTTGACGCCCCCCGAACTGGTCAACGCGCAGGAATGGTCACCGCCCAGCGCAAGCGCACTCACACCGACACTCAAGCCGGTCACGGCCACCGGCGAGGTGGACGAATCCAGCGTACCACCACCGAGTTGGCCAAACCCGTTGTAGCCAAAGCACTCGGCGCCACCGCCGGCATTGATGAAACAGTGGTGCGTCCTGCCCGAGGCAATCTGATTGCCAGCAGGCACTGTCACGACGGCCGCGCCACGGGTGACGATGAGGGTCACGGTGGTCGAGGATTCCTGACCGAGCGCGTCGGTCACCGTGAGCTTGACCGGGTAGCTGCCTGGTCCTGAGTAAGCATGGCTCACGCTTGCGCCGCTGCCGGTATCACCGTCACCAAATCGCCAGGCATAGGCGGTGATGACTGCATCGCCGGCAATCGACGAGCTGGCATCAAAACTGCGCACCAGGTCATTGCCTGCGGTCTGCACAGTCGCCTGAGGCCCCTTTGGCAATGTCAGGCAACTGTCAAGCACAGCCGGTGTGTTCCCCACCGCAACCGTGACGGTCTTCTCGACCAGCGTGGCATCGGGCGGCGTCAGTCGCACGGTCAACGTGCTGTTCAAAGGGGCGTCGGGAAACGTGAAGCTTGCCACGTCGCTTTGCAAAGTCTGGGGCGCGCCCACCATGGTGTTGCCACGAAAAAGACTGACCTGGACGCGCCGCTGGCGGTACTCGCCCCAACCACCCACACACCCCTGGAGTGCAAAGCTCGTGTCCTGAACCGTCAGGTCGGGGAAGCCCACGTCAACGCCTGCCACCGTGGCACTGACGCTGGTGTCCGGGGTACCCCGGTTGACACGCGCCACCAGGCTGGCACTGACAGTGCCGCTATTGGCATAGACGCTGGACGAATACCGCCCGGCGCTGTCAATTGGCACGGCAAGCGTCTGAAATTTCGGGCCTGTGATTCGAACCAGGTAGTTGGACAAGGTGCCGCTGGTGACCGTGACGCGCCCGGTCAGGTTGACCTTGGGCGGCGCGCTCAGACATCGAGGAAGTCGCGTGGCGGTGCCCGCCAGCCCGGTGGCAATGTCCATCGAATCCGCCACATTCCCGAGCGCGTCGATAAGGCGTAGCCGCACCTGCGAGCTGGCACGCCCAAAGAAGCCGCTCGCCTCAGGCGATGAGATGCCGTTGTAGTCCAGGCCGATGGCCTGTACCGACAAGCCAGCCGGCACCGAGCAGGCCACGCCGCCCACCGTTGCGCCCAGGTCGATCGTGGCGCGCTCGTAGACCCGGTCTGCATTCCAGAAGCTGAAATGACTGACCGTGCCTTCGTAATACTGCCCGCCGGTCGTGGCGTCCGATTGCAGCAATGCAGTGCCCTCTTGCGTCCAGACGCCAGTCTCTTCGTTCAGGAAATAGAGCGGGAAACTGGCTGGCAGGACGACTCCTGCAGCGGGTGTGGCAGGAATACGGATTGTGGCGGTCTGGCCGCTGGCAAGGTTCAGGGGCGCACCGGTGGCGTCGCTGAAGTTCACGGCCAATGCACCCAGCGACTCGATGGGCGCGCCACTGGTGGCGTCGACCATCAAGCCTGGCATGTCGCTGATGTTGCGGCTGGGATCGATCGGCGTGACTGATGCAATCGCAGTGCCTGAGGGGGGCTGTCCATCGCCTCGCACCAGGCTGTTGGCAGCGAGCTCCACGCGCGCACTGGAGCCCGGAACCCGCAAAACCGCGCCTTGAGTCGGGTCAAAGCCTTGAGAGCTCGCAACCGGCAGAAGCGTTACCAGTGCTGCAAACTGGGCATTGTTACGTGCTGCGCCGGCGGCACGAATCATCGGCACGAAGCCCGCTTTTTCGATGCGCACGACAGCGGGCGTGGAAGCGTCCAGCGTGAACGCAAAACTGCCATCTGTACCAGTGCTGACCACATCGGAACCGGCTAGCTTGGCAAGCCCGGATAGCACCTTGACGGTGGCGCCGGAGATCGCAATGCCTCGATCGTCCAACACCGTGCCCTGCAATGCGATGGCGGCATCGGCTTCGGCATAGGTCGCGGCGCCCGCGCTGCCGCTGCTACTGCCGCTGCTACTGCTACTGCCGCCGCAGGCTGTCAGGAATAGGGTCAACAGCAGGGTCAGGACATATCGAAAACGCATAAGGGCTCCGGAATTGCGGCGCGATGCAATCGCGCTCAATCCGCCACGATCCGGATCCGGCACAACATCAGCTACCCATGTTCATGGGGGTATTCTCAGCGCGCGCTCACGGCTAAGCTGTCAGATGGTTTTGGTGTGGCTGCCCGTCAATGCCCGGAGCACTTCAGGTATTGGCGCCGAAACCGGCGGCAACCGCCGCCATGGCGATGTCGGTGGCACGCAGCGCCTCATCGATGTCCTCGGGCGTGTGGGCCAGTGACAGGAACATGTTGTGACGCGGGTGCAGGTAGACCCCGTAATCAAGCGCCACCTCGGTAAACAGCATGCCGCGCTCGAATGACGGGTCGTCATCAAAGAGCACCTGAGGCATCTGCGCAGGGCCGGTCTGCCGGATGCCCACCCCATGGCGCAGTGCCTGCGCTTGCAGACCCGCACGCAATCGCTCTCCCATCTGACGCATATGCGCCACGGCATCGTGCCGCTCGAGGACATCGAGTGTGGCCAAGGCCGCCGCCATCGCAACGCTGCCGCACCAGAACGACCCGGTGGCATAGACCTGCGTCGCGGCTTGGCGATAAGCGTCGCTGCCTGATACGAAGGCAAGCGGATAGCCATTGGCAATGGCCTTGCTCCAGGCCGACAGATCGGGGCGCACACCCAAGGGCTCCCAGCTGCCTCGCAGATCCAGCCTGAACCCGGCACGCACATCATCGAGCACCAGCGCGGCACCCTGCTCATCGCACAACCGACGCACACCCTGCGCAAACTCGGCGCTCGGCAATTGCTGGTCGCGGCCGAAGTCATGCTTGAAGGCCGAAACGATCACGGCTGCCGCATCGCCACGGACCGACTCAAGCGCCTGCTGCAGACTGGGCAGATCGTTGTAGTCGAAGTGAACCAGGTGGGCCCGGTCTTCGGCGATGACACCGCCCGGATAGGGGGTGCACCAGGGGGCGGCACCGTGATACGCGTTGCGAGCCACCAGCACCTTGCGACGTCCGGTGGCCGCGCGCGCAATCGTCACGCACAGGGTGGTCGCATCCGTGCCGTTCTTCTGGAACAGCGCCCAGTCGGCATGGGGCAAGAGGGCCACCAGTCGTTCGGCCAGTTCGACCATGCGCGCGCTCGGCCCGGTCATGAGATCGCCCAGGCTGGCTTGGCGCGCCACCGCTTCATCGACCTGCGGATGGCGATAGCCCACGATCATCGGGCCATAGGCACACATGAAATCGATCACACTTCGGCCATCGGCATCTCGCAATCGACAGCCCTCCGCGGCTTCAAAAAACTGCGGGTAATTGGCAGGCAGAGCGGCCACATTCATATGGCCGAACATGCCGCCCGGAATGACGCGCCGGGCGCGTTCGCGCAGCGCGTCATCACGCGTTCGGTTCAGACGGGCTGAGTCATTTGAAGGACGGGCATTCATGCAAAGACCCCAGTCGGTAAAAGATCGAGCGTAAAGGATAGAGGCTGGCAACGCCGGAAAGACCACCGATCCTATGGCGGCTGCACTTTGAAACCGGTCGTACGGCGGCGACATTCCGATCGTCATCGGCTGCTTATGGCTGGCTGCCCGTCCCGGGCCTGATGGGGGCGTTTGAAATGCCTGTTCCCATCGCTAGTCGCCGGACATCCCCATTTCGTCCGAATACGTCGCTGCGCTGGGCTGGCCGGTCGAGGGGCGCTTCGCGACGGTACGAGCGACCCAATGCGTGAGGTCGTCGGTCAGGCCGCGCACGCGGTCGGACAGGTGGAGTGCCATGTTCTTCAACAGCTGCGCAGCCACATCAGGGTGCTCCAGCAGCAATTGGTTGAAGGCGGTCGTGGGCAGGAAGCAGGCCGTGACGTCGGACGCCGCGACAGCTTCCGCCGACCGAGTCTCTTGGCTCAGCATGGCGATCTCACCGATCGTCACGCCTGCCGCAAACGAGACCAGACGCCGCGAGCTGCCGGGAAGTCGCAGACCCACCTCGCCTCGCGTCACGACATACAGTCCATCACCAGGGTCGCCGCGTCTGAAAATCACCGTGTCGCGGGGGAAGTGCACCACTTTCATCAAGGCCTCGACCGCGGCGCAGGTCGCTGGCGCCAGGCCGCGCATCAGCGACGTCTCGGACAGCGCAATGACCTCGTCGGAAGGGATCTGCAGTTTCAGCCTCTCGATCAGCCGGTCCTCCGCCTGCTCCAGGGCCCGGTCGACATCGTCGAAAAAATGAAGACGGTGGGCGCTGCCGGGGTCGGCCATGACCTCCAGCAGCTGACGCCGACTGTCGCCCTTGGGCCATTCGGCGAACATCATCCGACGCCCCTGTCGTTCCCAGTCGTCTGCAAGCTCGCTCAGGATGCGTGCAGCCGTGACGTCGATGTCCTGGACCTGCCGAAGGTCGAGGATGGCCGAATCGACCGCTTCCGGAAGTTGCTGCAACCGAAGCTGCAGGGCATCGGCCGTACCGAAGAACAGCGAGCCTTCGAGCTCGAAGAGCGCAATGCGCCGCCCCTCCCCGCGCACTGCATCGCGCACCTGAACAGGCCGAACCTTCAGGGAGCTCCGGGTTTCGCCTGTCGACAGATGGCGCACCACGTCTCGCATGTTGGCGCGTACGAACAGCAGTACGGCACAGGACGCTCCGATCAGGACCGCTGCGCCCACGCCCAGCCACAGCGCACTCAGTGTTACGGCCAAGGTAACGACCCAGTTGCCCAGCAGGGTGCGGGCTTCGCCTCGTGATGCGGCGGCTCGGCCTAGCCCCAGGTGTGCAAGGCCCCTGGGGGCGCCCCACAAGGCTGGCGCCACCATCTGCGCGCCCTGAAGGACCAGCAAGCCGCCCAGCGCGCTTTCCGGAAGCAAACCCAACCACTGCTGCCCGAAGATCAGCACGGCCAGCATCGCCAGCGAATAAAGCAGCGTCACGTACCGGTGCTTCGGTTGCGGCAGCACCAGTGCCAGGGTTCGTGCGGCGGAGGGCGACGATGCGTGCCCGCCGCACAGCGCCGTCGCAATGTTTGCCAATCCCTGTGCCATCAGTTCGCGGTCGGCGCTTCGCCGCAGCCGCAAGCGGCCGTCGATGATGGAGGTCGTGATCAGCGTATCCATGCTGCACAGCAGGGCCAGCGTGACCGAGTACAGCGCCAGCAGGGTGCTGGTCTTGAAGTCCATGCTCGCAAAGACCCCGCTCACCGCCTGCGCCAGCCTGCCGGGCTCGAACGTCGGCAGCTGCGGCAACCCCAGACTGCTGCCCCAGGTTGCCTCCCCGCCGTGGCTCAAGAGCAGCTGGTGCAGGCCGGTGGCGGCGATCATTCCCAACAGCATCGGTGGCACCCGTGGAAAATGGCGCGCCGCGAGCCAGCAGGTGGCGAAAGCACACACGCCCACGGTCGCGGCACCCCAGCTGGGGTTCAGGCCGCCGGCCGACAACGGGGATCCGAAGCGCTGGCCCAGCATCACGGGGAAGGCCGTGATCAGCAGGAGCAGGCCGATGCCGCTGGTCAAACCTAACCGGACCGGATAAGGCGTGAACTTGACCAGGTTACCCAGTCCCAGCCAGCCGAAGAGACACTGCAGCAGCCCTGCGGCGGCCACAGCCAGGGCAACACAGACGAGGACCTGCAGGACCCCCAGACCGCCAGCGGCGAGCGGGCTGACCACCAGGCTCGCCACCAGTCCTGCCGTCAGCAGCGCCAGCGACGAGCGCGGCCCGCTGGCCAGCCGCCCCGCGCCCAGCGTATGGGCGACGGTGTTGGCGACGACCGCGCCGAGAATCGCCAGCGCCATCGCCGTGGGCCCGAAAGCCAGACCCAGCGGCGCCATTGCCATCAGCCCGTAGGCAGCATTTTCCGGAACGTTGGCCAGCGCTGCGGACACGGTTGCTGCCGCGCTGGAAGCCCAGCCCCGAGCTCGCAACAGCGCGGGCGACTGCGCCGCCGTTTCGAGCGATTCATTCATCGAGGCGGATTCCAGAGGGCCCCGACCCAGACCTCTTCGAGTGCAGCGCGGCCTCGCAGAAGCTGCGGCGCGAGTCTTGTGAGGCCCCGCTGCTCGGCCCAGCGGCGGGCCTCAGGCGTGGCGGCGATGAGAGCACTCGACAGCGCCAGCGAGGCCTCGCTGGCTCGCGCACTTTCCTGCAGGCGGCTCGCCGTGTTCACCACGTCACCGCTGACGGACACGCGGCGATGCCGATCTCCACCCAGCACACCCAACTGCACCGGCCCCGCATGGGCGCTGAACCGCAGTCCGAGGCCGGGCCATTCCGGACACGCGAGCACAGCGGCGTCGAGGTGTTCGATGAAACGCAGCCCCCGTTCGACATCGTCTGCGCCGGGCTCGGGCACACCGAAGACGACGAGCGCACCGTCCCCTGCAAAGTCCGCGATCATTCCGCCGCAGCGATCCGCCGCCTGTTCGACCAGGCGCGTGAACAAGGCCAGGAGCGCGTGGGTGCGCTGCGGGCCCGAGTGCTCGGCGTGGGGCGTGAACCCCACGACATCGACAAAAACGACCACAGCAGGCTGCGGTGGCCTGTGCTGCAGGGCGTTAGCCTCCGTGGCGAGTGTCTCCACCAGGGCTGGCGACTGGTACCGAGCCAGGTTGGTGGCACGCCGCCGCTGATCGAAACGCTGTGCGGCGGCACTCACCACCGCGCCCAGTGTGAGGCACATCAACACCGTGCTGGCATCGATCCACCAGCCCGCCAGGAACGCTGCCTGAAGCGCCGCTGCTGCCGCCACCGCCACCAAACCGGTGGCCAGGGCAGCGATGAGTTGGCCGCCCAGCCCGGCAGCAAAAAAGCCCGCAGCGGCGGCGAGCAGGCCCATCGAGGCACTGGCGAACCATGCGACCCCATCGCGGCGCAGCGGACGCCCTGCCAACAAATTGGCGGCGAAGGTCGCATGCACCTCGACGCCGGGCATCGTCGCGTCGAACGGCGTGGCGTGCCGGTCGCCGAACCCGGTGCCTGTCGCGCCGATGAAAACGATCTTTCCGCGGAGGTCGGCTTGCGACACGGAAGCGGCGGAAAAAGTCGGAATCGACCCCGCCGGGCCGTAGTAGTCCAAGGGGACCGTGCCGCGCAGGTCGAGCGGCAGCGAGATCGACCCGAGCTCCAATCGCCCGCCGACGCCGTTGGCCTTGGCCAGGTATCGGGCAGGCCCCGTCTGCGTCGTCACGGCGGCGACTGCGAGTGCGGGCAGGTGTACGAGCCCTTGCGACGTACGCAGCGCCAGTACGGGGCGCATGCGGCGCAGCACCCCGTCCGGCCCGTGCACGACCGTCACATGGGCCGATCCGGCAGCCTCCTGCAGCGCCGGGACCGGCCCCAAGGCGGGCAGAGGGGACTGCGGCTCGGGTCCCGTGACGAGGCTCAAGCCACCGCGCTGCTGCAGCGGCCCTGCAGAGGCGCCCGCTGCGGCCTCGGCCACCCCGAGGATGGCCGCTCCTCGAGCCAGTGCGGCTGCGAGCACCGAATCGTCCGATCGAACATCCACGAGCAGAAAGTCGAGTGCCAGCACCTGAGCACCGGCCACCCACGCGTCGGCTACGACCGCCCCCAAGGCCGTGCGTGCCGGGGGGAAGGTGGCGAACTTTTCGATGGCAGCGTCGTCAAATGCGACGATCGCCACCTGATGCGGCGCGGGCAGCGGCCCGCGCAGAAGGAACCTCGCATCGAGGAGACGCCCCTCGATGCCCTGCCAGAAAACGCCACGTTCGCCGGGCTGCCACAGGCCCAGCAGCAGTGCACCCACCGCGACGGCAGCCATTGCTCCCAGCCGCTTCGGACGCACACGCCCCCTGGGCATCACCAGTCAGCGCCGAGCAGTTCGCCGAATCGGGCAATGCGAGGCGGTCTCCACTGGACCACCGGCTTGAACTCACCGCTGTCCGACACATCGACGCCGTCGCCGGGGCCCAGCCTGACCGAACCCCCGTCGGCCGACACCGCCACGGTGCCTTCCCGGGTGAACACTTCGCTCACGCCATTGCTCCAGCGCATCGCCCATTCGGTGGATCGAACCGCAGCCACTGCCGAGGGCGTGCGGACCTGCACACCGCCACCACTGCCCTTGAAGATGAAACCGACAATCCCGTCCAGCAGGCGCAGGCCAAACGTCTGCGTCTCGGCGGCCAGCAGGCCCTCGACCGTGATGACGCTGTCGGGGCCGAGCACTACCTTGAGGTTGTTGGCGCAGGCCATGGTGATACGCGACTGCGACTGCGTACGGACCGTGTCGGCGGCAGCAAGCGCCTGGCCCGTTTGCACGGCACGTGGCGCAGAGCCGCCCGCCGAGACCATCGCTGTTCCCTCGAGCCGCTGGACTAAGCAGGTCCCGGTGGGCTGGGCATGAGCGGGGTGGAGGCAGAAGAGGAGGGCTGCCACAGCAATGCCGAAACGGCAATGTGCCTGGATCATGGTGACAAGTTCCGTTGACTGACGCGCATTGCCATGGGGCGTGCTCATGTGCGTGAATCGAGCAGCGCGCGCATCATCAATGCTCGACTCGTTCTTGTCGAGCCTGGCGGATCAATCGTGTGCGGCACACCATCACGAACAGGCTGCTCAACGGCCCAAGCGGTCGCGGAAGTGAGGTGTCCTGATCTGATGGGCTCGTAGACGCAGTTGATGGAAACAAGCGACAGCGAAGCATGCTGTCAAGGAAAGCCGATGACGTTGACGGGAGTGCTTCTGCTGTCGAAAGTGCCGTCGCCGAGTTGACCCTGTAAGTTATCCCCCCAGCACTTGACCCCGCCTGCACTCGTAAGCGCGCAGGTACGGGGAGAATCGCCTGCACTGATCGCAACAAACCCACTGCCCGGCCCAGAAACGTCCACCGGTGTGAGGCGGTCTGTTGTGCTGCCGTCGCCGAGTTGACCCGCGAAGCCATTCCCCCAGCACTTGCCCCCGCCCGCACTGGTAAGCGCGCAGGTGTGGTAGCCGCCTGCACTTATTGCGACAACCCCACTGCCCAGCCCAGAAACGTCCACCGGCGTACGGCGTTCTGTTGTGCTGCCGTCGCCGAGTTGACCCGCGTAGTTCGGCCCCCAGCACTTGACCCCGCCTGCACTGGTAAGCGCGCAGGTGTGGGCGAAACCTGCACTTATTGCGACAACCCCACTGCCAAGCCCAGAGACGTCCACCGGTGTAAGGTGGTATGTTTCGCTGCCGTCGCCGAGTTGACCCGAAGGGTTAGACCCCCAGCACTTGACACCGCCTGCACGGGTAAGCGCGCAGGTGTGGTAGCCGCCTGCACTTACTGCGACAACCCCACTGCCCAGCCCAGAAACGTCCACCGGCGTGAGGGGGGGCTCTGTTACGCGGCCGTTGCCGAGTTGACCCGAAGAGTTAGACCCCCAGCACTTGACACCGCCTGCACTGGTAACCGCGCAGGTGTGTGAGTCGCTTGTTGTACTACTTATTGCGACAACCCCACTGCCCAGCCCAGAAACGTCCACCGGTGTGAGGCGGGTTGTTGTGCTGCCGTCGCCGAGTCGACCATAGCCGTTAGACCCCCAGCACTTGACCCCGCCTGCACGAGTAAGTGCGCAGGTGTGCCCGTTGCCTGCATTTATTGCGACAACCCCACTGCCCAGCCCCAAAACGTCCACCGGCATGAGGCGGTCTATTGTGCTGCCGTCGCCGAGTTGACCCGCAGAGTTAAATCCCCAGCACTTGACCCCGCCTGCACTGGTAATCGCGCAGGTGTGACTAACGCCTACACTGATTGCCCCAAGCGGCGGCCCAACGGTGAATCGTCCAAACGCAGTGAAGCCCTCGGTCAGGCTAGCGGCGCTTTCTGTGACGAGCAACATCACAGCGACCCCCTTCTCCAGTTTGGTGGGGAAATTGATCGTGAATTTGCCGTCTGCGCCAATCAGAGTGCCTTCGCCCTGACTCACGCCATCCTTGTACACATGGAGGAACACCGGTTTGACGCTGGCGGCAGGGCGCGTGAGCTGGCCCTGCACCGTCTTACCGTCCTCGTAGGGAATTTCTACCGTGAAATCTGCCTTCACATCGAGCACTTTCGTGACCGAGTCCTTCGGATTCGTGATGCTCAGGTTCTTGAAATAGTCGGCCAGCTTCCCGCTCTTCCAGTCCGCCAAGATCGCTGCGAACTGCCCGGGGGAGGCAAAAGTATCGTCTGTGGCGTAGCCGATGTAATCGAACATATTCGCCGGGTAGCCGGCCATTGAGTAGACACCGAAGCCGCTGGCGAACTTCCAGGGGAAACTCACTTCCGTCTTGGGATAGTTGGAATCATAGATGCGGAACGCCTTGGTCATCGCGTCATAGCCGTAGACGGTGACGGAGTGGCCTACTTGGTTACCGTCGTGAATGACCAGGTGCAGTGGCTGCCCGGTGACGATCATCGACTGCAGCATCAGGCGCCCGGTGTCGACCGCAGCAGGAACGAGGAAACTTCCTATAACACTGCTCCACTTGTTGACGATCACGCCATAAGTCAGGGCCAGTACCGATCGCGTTATCTCGTCATCGGTCGAGTCCTCGGCCTTGCCCTCCTGCGCGAAGGCATAGAGCCGCTTCGCACCTTGATTACGAAAGTAATAGGTTGAAATCGAGGTGAAGGCAGCGCAGTGCCCGACAAACTGCGACGACCCGAAATTCTGGTGCAGGATGGAGTCTGCGGCGAGCGAGAACCCGGTGCTCACTTCCGGCTCAATGCCCTGATTAAGCAGTGCCAGCGCCACGAACTTGCTGAAGTGTGAGGTGCGAAAGCTTACGGTGCCTGCCGCGCGATCGACCGCGATCACTGACACCGCCTGGTAGCGCTGCGCCGTCTCGTCGAAATAAAAAACCGCTGGCGGCATGTCGCCGGCGGTCTTGACG